>JBFMDA010000041.1:0-12796 GCA_040754255.1 Candidatus Omnitrophota bacterium | reverse complement strand
CTTTACGCTGCAACCCGTCTTCCCGGTAGACCCTCCTGACTTTACACAAATCCAGGCGTTCTTCGGTTAATTTTCTATAGACCCTTACGACATCTGCAGGTTTTATCTGGCCGTCTCCGCACATAAAACCGAGATGTTCGCCCTCAGCCGCTTCCAGGCCTTTAATTATCCCCCATCCATATCCGATATTCTTACGTACGTTGACCCGGCGTATGCGGTTATCTGCCCTTGCGTATTCTTCGATGAGCGCCCCTGTCGCATCGGATGAGCCATTATCCACAAGCACAAGCTCATACTCAATTTTCTCTTTTTCCAATGCCGCAGATAAAGTCCCAATCAATTCCCGGATATTATCTGCCTCATTATATAAAGGGATTACTAAAGAAAGCCCGCGCATCTCTACAATACTCCCCGGCAGCGGCTACAGGCAATAAAAGCGCCTTTTGCGCGTAAATCCTTCCTGAATCTTCTCAATTTATCTCCGTTCCATATCTCCTTAAAGCTATTCTCATATATATTCCCCATCGGGCAATGAAAACAGCGCGTAAGGCCGACCACATCACCGGCGGCAGTAACCTGGCTTACCCCCCAGGGGATATAACAGCGGTGCCCACCGATAAAACTATTAGGCTCAAGGTAATAGTTTCTCAAATCACCTTTATCCATTGTCGGGCTAAAGAATGCTTTGTGTTTAAGCATACGTTTGACCTTGCCAAGCTGGCCCCAGAGGACTTCAATATCGACCTTTTTCGGGTCAATACCTCCTGAGATGCAGGAGTGCGTAATAGGATAGGTATGCGCATACATGCGATTATGGGCATCAGCTATTTCCTGCGTGATAAATGTCATATGCGAAAAAATAAATTTTTCTATGTCAATACCGTCAAAATAACGCGGGATACGGTCGAGTGAATCGAAATTATAATTGGTGATTACATGGATAGTGGCAAAACGCGGGTATTGCAGTTTTTTCTCTTTCTTAAGCGTATCGATTTTACGCATGCCGGTTAAGACACGGTTGAAACCGCCGGGAAGGCCGCGTATCATATCATTGACTTCGGGCGGCCCGTCGAGTGAAACTACAAGCCTTGTGATTCCGGCGTTAAGCAGGCCTTCAGCCATATCCTCAAGCAGCAGCCCGTTTGTATTGATGGAAACTTTTAAACCGCATTTTTTTGATGCGTACCCACAGACTTCCAGCAAAGGCTTATACAGAAGCGGTTCGGTAGAAGTAATTGAAATAAGCGGCTTGAATTTTTTTACCTCATCGAAAAGTTTTTTAAGCCGCACGGGGTCCAGCTCTTGATGCGCGTCAGCGACCATGTTCTTGTAAAAATAGGTGTCCTTATCTTTCATCCCCACATCGCACATTTTGCAATGGAGATTGCACACGCTATTCACCACAAGGTAAATTATTTTAGGGGGGAAGCTAAAACCGCTCCCAGAAACATAGTACGGCAGCGCCTGCCAAAGTAGCGATAACACCCCCTCATCCTGAGAATTGGGATGGGCAATAAAACTTTCGATTCTCTTTTTAAGTTTTCGTAACATCTTTAGCAAGGGACCTTGAATACCGATTTTAGACAAATATCCCTGAAAAGCAAAATTCCCGATCTGGCCATACTCATCAGCTCGCGAAGGCTCTTTATAGCGGTTGCCCTACGCACGATATACGAAGGGCGGAAATAAAAACTCCTCAACGCGCGGTTACGCAACGCAATCAATTCGCTAAGAGTAAAGTTTTCCTCCCATAACGGAGGAATAAAATCCTTTGTAGGGGTACGCGCAAACTCATTCCAGTAATCGTTTTTTCGTAACCCTTTTTTTAGGCTTACATCATATATGGCCGTTCCGGGCATCGGCTTTAAGATGGAAAAGGTGACGTAGTCGGGCTTTATCTTTTTAATCAACGCAAGCGATTGCTCAAAATCATCTAATGTCTCCCCTGGTCCTCCTACAATAAAATAGGCAAAAGAAGTGATGCCGGCTTGCCGTGTGAGCCTAAATGCCTCATAGACATCGCCTAAGGATATTCCCTTATTGTATGCGGATAATATCCGCTGCGACCCGGATTCAATCCCGAATTGTATCCGGTTGCAGCCCGCCTTTTTTGCCCATTCCAGCATTTCCTTATCAATCCTATCGACCCGCCCCCTGAACGACCATTCAATCGGAAGCGTATTCTTACAGACGAGCTTGCAGATTTCAATTACTCTCGGCACGGAAAAATTAAACGTATCATCATAAATATCGAATTCCGTATAGCCTTTTTCTACGCAGTCCCGTATTTCTGCGATGACATTCTCCGGCGAACGCATCCTGAGTTTCTCAAAGGGCAGCTGACAAAAAGAACACCTGAAAGGGCACCCTCTGCTGGTAACAAGCGACGTCATCAATTTTTTCTTTCCCGAGGAAAAAACCGAATAATAATCCTTTGGGTCAACGAGGTCGCGCGCCGGAAAAGGCAAAGAATCAAGGTTATCGATGTAATACGCAGGGTTCATAGGGTTGATTTCTTTATCACTATCTGTCTTGCCTATAAAAACGCCCTCAATTCCCGTACCGTCCTTGCCTTCGTTAAGTGAGTCGGCCAGTCTTTTAAAGGAAACTTCGCCGTCCCCAACCACCACCGAATCAACCCCTTCTAGGCGCATGGAATGGTTCGGATATAAGTTTACGTGGGCGCCGCCGAGGCAGACATGGGTATTTTTATTTACCTCTTTTACCGTCCTGGCAGTCAACGCTGCATCGAATAAAAAAGTGGTATTCACGGTGATGCCCACAAGCGCGGGTTTGTATTCACCTAACGCATCGCGTAACCGCTGATAATCCATTTTCTTTGCATTGGCATCAAGTATCCTTACTTCGTGGCTGCTGAAGCGCCTGAGGTAGCCTGCCAAGGACATCAATCCCAACGGGGGATGCACAGACGCCTCGTTTTCTACAAACTCAGGAAGGTCGTATATCTGTTTATGTATAAGCGGGGGGAAAATGAGTAAAATTTTCATTCTTTATTGGAACCTGCTTTCAATTTTATTTGAAGAGAATTCTGCGCACGCGGCGCATGTAGCATCGAATTTTTTAGCCAGGTGCGCCTGCCTTAATTGCCTAATCGCAACGCCATTCCATATTTTCCTTAAATCCTGCCTGAACGCATTCCCTACATTTAACAACCCTTCATAATCAGCGCAGCAGGGGATAACAGTCCCGTCGACCAGCACGTAGAGGCTCCTCCACAATTCCCTGCATGCCTGTCGCCGTGAATATTTTGTAAACAAAAGCATCGGCTGAAAGTTGATAAAATCTACCCTGCCCTGCCATTCTTCCTTAAGCGCGCTAATGCTTGCTTCGTTATCCTTACCGATCACTGCGGTTATTTCGATCTTCATCTGCGGCTTATTGCGGTTTCTGTATTCTATGAAACGCTCGATATTCTGCTTGACCGTCCGATAGTCAAACCCGCGTATTTTCTCGTACTCGTATCCTACGGCATCCAAGGAAAACCTCATAATATCCAGCCCGCTATTCATTATTGACTTGCATTGACCCTCATCAAGGAGCACCGCATTTGTCGTAGTTGACGTATGGATGCCCTTGGAAGAAGCGTACCTAATAAACTCTATGAATTCCGGGTGCAAGAGTGGCTCGCCCCAATTCACCAGGCCAACCCTTTTTATCCGGGGATTCGAATCGATTATCCGCTTGTACTCTTCAAGGGGGAATAGCCCTCTTTCCCGCTTCATTCCTGAATTTACCGGACAGATAGAACATTTTAGGTTGCATACATTTGTCAGTTCGAACGTCACGGTGGTCAATGGAAATGTGCGCACTGACCCCATGCGCATCATCAACTGGTTCAGGGAGTCTAAAAAAAATGAGGATGCGCTCGGGTAACGAGTGGAAATAATATACGCAAATGAAGGCTTTTTTAAATAGTGCGCTGCAACTACACCGCCCAAAACTTTAACAAGGCTATCCCACAAATGCGTTTTCATGATTTGATGTACCTAATGAACTGGCTTGCGCAAAATTTAAGAAACGACGTTTTCTTTAGTATCCTGACCCTAGGAACGCTACGGGTAACAGCCTCTCTAAGCGATTCCATGCCGGTACACGCTTCCTCATACGTATTCAGGCAACTCCCCACATCGGACACAAAATGAGCGTCACTACCTCCCACGGGCTTTAAGGAGTATTCTTTTGCAATCTGGGCAAGCCGGGATTCTTCTTTCGAAGGGCTGCGAGCATTGTAGAGCTCTATCAGGTCAGCGGACTTAAGAACAGATAACGGCAACCTTTTTAAATCCGGATGCGGGATCAATACCACTCCTTGCTGCCCTTTTATTTCCTCGACCACCTCCACGCATTTGCGCGAAATGATTTCTTTGTTCAGGAACAAACCGATTATATCCCCGCAATCCGTCGCAACCTCGCATGCGCATATCACTAAGAATTCCGGGTCCGTGTTACACCGCGCAGCCTCAACGCTCCCCCGTATCGTATTATGGTCAGTAATCGCGATTGCGTCTAAACCGGCCTTCTTTGCTCTTCTCAATATCTCCTTTACGGAACAAAACGAATCAAAGGAGTACCGTGAATGAATATGGAAATCTACCGTACACATGGCGGCCTTCCATGAGGAAACCTCAACTCACCCTTATAATACCTCGCATATCCGAAAAATAAAAGCCATTGAAAAAGGTTGGGTTTCAAATCGCTATAGTCTATGTCATAAAAAACATTTTTTTCTTTAAAGTCACGTATGAAAGACGCTAAAGAAGAGGGCTTGGCGAACACATGCAGGATTTCCCAAGGGATAAGCCACCGGAATTTTGTCCCTACGTGATAGCCGGATGGCAAGTGGAGTGCTTCGTTCGTTGCAAGCCGGTACGCGAGTAGAGGAAAATCCACACCAGAGGCTATGGCTAAATCAAGCGAACCCCAGAATTTAGGATTGAGTTCCATAAGCTTAAACGTATCATCGCGCGCATCACGCTTGAACTCCATCATGATAACGCCGCTCCAGGGCAGCTTCTTTAAGATCAATTCTCCTATGGACTTTAGGCGTTCGTCATAAATGCTTTCGGCTGCTGTGCTGATACCGCCGGTTACCGGATATTCCCTGATTCTTTTGTGCATAAAATTCGCAAGTACCCTGCCCCGGTCACAAAGGGCAAAGTACCCATACCCCTCTCCGGGAATATATTCCTGCAACAATACCGGCCTGCCGGAAAGAACGCTCTTTTCGCTACGCAGCTGCCGGTACGCAGACGTAAGTTCATTCATGGAGTTTACATACCTGACTCCTCCGGACTTCATCGGTAATTTCAAAACCGCGGGGAAGTCTGATTCTGAAAGATTCAAAAGTTCCTTCTCGCTGATAATTCTTGTTGCCGGTATTGCGACGCCCAGCCCTTGCACGAACGATATAGTCTTAGACTTATCGGCCGCTATCTCCATTTGCTCGAAATCGGCAACCACGGCATTCGTATGTGCAAGGAACGCTTTTTTATGCCGGGAAACCAAATAGGTGGTAGCATCCCTTAAAGGGAAGATGGCATCGTAACGGGACTTTTTGACTTCTTCCAACAAGGCGGCGACAAAACCTTCCGGGTTACTTTCCGGCTCCGGATACCTGAAAAACCCGTTAACGAATTTAGAATAAAACGATAGCGACGTATATTTCACCGGAGAACCAAGGGTAATCCTGACCCCCTGCCTCCCCAGCGACCTAACAAAGGCAAGGGAATGTTTGGTAAAGCCATCAAGTATCAATACGTGTTTTGTGTACAATGAAGAACCTTTAGCGTAAAAGATTGTGTTGCGATAACAGCTCTTGCTCTGAAATGAAACTACCGCCGTTATCGGCGACCCAGCCAAGGATACGTTTCAACAGGTTCCCCCACCCGTAATCCCGGCAAAAAGATTCCTGATGCCATACTATCGCGCAGGTGCCCGCGAATTTCTTCACCTCATTGAGTATTTCGACTGCTTCTGTAAACGCACGCTCCTCTGAGCAGTTTGAATAATGCATAAGTGTCGAATCCATTAATACGGGAGGCACCTCCAGCACTCTATACCTTCGTGTTTCTTGGTGCGAGTAAGGAAAGAAAGGATGCGCCAATCCGCTCCTAAACCCTATTGCATCGTTAAAACCGAAACTGGCATCATACAAAAAACCTGCTTCCTCCTGCGCCTTCCAGGTATCCTTGACTGAAAACCTCAGCCAGTGCTGCCGTATCCCTCTTACCGGACAATGCAGCGTTTCGGAAAGCTTTGACTTCTGCAATGCAAGCCCAGCGCTTGAAACAAAGGAATTATAGCCCGAATGCAGGCCAGCGCTCTTTCCTCTTCGTATCAATGCCTTAATCGCTTCCTTTGCCTGCGCTTCCCTGGAAATATCGTATGCAGGGTCAAAGATAAGGCTCTTGATTTTCTTCATCCCCCGGTGATTGAGTTTTTGATATATATTAAATACAGACGAAATTTTAAACGGCTCCTCCTGCAAAACGATTTCTTCAAAACATAAATAATTACACCGGGTAAAAATGAACCGGACAAGCCGCTTTCCTTCGCTAAAGAATTTCTTAAAATCCACTTTTAAAAAACACCGCAGCACGTTAACGGCAATAAACAAAAGCTGCTTCGTTTGCATAACGGCTGTCTTCCTTAGTGCGTCAACGTCATACATCATAAGCACATGGAAACGTAGATGGCCGGATGATTGGCTTGTGAGGCCTTTCCCAGCCATTGCCTCAATGAGCGACTGAAAAACGATAAAAAAATAATTTACCCATGGCTTGCGGTAAAACGCCCTGTCTTTCCGTATAAACTTCGCATACGAGTGCGCAATTCCGTGCTTCTCTTCAAAAGTCTTATCAGGGATATTGCCCAAAACACAAAAAATGTTATAAAAAAGGTCGAAATGGACATTGATGCCTTTTCGCCCGTTGCCTTCACAGCTGATTAACGGCTTCCCGCTACTAACTTCAGAAAAAACCACGCTATCTCCGGCACGTTGGGTCTTAAGAAGCTGCCGGTATACGGGCAGTGCGACATCATTTAAACGCGAGTCCTTAAAAAATGAGGTGTTGCATTTGCCATAACAATAGTCCTCTGCGTGTATAGGAGAGCAAACCATTGGGATGTTGATACAGCCACCCTCCGGCGGCATTCCGTAATTGATGACACAATCGTGCGGCCCAATATCCCCGCCTTTTTCCTTAAACCTGAATTCAACATCTGTATTGGTAATGTATTTAAATGCCTCGCAAATATACCTTACGTATTCCGATACGTGCCTATCGTCAGGAATTCGAATATATACCGTCATTTTGATTCAAGAAAAAACTGCCGGTACCATGACTCCAGGCACATAACCCCCCAGACATCACGGTCAAATTCACGGCTTGCGCCAATAATCGTATGGACCGCTTCGGGCTTAAAGATCCCATTAAGGCAACAATTTTTGCCGAGGCGCTCATCAAGAAAACCCTTTAAATCATTTTTAAGCCATTTGAAAAGCGGGACCGGAAAACCTATCTTATCCTTTCGTTCAGCGATCCTGTCAGGAATAATGCCTTTTACGGTCTTGCGCAGGATATATTTGGTCTGGCCGTTTTTGAATTTTATGCCGACTGGCATACTGAAAATAAGCTTGGCGATTCGCGTATCCAGAAACGGCACCCGCGATTCCAAAGAACAGGCCATACTCACTCTGTCCTCTACCTGAAGCAACGCAGGCAGCCACGCCTTGACTTCATAGCGCAGCACCTTATTGAGCAATTGGGTATATCGGCCGGCGTTAAAAATCTTGAGGTAACTCTCGTAAGGAGAATAATCACGGACGCCATGTAAAAATTCTTCTGACAGAACGCTATTTAGATTTTCGCACCTGCAAACCAGTCTAAAGTACCGCTCTTGCGCAGGGCCGAATAAATTTTCTTGGAAAAAATGATGCAAGAGAGGCACATATTTTGTCAACTGCGGGATACTCAAGAGGGCGTCTTCCAAAGAAAAGGAAGAGACGCTTTTGTCTTTTACTCCGCGTACCCTTTCTCGAAGCAGCATCTCCAAATAAAGCAGATAGTAGCGGGTATACCCTCCGATAATTTCATCCGCCCCTTGCCCGCCTAACGCAACCTTCACATTCTCACTGGCGAGCCTTGATACCATATATTGAGGGAATATGCCTTGCGCAGCAACAGGCTCATCCAAGTGCCATATTACTTTATCAAAAAAATTTCTGAAGTCGGCGGAAGTCGGAAAAATCTCATAATGGCGCGTATCGGCGTACCGGGAGGTTACCCGCGCAAATTCCGTATCATCGTAGACCCCTCCCTCCTTAAATCCGGCAGTAAATGTCTTGAGCTGGTACCCTAAATGCCGTGAAGCTAAGCAGACTATCGAAGACGTATCAATGCCGCCGCTCAGGTAGCTGCCAACAGGCACGTCACTACGCAGCTGGATCCTTACCGAGTCCTTCAAAACGTCAAACAGCGCCTCCTGACACTCTGCCTCGGAGAGACCCGCTTCTTCCTGCGCGGGCAAGTCCCAAAAAGGAATCATCTTAAATTTCTTATTGGTGATGACCGCCATATGCCCGGGGAGTATTTTTTCGACGTCTCTAAAAAATGTTTTTTCTCCCAAGACATACTGAAAAGTCAGGTAATCCATCAGCGCTTCCTTATTCAGGCGGGGATGCTCTCCCGGATAACGCAGCAACGCCTTTATTTCGGAAGCAAAAATCAGCTTCTCTACGGTCCTTTTATAATAAAGTGGCTTTATTCCGAACGGGTCGCGCGCCATACACATCATTTTTTTCCTCTTGTCATACAGCACGAATGCATACATCCCGTTCAGGTACGACAGACATTCTTGACCGTATTCTTCATAAAGATGCAGGACTACTTCGGCGTCGCTATGGGTCTTAAATACATGGCTGCGTTTTTTCAATTCCTCTTTTAGTTCCAAGTAATTGTAGATCTCGCCGTTAAGAACCAGGATGATTGAGCCGTCCTCGTTAGACATCGGCTGGGCTCCGCCGGAAATATCGATGATACTTAACCTTCTGTGGCCTAAGCCCACGTTCTTTTCAAGGAACAGGCCTTCGCCGTCAGGCCCGCGGTGAACCATAGCGTCCCGCATTGCGGTCACAGATTCTTTATCTGCCTTCTCCCCCGAAAAGTGATATACGCCGCAGATGCCGCACATAGTTATTGGATTTTCCCCCTGTAAATCTTCCACATAAAACGCAAATGGCTCATGGTGGTCTTAAAGGTCTTCAACTTAGAGACGCCGAATTTCCTTTCATAGAGCACGGTCGGGTACTCCTTCACCCGGTAGCCCTTAAGCAGTGCCCGGACAAGCAATTCTGCGGTAGCGAGGAAATCGTTTGCGGTGGGCATAATATCCTTCAGAATATGCGCCCGGTACACCCTGAAACCGCTGGTCATGGTATGCACAGAGTCGGCCTTGCCTTTCAAAACGAATTTGTACAACGCTACTACCGTACGGCTTGGAATAAACCGGTGAATGGGGTAATTCCATTTTCCCTCGGGATGAAAAGGAGACGCAGTGACTACATCCGTCCCGTCGCAGAGATAGTCAAGAATTTCCGGAATTTCCTCATGGTCATAGTTGGTATCGGCATCGATAGTCACTACTATCTCGCCGCTTGCAGCGCGTAGCCCGGTTTTAAGGGCGGCACCGAATCCCTTGTTGGAAGGGTGTGTAATTATCTTGACGTTTTGCTTATTTGCGTATTTTAACGCCAGCATGGTAGGTGTCTTATCGCTGCTTCCGTCATCAACTATGACGAACTCTATATCATACGCAGAATCATGCATAAGCCTTTCTAAAAGATCAAAACGGTAAAATATCATAGGCAATGAGTCTTCTTCGTTATAACAGGGAGTTACGACAGAAAGCCTGGTTTTTTTCATGTTTCACCCGTACCTTTTCATTAAAATGTCGGCGACCCTTTCTGATGCCTTGCCGTCTCCGAATATATCTTCCCAAGTATTTAGTGCCGGGTCGTGGGTACGGATGGCATCAAGAATTTTTTTCTTATCAACATCAACCACTTTGCTCCAACCAATCTCTACCATGCGGGGAACCCAGATTATGTCGATAAGGGTTATCACCGGTTTCTTTAACATGTATGCCTCGCGCCTTACTCCTCCGGAATCGGTCAGTACCTTTTTGGCACCGGCAAGCAGGCGGACAAATTCAACGTAGCCTAAAGGCTTGAGGATTTCAACTGAAGGCGCATGGCTAAGTTTCTCATAAAGCTTAAATTCGCGCAGCTTCTTTTCTGTCCTGGGATGCAGGGGAAATTTGATTCTCTCTTTGCTCTCGATCAAAGCGTCGATAACGCTCGAAAGCCGCTCTCGCGTATCGGTATTCTCTTCCCTGTGAAGAGTCGCTAGGAGATAATCCCCCTTTGTTACCTTTATTGAAAACTCTTTTATGACCCGGTTAAGGCTGTCCAGCATGACGTCCCCCACCAAAAACACATCGTCCTTATGGTAATGCTCTTTAATGAGGGAATCGTACGCTTCTTTTATGTGCGGGAACAGGACTGAAGAGAGGGTATCGGCTACCCTGCGGTTGATCTCCTCTGGATTATTCCTGGATTCGGTCCTTAACCCCGCCTCAATATGGGCTACGGGGATTTTAAGCTTTGCGGAAGCCAAAGCGCCGGCAACAGTCGAATTCACATCACCGTAGACAAGCGTAAGAGTAGGCTTTTCCTGGATTAAGATATCTTCTATAAAAGACAGCATAGCCGCGGTTTCCTGCCCGTGCCGCCCCTTTAGTATTTCAGCAATATAATCAGGCTGGGGGATATTGAGTTCCTTAAAAAAGATGTTGGACATAGCGAAATCGTAATGCTGGCCGGTGTGAATAATGATTTCCTTAATGCCCTTGTTCTTAAAGGCGCGATTAATGGAATATTCTTTGATAAAATTAGGCCTTGTTCCGATAATCGATGCAACCTTCATATCTTGCTACCTCCAGGTAACCTGCTGTACTGTGCCGCCCGCCTTTATGGACCTATCCGCTGCTTCAAGAATCTTCACTACCGCAAGCCCGTTTAATCCGTCTGAAAGCGGCTTTTTCTTACCGATGATACAATCGACGAAATGCTCGGCTTCCACCTGCAGGGCTTCTGTAGTATCCACCTTAGGAATGAGCACATCTCCTGCGCGGTGAATAAGCTGGAATTGCCCGTAGGAATTGAATTCTTCAAGCGAGACGTTCGCTTTCTTCGTAATCCCCTTGTCGTAAATCTGGATCCTGGCATCGGAGTTAATGTCATCGTAGACAATCATTCGCTCGCTGCCGATAATCGTCACTTTTCTCGTTTTATTCGGGTCCAGCCAGCTGATATGGATATGCGCGGAAGTGCCGCCGGGAAAATCGAGGTTTAAAAATACCACATCCTCGATATTCTCCTGGATATAAGAGAGCCCCTTCGCAGAAACAGCAGAAGGCAGTTTATCCAAAAGGTACATAATGATAGAGATATCGTGAGGCGCAAAATTCCACATCGCGTTCACGTCCCTGCGGACTATGCCGAGGTTAAGCCGCTGCGTGTAAATATAATACACGTCTCCTAAGTATTTCTTGTCCAGGTATTCTTTGGCCTTGCGCACTGCCGGGTTATAGAGGAACGTATGCCCCACCATCAGCGTTACATGCCGGGTTTGAGCCGCCGTAATGAGCGTTTCACATTCAGCCGAGGAGAGGGCAAGCGGTTTCTCTACAAACACATGTTTGCCGTGCGCGAGTGCGTCTTGGGCGATCTGGAAATGGCTCGCCGCAGAAGTCGCGATTACCACTGCATCAATCTCTGGGTCCTCAAGAAGCTCACGATAGTCCGTAGCGCTCTTTAAAGGACGGTATTTCGATTGTATGAACCCTAGCCTGCCTGCGTTAGAATCGCATATACATACGACCTGCGCATTCGAAAGCTGGCTGAATACGCGCACCAAATTCTGGCCCCATCCCCCTACCCCGATTATTCCTATTTTAAGCATAATGGTTTGTTCTCCCTTCGTTACCTATTCGTTAAAAAGAGCTATTAGGTTCTTTTGTCAAAACGTAATAGAAACAAGGACCTTTTAAAGGCATACAGCGCCCTGGCAAACGTAAGATGGCGCAAAAGAAACGCTATCCTGCGAAAACTGCAATAAAAATAAATGTATGCCTTAGCTTGCAGCTTTAATAATTCCTTTTGAGGGACATTTTCTAATTCCATGGCCATCCCTACCTGTTTGCCATAGGCGTCCCATTGCTTTGTCAGGATCCTGAATCCGCCGAGATTGTGCCTGGCCATTTCATATATCTTTGTGCCCGGGAAAGGGACCATAATAGCGAAACTTGCGGTAGCAATAGGCAGGCTTCTTGCAAATTTAATGGTTTCATTTATTCTTTGCGATGACTCATACGGATGGCCAAAAATAAAAGTGCTGCCTACTGTTATCCCGATTTTATTACACAGCTTTATGACGTCAAGAATCATTCTTTTATTCGTGTGCTTTCCCGTTTGCTCCAGCACTTCATCGTTGCCTGACTCTATCCCGAAGCCGATAGTATCGCAACCTGCCTTCTTCATGCTCTTCAATAATTCCTCGTCCATCACGTCTACCCTAGAACTTACTTCCCAGCCGATTCTTTCCTGCAGCCTTTTCTTTATTATCAAATCACACAATTCAAGGGCGTATTGCTTATTGATGCCGAATGTAGGATCAACGAAATAAAACCTACCCGCATTGAATTGTTCGATGCC
>JBFMDA010000040.1:0-13139 GCA_040754255.1 Candidatus Omnitrophota bacterium | reverse complement strand
AGAGCGCGGTGAAGAAACAGTCCGATGCAATAATCAGGATAAAGGTAGTGACGACTGCCTTGGTAGTCGCCCTGCCCACGCCTTCAGCGCCGCCCTCCACGTTAAAGCCTTCATAGCAACTTACTAACGCGATCAGCATACCAAAAAATACGGTCTTAGAAAGCCCGGTAAATAAATCTTTAAACAGCAAGGAATCAAAGGCAATCTTAAAATACAGGCTTGAGGATATGCCCAGCTTAAACACGCAAATAAGCCATCCCCCCATGATCCCGATGATATCGGCATAGAGCGTCAAAACCGGCAGCATAAGCGTTAAGGCTAGGAATCTGGGCACTACAAGATATTTTATCGGGTTTGTTGCCAGGGTCTCCAGCGCATCCACTTGTTCGGTTACCTGCATTGAGCCGATTTCGGCAGCGATTGCCGCGCCTACCCTGCCTGCCACAACCAATGAAGTGATGACCGGGCCTAATTCTCTGACTAGCGCCAGCGTGACGATACTGGCGATATAAAGCTCAGAACCCAAGCGTTGCATGATATAGGCGATTTGGAACGCAAGAATGACTCCTAAAAACAGGGCGATCAGCGATACGATGTATAAACTATCAAGCCCTGCTTTTTTCGCCTCTTCTACTACGCGCCTTTTCTGATACGGCGGCAGAAACGACCAGTACACTGTCTGTAGCGCTAAATTAGACAGGCCGCCCAGAAAAGAGAAAAACGATAATGTCTTTTTTCCTAACCTAATAAAGAATTCCATTATTGTTCAAATATGAGCTCTTCGTTCTTGCGCAAGACTTTGATGACCGATTTTTCTTTAAACCGCTTGGAAATAATATCCGAAGCTAACGAGTCTTCAAGGAAGCGCTGGATCGTCCTCTTCAAAGGCCTTGCCCCGAACACGGGGTCAAACCCTTTCTCGATGAGAAAGTCCTTTGCCTCCTGAGTAAGCTCAAGGCTAATGCCATGCTCCTTAAGCCTCTCGATAACGAACCCTATTTCGATTTCTATAATACGCTGCAGGTCTTCCTTGAGCAGCGGCCTGAATACCACGGTATCGTCAATACGGTTTAAGAATTCCGGTTTAAAGGTACGCTTCACTTCCTCAAGCAGTTTCTCCTTCATCTCCTGGTACGTCACTTCTTCTTTCTGACTCTTAAACCCTATAGCGCCGGTTCTGCGGATTAACTCGGCACCCACGTTTGAGGTCATAATGACAATGGTGTTCCTGAAGTCAACTTTCCTGGCGAAGCTGTCGGTAAGCCTTCCGTCTTCGAATACCTGAAGCAACAGGTTAAATACATCAGGGTGCGCCTTTTCGATTTCGTCAAGAAGGATGACCGAATATGGCCTGCGCCTTACCTTTTCGGTAAGTTGCCCTCCCTCTTCATACCCGACGTACCCGGGAGGAGCACCGATAAGGCGGGACACATTAAACTTCTCCATGTATTCGGACATATCCAGCTGCAAAAGCGCATCTTCGTCCCCAAACATAAATTCGGCCAGCACGCGCGCAAGAAGGGTCTTGCCGACCCCCGTCGGCCCCAGAAAAATAAAAGAGCCGATGGGCCTTTTGGGGTCCTTAATCCCGGCGCGGGAACGCCTTACCGCATGGGCGATGACCGAAATCGCTTCGTCCTGCCCCACAACCCTCTTATGCAGCTCTTCTTCGATCTTAAGCAGTTTCTCGCTTTCCTTTTCCTCAAGCCTAAAGATAGGAATACCGGTCCATTGCGCAACAATCTTAGCAATGTCCTCCGAGGTCAGCTCGGGCCTGATTTTATCCTTTGTCTGCGACCATTCCTTGTTGTGCTGATCAAGCTCCTGCCGGGCAATCCGTTCCTGATCGCGCAATGACGCTGCCTTTTCGAAATCCTGGTCTTTAATGTATGTTTCTTTCTCTTTTCTTAACGACTCTACTTTTGCTTCCAGCTCTTTGATTTCCGCAGGCACTACCAACACGTTCAACCGCGCCCTTGAGCCGGCCTCATCGATTAAATCAATGGCCTTGTCAGGCAGAAACCTGCCGGAGATATAACGGTCGGATAATTTCGCAGCCGATTCAAGCGCCTCGTCTTTAAAAACCACCCGGTGATGGGCTTCGTATTTATCGCGCAGCCCCTTTAAGATCTCTATTGTCTGCTCAACGGACGGCGGCTCAACCATAATAGTCTGGAACCTGCGTTCGAGTGCCGCGTCTTTCTCAATATACTTTCTGTACTCATCAAGGGTCGTTGCGCCGATGCATTGCATCTCGCCCCTGGAAAGCGCAGGTTTTAAAATGTTGGAGGCATCAATCGCGCCCTCGGCGGCGCCCGCACCTACCAATGTATGCAGCTCGTCGATAAAAATAATAACGTCCTGGGAACGCTTTATCTCTTCCATCACCGCTTTGATCCTCTCCTCGAATTGCCCGCGGTATTTTGTCCCGGCAACCATAAGTGCCAGATCCAGCACAATCATCCTCTTGTGACGTAATACCTCAGGCACATTGCCGGCGACAATTGCCTGTGCCAAGCCCTCGACGATAGCGGTCTTTCCAACGCCCGCCTCTCCCAATAATACAGGGTTATTTTTTGTGCGGCGGCTGAGTATCTGGATAACCCTTTCAATTTCATTCCTGCGGTTGATGACAGGATCGAGTTTATTCTCTTTGGCTAATGCAGTCAGGTCTCTTCCGAATGCATCCAGTGCCGGGGTCTTGGTCTTTCCTTGCGCAGCCTGTCCGAAACCGGGCAATGCCGAGCCGAGCACCTCCATGATTTTACTGCGCACTGTATTGACGTCTAACCCCAAATTCAAAAGCACCTGGTAGGCAACCCCTTCCTCTTCGCGGATTAACCCCAACAGGATATGCTCTGTCCCGATATAGTTATGGCCCAAAGACCTTGCTTCTTCGGCTGCGAGCTCAAGGGCCTTCTTGGCCCGGGGAGTAAACGGTATATCGCCCATTATCTGCGTGGTTGGGCCGGGCTGAACTAATTTTTCTATCTCTATACGGATGTTCTCGAGGGAAAGGCCAAGCCTCTCTAGGACTGCAGCTGCCACCCCTTCCCCCTCGCGGATCAGCCCCAAAAGGATGTGCTCTGTCCCTATATAATCATGATTAAATCGCCGCGCCTCTTCCTTAGCGAGGATAATTACTTTTCGTGCCCGTTCCGTAAATCGGTTAAACATTTCCCTGTCTCTCCTTCTATGGCTGTTGTTATTGTTTGTTTAATTTATCACGGACTATTTCTGCCCTTTTAACGTCCCGTTCCTGAGAAGAAAGCTTTTTGTTCTCCAGCTTCTGAAGATGTGCCGGCTGTGTGATGATAAAAAGTTCATTGACGGTGCTTGAGTCAATCTCCTTAATCAGCCCCAGGCTTACACCGAGCCTCACCATTGAGAGAAGTTCCGTCGTTTCCTGACTACTGATAATATGCGCGTTTTTCAAAATGCCGAAACTGCGGCTGATCTTATCCTCTACCACCGCCTTATTCTTGGATATTAACGTCTCGCGCGCCTGATTCTCCTGCTCGATAATCTGGCGGATAAGGCCGTTGATATTTTCGATTATTTCCGTTTCGCTGTGGCCCAAAGAAACCTGGTTGGAGACCTGAAAGAAATTACCGGTTGCCTCAGTCCCCTCTCCGTAGAGGCCGCGTGTGGTAAAACTCAATTTAGAAATCGCGTTCAGCACCTGCTTGATCTGCCCGATAATTACCAGGGCCGGCAAATGCAGCATAACCGAGCCGCGCATCCCTGTCCCTGTGTTGGTGGGGCAGGCAGTGAGATACCCGTACTCAAGAGAAAACGCAAAGGGCAACTCCTTAGCGAGACAATCGTCTATGCGGTTAATGATATTCCAGGCCTCAAAAAGGTTGAAGCCTGACTGCATGACCTGCAGCCTGATATGGTCCTCTTCGTTAATCATCAAGGAAACAATCTCCTCATGATCAACCACCACTGCCTTGCTATCGGTCTTATGCGCGTGTTCATAAGACATCAGGTGGCGCTCAACCAGGAATTGTTTGTCAAGGCTGTCAAGGTCGGCCAGTGCAAATATGGTGGTGCTTTTTAAATAGTCTATTTTGCCGACTGCCTGCTCAACGGTATCTAGCACATCCTTGCTCTGTTTCTTATTTGACCAATGCGGAAAGGGGAAACTCGCAAGGTTGCGGGCAAGCCGTATCCTGCTTGAAATGACAATATCGGAATGCGGGCCCGTCCCCTTAAGCCATTCGCTTTTGTGGTTCAAAAAATCATTAAGGTGTATCATGCGTTTCTTCTTCGGGTTGCGCCGGCGCTTGCGTCTTCTCCTGCGCCTTTATCTCGTCGCGAATCTTGGCCGCCTCTTCAAACTGTTCCGCCTCTATTGCCTTTTGCAGCTTGGTGCGTAAATCCTGCAGGTTTAGCCTTCTCTTTGCCGTCTTTGCGATTTTGACCGGCATCTTGCCCGCATGGGCGGTTGAGCCGTGAATTCTCTTTAAAAGCGGCGAGAGGTATTTTCTGAATGCCTCATAGCACTCGCTACAGCCAAGCCGGCCGATTTTCTTAAAATCCTTGTAGGTCAGTTTGCAGTTAGGGCACTTCAATAAAAGCGTCTCTTTTTCCTCTATCGGCTTTTCGAATTCGGCAAGGCCGGCTAAAAGATCGGCCAACCCAAACTGCTGCTCCATCTGCATGCTTTTCTGCTTTGCGCACTCCTCGCACAGATGGAGTTCGGTCATCTGGTCATCGACAATTTCAGTAAGGTGCACGGTTGCGGGATTCTTCCCGCAGACATCGCATAGCATCGCTTTTCCCCTTCATTGTGCAATGACAAATCTTAAATAACAAAACCAAAAGGGTCAATAGTCTATAGTCTATAGTCCATCGACCATAGACCCTGCATCTCTTGGTGGTTTTTGTTTGTCATTATTTTAATATCGAACTCCTTCTTTTTTGGTTAGCTCTCTGAACTTCTTCATGAGCCGTAAGGTTACCGGCCCAGGCTTTCCGCTGCCGATAGTGCGGCCGTCCACCTCAACCACCGGCACAATTTCGGCTGCGGTCCCGGTCAAGAAACACTCATCCGAAATGTACACCTCATGCCGCGTAATCACATGTTCGTGCGCAGGGATCTTGTCGCGCCTTGAGATCTCAAGCACGGTATCACGGGTAATGCCGCGCAAAGTGCCCATACATTGCGGAGGGGTATACAGGTGGTTCTTTTTGACGGTAAAAATATTATCCCCTGTGCACTCTGCCACAAACCCCAGCGAATCAAGCATAATCGCCTCGTCAAAGCCGGCGTTTACCGCTTCGATCTTCGCCAGGATGTTGTTAAGATAGTTCAGCGATTTGATCTGCGGATTAAGCGCCTCAGGGAGATTCCTGACAGTAGGCACCGTAATAATCTGGAGGCCGTTCTTATAAAATTTCTCGGGATACAGGGTAATTTTATCGGTAATGATAATCACCGAGCCTTTCCCTTTGCATTTACGCGGGTCAAGGCCTAAATCGCCTTCGCCGCGGGTCGCAATCAGCCTGATGTAGCCGTCGCTTAATTTATTCGCTTTCAGGGTTGCGATCACTGCCTTGCTCAACTCTGCCTTGCTCAGTGCGATATTCAGCGTAATGCTGTGGGCAGACTCGTAGAGCCTTTCGATATGTTCCCTTAATTTAAATACGAGGCGATTGTAGACACGGATGCCCTCAAACACGCCGTCCCCGTAAAGAAGGCCGTGGTCAAACACCGAAATCTTGGCATTCTCTTTTTCGTATAATTTCCCGTTGATATAGACTTTCATTGTGCCTCCTCTTAATTCAAAAGTACGCCGTCCTTGATATGCACCACCCTATCGGCGCTCGTACAGATATCCTGGTCATGGGTAACCAACACCAACGTCACGTTGCACTCCTGCCTTAATTGTTTCAAAAGCGCTAAGATCCTGTTACCGTTTTCAGAATCAAGGTTGCCGGTCGGTTCATCGCACAGCAGAAGCGTAGGTTCGTTAATCAAAGCCCTTGCTATTGCCACGCGCTGCATTTCTCCCCCGGAGAGAACGCCCGCCTTGTAATGCGTGCGTTCTGCCAGTTGCAGTTTCTCAAGCAGCGAGGCGGCGTAAGCCGCAGCGCGCTTTCTTTGCCACCATGACTGGATCAATGAAGGCAACAGTACGTTCTCAAGGACGCTGAGTTCGCTCAAAAGGTGATAAAACTGAAACACAAACCCGATGCGCCTGTTTCTGAAAACGGCGCGTTCGTTTTCGGACAAACCGTACACGTCTCTGTTTTCAAAACGCACGCTGCCGCAGCTGGGGGCATCCAAACCGCCCAGGATATGCAAGAGCGTTGATTTCCCAGCGCCCGAGGGACCCTGGATTGCCACAAATTCATTCGGCTTGACCTCAAGGGTAATGCCTTTAAGCACTTCAAGGTTACCCGCGCTGCTATGGTAATGCTTGCGTATATCCCTGGCGTAAAGCATAGTCTTACTCATGCCTCAAGGCATCTGTTGCATTTATCCTCGTTGCATAGAACGCAGGATAAAAACTCGCCAGCAATGTAATCGCCAGCGTACAGGCAACGATAACGCCTATATCGTGGGCATTGATAGATGTCGGAATCGTATTGAAATAGTAAATATCTTTTGGTATCAGTTCCTTGCCGATTAAAAGAGAAATAAAATCTACGATTTTGTTAAGCGAGCGGGAAAGGCTTATGCCTGCAGCCAGGCCGAACACAATCCCCGCCACACCGATGGCTAACCCCTGCAAAAGGAATATCGCAAGGATACTCCTGGCCCTTGCGCCTATCGCCCGCAAAATACCTATGTCCCTTACCTTACTCATCACCGACATAATCAAGGTGCTGATAATCCCGAACGCCGCAACCACCACGGTCATTGTTACCACTACAAACATCACGATTTTCTCAAGACGCAGCGCCTGCAAAAAATTCCGGTTGGAATCTATCCATGTCCTCACCTCAAATTCATACTCGCCATAAAATTTGTTATAGAGCCGGCGCTTGATCGCATCCACTGTATAGATGTCATCGGCTTTTATGGCTAATCCCGTCACGTAATCTCCCGCGTCAAAAAACCGTTGCGCGCTCTTTATGTCCGTTAATACGAGGCTTGCGTCATACAGATACATACCGCTGTTAAATATGCCTTTGACAGTGAATTCCTGGGGTTTCAAAGTCGTCGGTGAAATAAGCCGGATCGTATCCCCCAGGCCGACCCCGAGATTCAAGGCAAGCTCTTGCCCCAGCACCGCTTCGTTGTCCTTGACCTCCAGCGTGCCCTTGGTAAGATACTGGTCGATCTTTGTGACCTGGGGCTGCAACTGCGGGTCAATCCCCCTCATTTCAACGCTGAGCACCTGTGCGCCTGTTTTGATAAATGCCTGGCCTGCGATAAAAGGCGAAGATGCCTTAACCCCGGGGACCTGTTTTAATTTCTCCTGTAAGGCATACGGCTGGTTGGTCCCTCCGTAGAACTCCCAGAGAAGATGGGAATTCGTACCGATCATCTTATCCTCAAGATACTTATCAAACCCGCTCATCACGGAGATGACCACAATCACCACCAGCACGCCCAGCGCTATCCCGACCATTGAGATACACGCGGTGAGTGAAATAATCTTTTCTCTCTTGCCGCTTGCAAGATAGCGCCTGCTCAGCCACAATTCAAACATCATATCTATCGCTACTCCGAAGGCCTTAGCAAAGGAAAAAGAATCGCATCCCTGATAGAAGACTGGTCTGTAAAAAGCATGACTAGCCTATCTATCCCTACGCCCAACCCTCCTGCCGGAGGCATGCCGTATTCCAGGGCAACAACGTAGTCCTCGTCCACCGTGCGTATATCGGCATCCCCCTCGTTGATTTCCTCCTGGAAGCGCCTCTTCTGCTCCTGCGGATCGTTTAACTCCGAATAGGCATTAGCGACCTCCATGCCGCCGATATAAAGCTCAAACCGTTCCGAGAGCAAAGGATTATCCTTTTTGGTTTTTGCCAAAGGGCATAAGGCGGTGTAATAATCGGTGACAAAAGTCGGATTAAGGCTCATATCCTGTTCCAGGACGTCTTCAATAATTTTCGTTACCTGGGAACGGGTGAGCTTCTGCTTATCTTTCGCAAATCCTTTCTCTTTAAGCTTCTTAAGCATCAGGCCTGCATCATCCGCCGGTTCGATATTGAATTTTTCCCGCAGGAGCGTTGCAAACGAGACTTTCTGCCAGGGAAGGCTTAAGTCTATGCGCTTGCCCTGATAGGTGACACAGGTCTCATTGAACAATTCCTTAGACAAGGTAATAAATAATTCCTGGCACAGCTGCATCATGCTTTCATAATCGGCATACGCCGCATATGCCTCAAGCATGGTAAATTCAGGGTTATGCTTGGTGGAAACGCCTTCATTGCGGAAGCTGCGGTTTATCTCATATACTTTTTCAAAGCCGCCCACCAACAACCTTTTCAGATACAGCTCCGGGGCAATCCTTAAGAATAAGTCCGTATTGTATTCGTTATGATGGGTTTTAAAAGGCCTGCCAGCGGCTCCGCCGGCTATGGGATGCATCATCGGGGTTTCCACCTCCTGGTACCCTTTGCTATCGAGTAAATTCCGTATGCTCCTTATGATCTTTGAACGCACCAGGAATACTTTTTTCGTTTCGTCGTTTGCCAGGAGGTCGAGATAGCGCTGCCGGTAGCGCGTCTCGATATCTTTCAAGCCATGCCATTTTTCAGGAAGCGGCCTAAGCGCTTTTACCAGCACGGAAAGCTTCTCCACCTTTAAAGTCGGCTCTTGCGTATGAGTCTTGAAGAGTTCTCCTTCGGCTACAATGATATCGGCGACATCAAGCTCCTGCGCTAATGCAAATGCCTGATCTCCCAGAATGTCGCTCTTAAGGTAAAGCTGAATCTTGCCGGTTGAGTCTCTCAAATCAAAAAAGCCGGCTTTGCCGTGAAGCCGCTTAGCCATGATGCGGCCGGCAAAGGTATGTGTTGCGTTCTCCTGGAAATCAGCCAATGCCTTGCCGATTTCGCTACGCTGGGAGGGCATTGCATCGCCATACCCGAAGCCAGCAGCCCGTAACGCCTCAAGTTTTGCCCTTCTCTGGGCTATAATCTCATTTAGTTCCATAAGTTTATTAATTATATAGCAGAAATTAGCCTATGTCAATCTTAATAGGGGGCTCTTGCGTAGGGGTAGTACGGAGGGGAAGTTTATTGCTCTGGGTTTTTCAGAATGTCTGAAATACAATACAGTAATCTTTGTATATCTATCGGTTTTTCAATGTACTCCACGATACCGCTCTTTGCTGCTACGTGCTTATCCACCTCTTCTTTTTTAAGCGATATTGCTACAATAGGAATATTGCGGTATTCATCCCTTGACCTTATCTCCTGGGCAACCTTGAAGCCGCTCTGGTCAGGCAACACAAGGTCAAGCAGGATAAGGTCGGGTTTGAATTTTTTAAGCTTATCCAGGCCGCTTGCCCCGTCCTGGGCAAGCCAAATATCATACCCTGCCTCTTCAAGGGCATATTTTGCCTTCCTGATCATATCAGGTTCGTCATCGATAATCAGTATTCTCTTCATCCCTTATTAAGGGATAGTATACCTGATTGGATCGGTTATGACAAGGGGATACCTTAAAGAGAATCTGCGCAGCCTTACTCTTCTATTTTATCCATATTTTTGCCGCAACACACCAAGGTACCGCCGCCGACCTTCATTACGATCACTTCATTGCCGCAGACGCTGCATCTATAACTTTCGCCGACCTTTTCTACCGCCATATTATCCTCCTTGTGCCTGAATTACTGCTGCGAAAGGCATGACCTTTGCCTCGTCGACCTCTGCAAGGTCAATTGCATTATGTATAGTAAAAGGCCCTACTCCCCGGCGCTCGATCTGGGATACAAAACCAATACAGCCCAGCTCTTGGGCAATATCTTCGGCGAGTTGGCGCACATACGTCCCCCGGGAACATTTGAGATAAAATTGAATCTCGGGGAGATTAAAACGTACCAGCTGCAGTCCTTTGATATGTACTCTACGCGGCTTACGCACAACTTCTTTGCCCTGCCTGGCAAGGACGTATAGCCGCTGGCCTTGGTGCCTTACTGCGGAGACCATCGGGGGCACCTGCATCAGCTCTCCCCGGAACATAGATAATACACCGATGACTTTTTCCTGGGTCACACCGTGATAATCCCGCTGTTCGATAATCTTACCGTCGCTGTCTCCGGTTGTCGTCCGTGAGCCCAGCGTCAGGGTTGCCACATATTCCTTGTCAAACGCAAGAAAATGGCTAAATAGCTTTGTGCATTCTCCTACCAATATCACCAACACACCCGTAGCCAGCGGGTCAAGGGTACCGGCATGGCCAATCCTACGCATCTTAAGGGCCCTGCGCACGCTATTCACCACGTCGTGCGAGGTCAGCCCTTTGGGTTTATTGACTACCAATACGCCGTTACGCATAAGCTAATGTAGGGTGTGAGTTAAGGCTTCTTTTTGGTTTTTCCCGGTATATTCTTTTCCTTGACGGGAATTTTTTTCACACAACCGCTTGTCTATTGCCTCTAACAGCCTGTTTTTATCCAATATCCACGTTGGCGCAACTAAAAGTTCTTGCGGGCAGTCAGCGCCTATCCTATGGATGACTGTCCCGGGCCAAAGATATTCCAGGAACCCGCAGGCAAGGTCTATGTACTCGTTACGCGCAAGCGGCGCATATGTTCCGTTAAGAAATTCCTCCTCCAGCGCAGTCTGCCGTATCACATGCAGCGGATGGATCTTGACGCCTTCAAGCATAAGCGTGCCTAAGGCCCTTGCCGTCTCAAACATCATTTCCTTTGTCTCTCCCGGAAGGCCAAGGATCAGGTGTGCACATGTTTTTAAAAGGCCGCATTTCCTGGTTAGGTGCAAGGCCTTCAGGAAATCTTCATAAGTGTGGCCGCGGTTAATCCTTTCTAATGTCTTATTGTGGATGGACTGCAGCCCATACTCTATCCAGACGTCATATGTGTGCGCATAGCCTGCAAGCAGGCGCACAACTTCATCACTGACGCAATCCGGGCGCGTGGCTACCGAGATGCCGATTACGTCCTTAAAACTCCTCACCGTATCGTAGCTTTTACGCAAGACCTCGACAGGCGCATACGTGTTGGAGTAGGCCTGGAAATACACCACGAATTTCTCTGCGCCGAAACGCATTTTTAAACGCTCAATGCCCTCTCTTATCTGCACCTGGACAGGACGCAAAGGAGTGCGAGTATTCAGGCTAAACGTGCGGTTATCGCAATACACGCAGCCATCAAAGGACAGGGTGCCGTCTCGGTTAGGGCAGGAAAAGCCGGCATCTACGGTAACCTTATGCACTTTTTTTCCGACGCTCATTCTCCGGTAATACTCGGAAAGTTTGTAATACCGGCCGTAAGAAGGATTCATAGATAGGCGTTACGCGTTAAA
Organism: Candidatus Omnitrophota bacterium; assembly: GCA_040754255.1. Classification (GTDB taxonomy): domain Bacteria; phylum Omnitrophota; class Gorgyraeia; order Gygaellales; family Profunditerraquicolaceae; genus SURF-25. The sequence continues at coordinate 1,685 of JBFMDA010000040.1, read as the reverse complement.
TAGGTCGAGTAGTCTTTGATTGCGTCTTCGAGGGAGAGGAATGTATGCCCGCAACCTGCGTTTCTTAATTTTGTAAGGTCTGCCTGCGTGAAATATTGATACTTACCGCGAATAGCCTGGGGCATTTCAATATATTCAATGTGCGGCTGTATGCGCAACGCCGCAAACAAGGCAAGGGCCAGGTCATTCCAGGTCCTTGCCCTTCCCGTGCCGAGATTAAAAATGCCGGTTTTTTGGGGGTGCGTCACAAAAAACCAGACGACCTCTGCTGCATCCTTGATGTATACAAAATCCCTTTTTTGTTCGCCGTGCGCATATTCCGGCTTATAGGATTTAAAAAGCCTGATCTTTTTTTCGGCGACGACTTTTTCGAATGACTTTGCCACCACGCTTTGCATCTGGCCTTTATGGTATTCGTTCGGGCCAAAGACATTGAAAAACTTAAAACCCACCACCCTGTCCGCCAAACCGCTCTTAATTACCCAGGCATCCATCAATTGCTTGGAATAGCCGTAAATGTTCAAAGGCTCCAACCGCAAAGATACGCTATCCTCATCACTATAACCCAGCTCTCCTGCCCCGTACGTCGCAGCCGAAGAAGCATAGAGGAAACGGACATTGTTCTTTAAGGACCACTGGCAAAGTTTTTTTGAGTACAGGTAATTATTTGCCTTCATATAGGATGCGTCATTTTCGATGGTTGAAGAACAAGCGCCCATATGCAGAATGATATCAAGACCGCCCTTTAACTTATTCGCATCCAGATACTCAAGGAGCCTGGCCTTATCGACATAATCCTGAAAGGCCTTACCCTCTAAATTCTTCCATTTTTCCGATGCATCCAACTGGTCGACGACAATGATGTCGTCGATACCTTGCTGGTTCAATTTCCAGACAAGGCAGCTACCGATGAACCCGGCACCTCCCGTGACTAAAAAACGCATGCATTGCTCCTTTTCGTAGTGCGTATAGCGTATTGCGTAGTGCGTGCTGGATGCGTTATGCGTCCAGCGTTATGCGTATTGCGTAGAGCGTATTGCGTAGAGCGTAACAACAATTATTGGGTAAAGGTTAGGTCATTAGTTAGGTGCGTGGGTAAAGTAGATGGTGTAAAAAGATACACACCAATCACCCTACACCAATAACTAGACCATTAACCTTACCCTCACTCCATACACGCTGCCTGAGCCTCAGCCTCGACCTTACTAAACCTTGACCTAAACCTTAACCTAAACCTTGACCTCAATGAGCACGCAACGTATGGAACCATAGTATTCTTGCCAGTAACATAAGTTGCTGTGCGAATTGATCCACGCGAACGCAGTGAGCGGGGATCTAAGCCTTAGCCTTATGTAACCTCTGCACGATCCGAACGGCATCAGTGGCGTTCCGGGCGTATTCTGCGCCGATAGAGCGGGCATAGGGAGCACTGACCACTGCGCCTCCAACGATGAATTTAGTCGAGAGCTTACTTTTTCTGGCAAGGGCAATAACCTCTTTCATCCTTACCATGGTGGTAGTCATAAGCGCGGAGAGCCCGACCACATCGGGCCGATAACGCAGGGCTGCTGCGACAATTTTTTGTGCGGAGACATCTTTGCCTAAATCGACCACCTTAAACCCGTTGCTTTCAAGGATCAAAATCACGATATTCTTGCCTATATCGTGTATGTCGCCTTTGACGG
>JBFMDA010000039.1:0-13305 GCA_040754255.1 Candidatus Omnitrophota bacterium | reverse complement strand
GTGTGTTAAGAGTGCGACACCCGCTTAGTCTCCGTAGACGGTAGTGGTATATTCCCCGTAGACGCCAAGGATATTCTTTGCATCATAGTCTACGTATTTGATCCTTGTGATCTTTCCGTTGGCCATTGCGGCTTTAATGCTTGCGTCGCCGGTTGCCACTAAACCGAGGATAGAAGTAGCTTTGGCAACACCGACCCTGCTGTAGGACATCCCTTCATTACCGACCGCTGAAGGCAGTTTCACTTCGGTGTAGATTATGCCTTGCGGTATGGCGCTGGCGCATCCTGACAATAGAAACACAGCCAGAAGGCAAGACGCGATGTAGATGGTTCTTTTTTTCACCCTGCACCCCCTTTCATACGGTAGCATTTTAATATTTTTTTATTGTCCCTATCTTTTCCTCGATGAGCGCAATCTGGGCAGACAGCCCGGCAATAGTTTTTTTAAGGTTCCGGTTGGCAATCACAAGCTCCTGATGGGAATTGGTCAAAAACTGCATGTTTTCGTTGAAGTTGGCCAAAAGGATCGCCACGTGCACTAACCGTAACGAAATAGTAATGAGGAAGATAAGGATTATTGTCAGAAGGATATTGGTATATTTCGTATTCACAGAGTTATTATATAGCTATCCCGTTAAATGGCAAGAGTTTTTTCCAGAAAACAAATTGCCGCTTTGGGCTTTCTATGATACTATAATAACATTTGTAACACAAGGAACTGCATTCAAAACGCATCACCGCAGAGCTTTTTTAAAAAAGGGAGAGGTGAACGTGCCTTTGCAATACAAAAAAATAAAAGTCGGCAAAAATACCATTGAGGCATTATGCATGAAGCTGGGCAAAAAAAACCTTATTGTGTTGAAGGGCCAAAAAGGCTACGTCATGTGCGGATACCTGAATATGCAGGCGGCAGAGCGGTTTGAAGAAGCCGCCGTAATGATTACGGGCGTATCTTCAATCTCCGGGGCGCTTAAAAGTTCGGTTCATTCCTGTAGTCCGGCGGCTGCGCAATTAGGGATACGTCCCGGCCAGCCGATACGCGAAGCGCTAAAGCTGCTCGCATAGGAAGATTGCTATGTTGGAAATATCTTTAAGAAGGGCGGATTCGGTACTCATCCTTGATTTGGCCGGAGATATCGACGTAGATTCGTCAAATCTGATTGAAAAGGTCGGCTGGTGCCTTACGCAGGAATATACCGATATTATTTGTAACTTTGAGAACGTCAACCTCCTGAATTATACGGGCCTTTCTGTATTGACCGTTGCATATAAAAACGTATTAAACCACAAGGGCAGGATCAGCTTTGTGCGGGTGCCTGCGCATATCAGGAAGATTTTGGCGATGGTAGGGCTGGATACCGTATTCGAAATATACGAGGACGAAGAGACCGCGCTTAAGTGTTTTGAGGAAGACAAGGCTATTTCAGAGATACAGAGGATGCATTTAAGGCGCAGGTTCAAGCGGCTGCCGATCGACATCGTCATAGAGTTTAAGGCTCAAGACGAAACAGAATACAACGAAGGCAAAGTCTTGAACATCAGCGCCGTAGGAATTTTGCTATTTGCAGAAAAGACATATCCGCTGGGCCAACTTCTGGATATACGGCTTAAGCTTTTGCCTAAGCCCGGGCTCGTTGCGCTTTCTGCCAGGGTAGTCTGGCTTGTGCAGAAAGAGATCCAGCCGCAGATCTATCCGGGCATGGGGATAGAATTCCACAATACCGACAGCCGCACACAGAAAGATATTATCGCATTCGTGGAGAGAAACCTGCCTTTGAGCAGCACAAGCGAATGTCTCTAAAAGCTGCTGCCTGACTCCTTTAAAGAGAAAATATTGACTAATGCGGTAAAATCCCTTATAATACTTTTTAGTATTGCAAATGCAATTGCAAGGCATAATTCTTTTTGTCAAAGGAACAAAATAAGGAGGAAAAGAGATTGGTGTTAGTCAAGGATGTAAAGCAGAAAGTCATCGAAGGCTTCAAAACGCATGCGCGGGACACCGGTTCTGCGCAGGTACAGATAGCAATCCTCACTGAACGGATTAACAACCTTACCGGCCACTTCACTCAACACAAGAAAGATTTCCACTCGCGACGCGGCCTTCTCATGCTTGTTGGAAGGCGGCGCAGGCTCCTCAGCACTCTTAAGAAAAAGGATGTCCACAAATACGAGGAGATCCTAAAGAAGCTTCACCTGAGGAAATAGCGTTCTCGCCCGGATGAAATCCATCTACCATAAGAGGTCATAATGCAATCAAATAAAAGCAGCATACAATTCGCAAAGGAAGAACTTATTATAGAGACAGGGGCGGTTGCGCGCCAGGCAAACGGTTCCGTAACGGTGCAGTATGGGGGGACTGTGGTATTAGTTACTGCGTGCATGTCCAAAGAGATAAGGGAAGGGCAGAGCTTTTTCCCCCTTACCGTCGAATATCAGGAAAAAACATACGCGGCAGGAAGGATTCCCGGCGGATTTTTTAAACGCGAAGGAAGGCCATCGGAGAACGAGATCTTGACTGCGCGCCTCATTGACAGGCCGATACGGCCCCTTTTCCCGAAAGGCCTTTTAAACGAGGTCCAGATTATCGCGCTTGTGCTCTCAAGCGACGGAGAGAACGACCCGGATATATTGGCAGTGATCGGCGCTTCGGCAGCGCTGGCCATTTCCGACATACCCTTTAACGGCCCGCTTGCCTGTTGCCGCGTAGGAATGCATGAGGGCCATTTTGTGCTGAACCCTACGTACGCGCAGCTTGAGCACTCTGACCTCGATGTGGTGGTTGTCGGCAATGCGCAGGGTATTATGATGCTTGAGGCAAAATGCCGCGAGGTTTCAGAAAAGACTTTTGTTGAAGCGGTTACGTTCGGCTTCGAACACCTAAAGGCAATTATCCGTTTTCAAGAGGATCTTTGCCGTGCACACGGAAAGCCTAAGCAGGACGTCCAGTGCAACATTACTTCTCAAGAGCTTAAGCGTAGGATCGAGGACTTGGCGAAAGAGAAATTAACGCATATTTATTCCTTAAGCAAAAAGGAAGAGCGCCAGGAAGAAGCGGATTTACTCGCGAAGGAACTAGAGACTGCCTTAACGCCCGAAGGCTTCCTTGCCGAGGACGTCCGTGTTGCTCTCGAAGAAGTAGAAAAAGAGCAGGTACGCAAGAAAATCCTTAACGAGAATACCCGGATAGATGGCAGGGGTTTTAAAGATATACGGCCTATTACCTGCGCAGTATCGGTCCTGCCGCGTACGCACGGGTCTTGTATCTTTACCCGCGGACAGACGCAGAGCCTTGCAGTGACCACACTGGGCACGGGAGAGGACGAGCAGCTTATCGAGGCCCTTGAGGGCGAAAAGTACAAATCTTTTATGCTCCACTACAGTTTTCCTCCTTTTAGTGTCGGAGAGACCGCGCCTGTACGCGGGCCAGGCAGGAGAGAAATAGGCCATGGTGCGCTTGCAGAGCGGGCATTGCTGGCAGTCATGCCTTCGAAAGAAAAGTTCCCCTATACCATACGCGTAGTTTCCGAGATCCTGGAATCAAACGGCTCATCGAGCATGGCTACGGTGTGTGCCTCGACTCTTTCCTTGATGGACGCAGGCGTGCCCATAAAGGATGTAGTTGCAGGAGTGGCCCTGGGCCTGGTTAAAGAAGGCTCAAAGGCAGTCGTGCTTACTGATATTACGGGCCTTGAAGACCACTTTGGGGATATGGATTTTAAAGTAGCAGGCACCAAGCAGGGGATTACCGCGGTCCAGTTAGACTTAAAGATCAGCGGTATCAGCCTTGCGCTTATGGAGCTTTGCATAACGCAGGCGCTGGAAGCCAGGAATTTTATCCTTGCGAAGATGACTTCCGTGTTGAATACTCCGCGGGAACAATTATCTTCGTATGCGCCGCGCATTGAGACGCTGAAGATAAATACCGAAAAGATCGGTGCGGTCATCGGGCCGGGAGGAAAAATCATTAAACACATCATTGCCACTACAGGCGCCAGTATCGATATCCAGGACGATGGTACCGTATTGGTAGCCTCCACTGACCCGGTAAAATCCAATGAAGCCATCGCAATGATTAAGGCAATTACCGAGGATGTTGAGGTCGGCCGTATTTACAATGCAAAAGTCAAGAAAATAACCAATTTCGGCGCATTTTGCGAGATTGCTCCCGGGAAAGAAGGCCTGGTGCATGTGTCTGAACTGGCAGAGGGTTTTGTCAAAAATGTCGAGGCCGTTGTGAAGCTGGGGGATGAGATAAAAGTCAAAGTCGTCGGAATAGACGAGCAGGGCAGGATAAACCTCAGTAAGAAACGGGCAGAAGAGCTTAAATAGCAAGTGAAGGAAAAAAGCCTCAATGAGATTAGAGGGATCATCCTCTTGGCGATTGGCATTATTATTTTAGCCAGTCTTATTTCCTATCATTACGACGATTTACCATTCAACACCTCGCACCCCAATATCCCTCCTAAAAACTTTATACGCACGTTCGGGGCATACCTCTCCGGAATCCTCGTGTTTTTATTCGGGAGGATACCCAGTTACCTGGTTCCTCTCTTTATCCTCTGGCTGGGAGTGAGCATATTCCGCCAGAATATCCCCTACCTTAGCATTCCCCGGATAGCCGGCTTCTTTATACTGCTGTTATCGACAAGCTCCCTTGTCGGCTTATTCGCTTCGGGGAAAGAAACGCTGATGTTCTACCGGGGAGGCTTCTTCGGTTATTTTATCTCAAGCTTCTTTATCCGTTATTTAGGGAGGCTGGGCGGATTCATACTCTTTACTACTCTTTTGCTTTTGTCGCTTGCCCTCGTCACAGAGGTTTTAATTTCGACCTTTCTCTGCGGCGCTGTCAATAGTATGCGTTCCCTCTTTCGTTCGGCCGCCTTGTTCAGCAGAAAACAGAAAGCTACCCCGGTTAAGCCGATTCTTAACGTAAAGACTCAGGCCATTCGGCCTGAAACCAGGCCCAAGGCTGCTGTGTCCGATACTGCCCTGAAAAACGAAGCCTTTAAAACGGCAATGCCGGCGAAGCCGAAGGTCATCATACAGGAACCGGCTGCTGAGAGCGAGAAGGAGCCTACGCGAAAAACCCCTGTGATCAAGGTAGGGGATTACCACCTGCCTTCGGTTGACTTGCTGGAGCCCCCTCCTCCTTTAGGTGCGCGGCAGATTAAGGAAGACCTGACTAATAACGCGAAAATCCTCGAGGATACGCTTGAAGACTTCGGCATCACCGTCAAGGTGACCGATATAGAACGAGGACCCATTATTACCCGGTATGAGCTCGAGCCTGCTCCGGGAGTCAAATTAAACCGTATCGTTGCGTTAAGTGACGATATATCCCTGGCAATGAAGGCGCAGTCAGTCAGGATCGTAGCTCCGATACCCGGTAAGGGCAGGGTGGGCGTTGAAGTCCCCAACATACAAAGTAATTTCGTATACCTTAAAGAGGTAATTTCCGCAAGCGAGTTTCAAGATTCAGACTCAAAATTGGCCCTTGTGCTGGGAAAGGATATTGCCGGCAAGACTGTAGTGGCCGACTTGGGCCAGATGCCCCACCTTTTGATTGCAGGGACAACGGGTTCCGGAAAGACGGTGTGCGTGAATTCGCTGATACTTTCGCTGCTTTTTAAATCTTCCCCGAGCGAACTGCGGTTTGTGATGATCGACCCAAAGATGGTGGAGCTGGCAACGTTTAACGGACTGCCCCATCTTCTCTGCCCCGTAGTCACCGACGCAAAAAAGGCCTCCAGTGCGCTTGGATGGGTTGTGGAGGAGATGGAAAACCGCTATCAATTATTGGCAAAGACAGGGGTAAGAAATATAGAGGCATATAATCAAAAACAGGAACTCCTGCCCTACATCGTGATTATTATCGATGAATTGGCGGACCTGATGATGATTGCCAGAGAGCAGATCGAGAATGCAATCACCCGCCTTGCCCAGCTTTCGCGCGCAGTAGGCATCCACCTGATCCTTGCTACCCAGCGGCCTTCTGTCGACGTGATCACCGGCGTCATCAAGGCAAATTTTCCCGCGCGCATTTCGTTTAAAGTCTCGTCGAAAGTGGATTCAAGGACCGTATTGGATATGAACGGCGCGGATAAGTTATTGGGAAAAGGCGATATGCTTTTTCTGAAACCCCAGGAGTCGAAACTGATCCGGGCCCAGGCGGCACTGGTTACCGATAAGGAAATCGAGGCAGTAACCGGTTTCATCAAGGCCCAGGCAGAGCCGATTTATGATGGAGAGATATTAAAGGAGAAGGGAAAGTCTTCTTTAGTGAACGGGGAAAAGGACGAATTGTATGAAGAGGCAGTAAAGGTTATCATGGAAAGCGGGCAGGCCTCGGTTTCGATCCTCCAAAGGCGCATGAGGCTCGGGTATACGCGCGCCGCCCGCATCATTGATATGATGGAACAGGAGGGCTTGGTCGGCCCCTACGAAGGAAGCAAACCGCGCAAGATCCTGATTGATAGAGAGGCGTGGCTGAAAGAAGAGATGATGCAGGGCAACGATAAGGAAGGATAGTTATGGAGTCGGCAGGCGAAAGACTTAAAAAAATACGTTTGCAGAAAGGCTTAAGCCTTGAAGAGGTATCTAAGAAGACGAAGATCCACTTAAATATCCTTAAGAACATCGAAGAGGACGGTATTATTAATTTAAGCCCGGTGTATATAAAAGGATTTATGAAGATTTATTGTAAATTGCTGGGAGTTGACCCTAGAGATTTTATCACCGGCTATCAGGAACCATACGCACAGAAAACGGTTGTACGGGAAGAGAGGCCGCCGCTGGTAAAAACATCCCTGGCGAAATTAACCTCTTTTAAGTTGCCGTTTGACCCTAAAACGGCAGCCAGGATTGCGGTGATAATTGTGGCGGTATTCCTGGGGTTTAGCTTCTTGCGGTTCGTCTGGGGCAAGATAAAATCAATACCCCGTAAGCCTAAAGCCGTTGCGGTGTCAAAAGTGCCGGAAAAGGTGCCGTACGTAAAAGAGGCGGCAGCCGCACGCGATACGGCAAAGTCAGCCAAAACAGAAAAGGCCGTTGAGATAAGGCTGGGCATGTATGCAAAAGAGAATTCCTGGGCCGAGGTCAAGGTGGACGGCAAAACCGTATTACGCAACGTGCTTAAAAAAGGAAGATACGAGAGCTGGCAGGCCAAGGATAAGATAGAGCTGTCATTGGGCAATGCAGGGGGAGTGGAGCTTGAAGTGAATACCAAGCGCATACCTCCTTTGGGCAGGAGGGGCCAGGCAGTAAAACAGATTAGTATTACCAGGGATGGCCTAAGGGTCGGAAGATGAGCAAGAATCCTGCAGTCGGCATAGTAAGCCTCGGTTGTCCGCGTAACCTGGTTGATTCGGAGTCTGTTGCGGGACGGCTCCATCAAAAAGGGTATCGGGTAGTGGATATTAAGGATGCCCAGATTGCCTTGGTGAATACCTGTGCATTTATCGACGATGCCAAGAAAGAATCAATAGATATGCTGCTGGACTTAATCGCGCTTAAGAAGGAAGGAAGGCTTAAGAAAATTATTGCCTATGGCTGTCTTGTGCAGAGGTATAAGAGAACGCTCGTAAAGGAATTTCCTGAGATCGATGCGTTTGTAGGTCGCCTTTCCCTTAATCATACTGCCGATAGTTTTAGTTTAACCCCTGCTCATTACTCTTACCTGAAGATTTGCGAAGGATGCCTTAATAATTGCAGTTATTGCGTGATCCCGAAAATCAAACAGCGCTTCAGAAGCCTTGATGTCGCTTCCGCGCTCCGTAAAGTAAGGGAAATGGATGGGCGGGGGGTTTCGGAAGTGAATATTATCGGCCAGGATATCACAGGTTTCGGCAGCGACCTTGTTCCAAAAGTAAGCGTGGTAGATCTGCTCAAGAAGATACTGGCACATACCAGGCATATCGGGTGGATGAGGCTTTTGTATCTTTACCCGAGCCGGATTACCGACGAGTTGCTTGCGCTTATGCGGCAGGAGAGCCGGATTTGTAAGTACATCGATGTACCCATACAGCATATCAATGACCGTATCCTGCGTGCAATGAACAGGCATGTCAGCAAGAAGGATATTTGCCTTCTTTTGGAGAAGATACGAAAAGCCTTACCTGATGCTGCGTTGCGGACTTCGGTAATCGTGGGTTTTCCTTCCGAAACAGAGAAAGAATTCAAAGAGCTGCTTGAGTTTATCCGTGCATTTGGTTTTGAGCGCCTGGGCGCATTTATGTATTCTCGCGAAGAAGGCACTCCCGCGTATGCCTTGCCAGGGCAGGTCCCCGCGGCGATCAAGCAGGGGCGTTTTAATGAAATTATGGCTTGCCAGCAGAAGATTTCCGAAGAATCAAACAAAAAATTCTTAGGCAAGACCATCGACGTCCTCATAGACGAACAGGAAGGTGATTCGTATGTGGGGCGTACCCAGTACGATGCCCCGGAGGTGGATGGGGTCGTCTATATCCGTTCAAAAAAAAGATTACGGTGCGGAGAATTCGTCAAGGCCCGCATATACGATACGCTTGAGTACGACCTAGTAGGAGAGGCTCTCAATGAACATTGCCAATAAACTTTCGATGCTTAGGATTATCCTGGCCATAATTTTTAGGCTTGTGCTTTCTTTTCAGGGCCTTTGGGCAAAGGCAATAAGCCTTCTGATCTTCGTGTGTGCGGCGCTTACCGATTTGTTCGACGGAATGATTGCGCAGAAGAAAAATATGGTCACTGATTTCGGCAAGATTATCGACCCCATCGCAGACAAGATCCTTGTTTTTTTGGCCTTTGCGGCCTTTGTGAAGATGCAGCTTATCCGCGACTGGATGTTCGTCATTATCCTTTCGCGGGAAGTACTGATTACTTCCTTACGTATTTTCGCGCTCAATAAGGGCAAGGTCCTGTCGGCGGGCAAGATAGGCAAGCATAAGACGTTCTCGCAGATGTTGGTAATTTTTGTCATTCTCGGCTTTATAGTATTTAAAGAAGTGATGTTGGCTTATTTCACCTGGAATCCTGCCTGGGAAAATATCTTCCGCCAGGGTATTGATATATTTATGTGGTTTATAGTGGCCCTGACCCTTTATTCCGGCTTTTCGTACCTGTGGGAGAACCGCAGGATCATAGCCAGTTTTTAAGGATTATGCCTTCCTCGCCCTCAAAGCTCCTTTCGACGCTCTTTTATCTGGGATATGTGCCTGTGTTTCCCGGGACCCTGGCAAGCCTTGCAGCGGTCTCGGTAGTTCTTTTATTAAAACCACTGCCCGGTTTGTTTTACCTGCTTACCGGGGTTACCGTGCTTGTGGGTTTTTTGGTTACCGGAAAAGCGGAAAAGGCGTTCGGAAGGAAAGACCCCTCGTGCGTGGTAATAGATGAAGCAGCAGGAATGCTCATCAGCCTCTTGGGCTTACCGCCTACGCTCTACACGGCGGCATGCGCATTTGTGTTATTCCGCACCTTCGATATCATCAAACCCTTCCCGCTTAGGGGCATCCAGGCACTAAACGGCAGTGCCGGTATTATGGGTGATGACCTTGTGGCGGGGGTATATACTAATATTATTCTTCAGGCAGTGTTGAGGACGGCTTCATAGACGGTTTCATACACCGGCCCACCGCAAGCCAGGGTACTCCTAAAGAGCGTAAGCTTTGAAACTCTAAACTCTTGTATAAGAAAAGGTACATCTTCGCGAAGCCGCTGCAGAGAGTCAACAAGCCCTTTTTTATTTTTTTCTGATCTAACCCTTCCGAGAGTGATATGTGCAGAAAATGGCCTGTTTTCTGCGGTGATCCCTACGTGTGTTAATTCTGTTTCCAGTGCAACGGCAATTGCCTGGATCCGTTCAGCCTCCTTGCCGATGCCCACCCATATTACCCGCGGATGATTGATTGAAGGAAAGGCCCCGGCAGATACCACCTGCGCATAGAACGAAGCATGGCGTTGCGCAACATCGGTAAGGATGTGCTCGATTTTCTCTATGCCCGTTGCTTCGAATTCGCCTATGAATTTTAAAGTCAGGTGTAGGTTGTGCGGCTCGACCCATTTTACGTCTGCGCGGCTGCGCTTTAATTGTTCCTGAATACGCGCAAGGTGAGCTTTTACAGTATCGGGGAGAGTTATGCCTATGAATATTCTCAACGTGTAAGGCGCGGTTGTTGTTATTTTCTTAAGACAGATTGCAGCAATAACTGCAGGGCCTTTTTCGCCGCCTTCCTTCTGATTGCAGCACGGTTGCCGCGGAAATGGAAAAGCTGACAGCTCGTAGTGTCGCGGCCTGCGATAGCGATGTATACCGTCCCCACAGGCTTACCGCATGTTGCGCCTTGCGGTCCTGCAATGCCGGTAATGGCGATTCCGTAGTCGGCCCCGGCTATCTTTCTGACCGCGCGCGCCATGCGCAAGGCAACAACTTCAGAAACAGCGCCTTTTTCTTTAAGCAGAGAAGGCGCGATACGTAAGAGTTTTGATTTCGATTCATTGCTGTAAGTGACTACAGACATCGTAAAGTAGCGCGAACTTCCCGGCGATTGAGTGAGAAGGTAGGCGAGCAGCCCCGAAGTGCAGGATTCGGCAGCAGCAACTGTGATATGCTTGCGGATAAGCACTGTGTGAAGTTTATTTGCCATTACGGTTTATTATAGGGGTTTTTAAATATATTGACAACAGGTTTATTTCTGCTATACTTACACTATCTTCGGGGCCCCCGCCGTACATCAAGGCGGGTCCGCCACATCGTGTGGCGGAAGGTGTAATTCCTGACCGGCGGTTACGCAAAACGCGTACACCAAACCACCAGTGTGGTTTGGATGTTAAAGCCCGCTACCCCGCATGCATATGCAGCGGGTTGATCTGGCGAGATTCCAGAGCCGATGGTGCCACAGAGCGTGGCGTGCAGACAGTGTATCCGAACCTATCAGATGGTTTGGTATGCGAATGCATAAAGTCCAGATGGGAGAAGATAAAGGGATAGTGCCCGGAGATTTATCTTCGGGTTTTTGTTTTTTTAGGAGGGGTGTACATGTTTAATACGATCCAAGAGATACTTAATGATCTAAAAAACGGCCGCATGGTGGTAGTGGTAGATGATGAAGACCGCGAGAACGAAGGCGATCTTGTTATGGCCGCCTCATTTGTAAAACCCGAACACATAAATTTTATGGCAAAATTCGGCAGAGGCCTCATCTGTGTCCCCATGGAAGAAGAAAGGCTTAAACAATTGAACCTTCAGCCGATGGCCGAGCAGTCAGGGCCAGAAGCGGCTAAGGACCCTTTCTCAACCGCTTGGATGATTTCGGTAGATGCGGCTAAAGGAGCGACAACGGGTATTTCTGCGCACGACAGGGCAAGGGCTATTGAGGTCTTAGTGAACCCTCAATCAAGGCCGGAAGACCTGATCCGTCCCGGCCATATCTTTCCTTTACGGGCGAGGAAGGGCGGAGTATTAGTAAGGGCAGGGCACACCGAAGCAGCCGTAGACCTGATGTCGTTAGCCGGCTTGTATCCCGCAGGGGTAATCTGTGAGATTATGAATGACGACGGATCAATGGCAAGATTGCCTCAATTGCGCGCATTCGCTATGCAGCATAACCTTAAAATATGTTCAATCGCCTGCCTTATCGAGTTCAGGCGCCGTTCCGAGCGTCTTATAGAAAGGATTTCAGAAGCTGCTCTTCCGACTGAGTTCGGCAGCTACCGGCTTATGTTGTACCGCGACTTAACTAACGGCAAGGTGCATACGGTACTTGTATTGGGCTCTTGCGACGAAAACAAAGCAACCTTAGTGCGCGTGCATTCGGAATGCCTGACCGGGGACGTGTTCGGGTCTTTGCGTTGCGATTGCGGGAGGCAGCTTAAGAAAGCGATGCAGCTTATTGAGCAGGAAAAGCACGGCATCATCCTATACATGAATCAGGAGGGCAGGGGCATAGGCTTGGTAGATAAAGTGAGGGCGTACGGATTACAAGATAAGGGGCTTGATACGGTCCAGGCGAATGAAGCGTTGGGCCACAAGCCGGACCTCAGGGACTACGGTATAGGCGCGCAGATCCTTGTTGATTTAGGGGTAAAACACATTAAGCTCCTGACCAATAATCCGCGTAAGATTGTAGGGCTTGAGGGGTATGGGTTACGGGTGGTTGAGCGCATCCCCCTTGAAACCGAACCAAATCCCATGAATTACCGTTACCTTAAAACAAAAAAGGAAAAGCTCGGGCATAACCTTTCGATATAGCGCCAAGGAGCGTTCGTGCGCAAGAATGCCCGCACAAAAGAAGGAGGAGGCAAATGGCAAAAGTGATTGAGGGTAACCTGATTGCGAAGGGAAAGAAATTCGCGATAGTTGCTTCGCGTTTCAATGATTTTATCACAAAAGAGCTGATTGCAGGGTGTATTGACGCGCTCCTGCGTCACGGCGCGGAAGATAAGGATTTGGCGGTCGTGTGGGTGCCCGGTGCGTTTGAAATCCCTTCCGTAGCTTTGGCAATGGCAAAGACTAAGGAATACAATGCCGTTATCTGTTTGGGTACGGTGATACGCGGTTCAACGCCTCATTTTGACTATATTGCTTCCGAAGTTGCCAAGGGTGTTTCCAAGGTCGGGCTGGATAGCGGTTTACCGGTCATTTTCGGAGTTATTACCGCAGATACCATCGAACAGGCAATTGAACGCGCAGGGACCAAAGACGGCAATAAAGGCAAAGACGCAGCCGTCTCTGCCATAGAGATGGTCAATGTATTTGATAAAATAAAATAACCGTTAGATACAATACGCATATGCGCAAACGCAGCCACGCACGAGAGATATGCCTTAAGGTCCTCTATCAGATGGATATTACCCTGGAGAATTACCAGGCCTGCCTTGAGAATTACTGGTTGAGGGAGGAAGAGGCATTTTCCTTATCCGATGAGTCGATAAAAGATTTTGTCCGTGAACTGGTCGAAGGAGTTGCCGAGCACAGGAAGGAAATTGATGCCAAGATTTCGCAGTATGCGACAAATTGGGAGATTGAACGCATGGCGGTAATAGACCGCAATATACTTCGCCTGGCCTGCTTTGAGCTCATATTCCGCCAGGATATTCCTCCGAAGGTCTCTATCAACGAAGCGATCGAACTTGCAAAGAAATATTCCGAGCCCCAGTCCAGCAGGTTTGTCAACGGTATATTGGATAAGATAAAGTCGGATAAGAAGGATTAGGAGATTCGTGAAGTACGCAGACCTGCACCTACACACAATTTATTCAGACGGAAGTTATACCCCGCAGACGCTTATTGACGAAGCGGCCAAAAGCGGGCTTGCTGCGGTTTCTGTGA
>JBFMDA010000038.1:0-14345 GCA_040754255.1 Candidatus Omnitrophota bacterium | reverse complement strand
GACAACCAGCACCGAGCCATATAACGGTATTGCGGTCACGCGCGTAGAGATTAAAGACTTTCCTTTGGCTGACCTGAAGTTCAACTACTGTATTATTGACAAATATGCCGTGTTCTCGTATTCGCCCGCCCTTACGAACAAAGTGATCGATGCCTATCTTAAGAAGGGTAATTCACTGATGTCGAACTTTGAATTCGAATCTATGCAAAGCAAGCTGCCCGGCTCTTACTCAAGCATCATGTTTTTTGATTTTAAGAGGCTGCTTGACGAGGTAAAAGAAACCGCGCTTTTCAAGCAGTTGTACCTGTCGCTGCCGGAAAAAGCAAAAGGAAAAAATAACTTCTCTCAGGAAACAGTGGATTCGATGTTGAATATATTGGGCAATATTGGTGCGTTTGTGTCGACAACACGCAGCCTCGACGACGTTACCGTCGAGACTTCAGGGTATATTAAAATCAAGGGGTTGTAGCATTGGAGAGACTGTTTGTTTTTGATACGACATTAAGGGACGGGGAGCAGGCACCGGGTGCAAGCCTTAACCCTTCCGAGAAGCTTGAGATTGCCCAGGCCCTTGCCGATCTTGGCGTAGACGTGATTGAGGCGGGGTTTCCCGTATCTTCCAAAGGCGATTTTAATGCGGTAGGGAAAATTGCCAGGGCTATCAAGGGCCCTGTGATCTGCGGCTTGGCCAGGGCAGTGAAGGCGGACATAGATGCTGCGTATAATGCGGTAAAGGCTTCAAGCCGGCCGAGGATACATGTGTTCTTGGCAACTTCAAAGATACATATGCAATATAAACTTCAAAAGGCAGAAGATGAAATCCTGCGCCTTGCCGTGGAAGCAGTGCGGCATGCCAGAAAATATTGCCGAGATGTTGAATTTTCTCCGGAGGATGCCTCCCGAAGCGACAGGGAGTTTTTATATAAGGTCGTTGAAGCGGTAATAGCGCAGGGCGCGACTACGGTGAATATACCTGATACGGTCGGCTATGCCGACCCCCAGGAGTTCGGCAGCCTTATTAGGGATATACGCAACAATGTCCCTACTATCGGCAATGCGGTTATTTCCGTGCATTGCCACAACGATTTAGGGTTGGCGGTCGCCAACTCCCTGGAAGCGGTTAAGAACGGCGCGCGCCAGGTAGAGTGTACCATCAACGGTATCGGCGAACGTGCAGGTAACGCTTCCATGGAAGAAATAGTCATGGGTGTCAAGACGCGCAGGGACATCTTTTCGCGCGTTGATACCAATATTGCCACTCACCAGATTTACAGGATTTCAAGGCTGGTGAGCAAGTTGACCGGCTTTGCGGTAGCGCCGAACAAGGCGATTGTCGGCAGCAATGCATTTAGGCATGAATCGGGGATTCATCAGGACGGCGTGCTCAAAGAAAGATCAACGTACGAGATCATTAAGCCCGAAGATGTCGGTTTTACCGGTAGAAGCCTTGTATTGGGTAAGCATTCAGGAAGGCACGCCCTCAAGGAAAGGCTTCAAGAGCTTGGTGTAACGCTTAACGCGGAACAATTGGTTAAGGTAAACGTGCGCTTCAAAGCGCTGGCGGACAAGAAAAAGAATATATTTGACGATGACCTGATCGCCATTGTTGAGGACGAAATCAAGACGGTAAGGCCGGTTTGGAAATTAGAGTCTTTTGCGATACATTCCGGCACCAAGGTTGTCCCTCGCGCAGAGATAGAGTTGAAATATAAAAATAAAATCCTCACCGGCGTTTCTTCCGGCGACGGCCCGGTTGATGCCTGTTTTAAGGCGGTCGATAAGATTACCGGTATCAAGGGTGAACTTCAAGAGTACCGTATTGAGGCTGTTACCAAAGGCAAGGATGCTTTAGGTGAAGTGAGCCTTAAACTCAAGGCCAAGTCAAAGATAGTCACTGCCCGCGGTTCGAGCACCGATATTGTAGAGGCGTCTGTGCGGGCATATGTCAATGCCTTGAACAAAATAGAAGCTCTCTAACGGACATTCCTTCATGAGTAAAGATCCCGGAGGCGGCATTTATGGCGTGTTGGGGTATCCGGCAACACACAGCCTTTCTCCGGCAATGCACAATGCCGCTTTTTCCTTCCTAAAAATCAATGCACGATATAATTTATTTGAAGTGCCCCCTGAGGAGCTGGATCATTTCTTGCGCACCCTCGATGAAAGAGGCGTCTTGGGGCTCAATATCACGGTTCCCTACAAAGAAAAGATCATGGAGTATATTCAACTGGATAGCGAAACTACCTACTTAAGGCAGGTGAAAGCGGTCAATACGATAGTAAAAAAACAGGGCTACTGGGCAGGCAGTAATACGGATATCCCGGGGTTTTTGCGGCATTTCAAAGAGCATCTTGACCCCAAGGGAAAAAAAATTGCCATACTCGGTGCAGGCGGCGCTTCCAGGGCAGTTGCGTATGCAATGGCTAATGCAGGCGCACATTCTATCGTGTTGTTTGACATCGATTCCGCAAAAGCAGAAAACGTATGCCTTATGATACAATCCCTGTTCCCCGGTTTTGCGATTACCCACGTTGGAGGTATCGATGGGTTGGATATCAGGAGCAAGGATATACTCATTAATGCGACGCCGGTCGGCTTAAAAAAGAAAGACCCTGCGTTAGTGCGCCAAGACGTACTGCATAAAGACTTATTTGTATACGACCTCATTTATAACCCCGAAAAAACCGCTTTGCTGCAATTGGCAGAGAGGGCGGGCGCTAAGACCTCTAACGGCTTAGGTATGCTTCTGTATCAAGGTATGCTTTCTTTCCGCATCTGGACGCAGGCCGATGCGCCCCAGCAAGTCATGCGCCAGGCTTTAAAGGAGGAATTAAAGAAATGCCAGAGTCATTGAGCAGGGTTTTTGTGTTTGTGTTCGGTTCTATCGTCGGTAGTTTTTTGAATGTCTGCATTTACAGGCTGCCTCTTGAGCAGTCGGTCATAACGCCGCGTTCGCATTGCCCCCTCTGTAAGAACACAATACGTTGGTACGATAATATCCCGTTACTTAGCTATGTTTTTTTACGGGGTAAGTGTCGCGCGTGCAAAGGAAGGATATCCATAGAATACCCGCTCGTTGAGTTAGTGACGGCATTCTGTTTCCTATTTTTGTACTCACGCTTTTCGGTAGGTTTTGTATTTTCTTACTATGCGCTTTTCATCTGCGGCCTGATCGTTGCGTCTTTTGTCGATATCGCGCACCGTATTATACCCGATGAAATCTCCGTAGGGGGCCTTGGTGCAGGGCTTCTATTAAATGCGCTCAAAGGGCTGCAGGTGAGCCCTTTTGCGTATAACCCCGCTTTTCTCATTCATTCTTTCATAGGGGCCGTAGTGGGCGGGGGGATTATTTACTTAACGGGTTTCCTGTTTGATTTGGTATATTTTAAACTTCTTAAAAAGCCTCCTGTCCAGGGCGAAACCGAATCCATGGGAGGAGGGGATGTTAAGTTATTAGCTATGATCGGTGCATTTCTTGGCTGGCAGAAAGCGGTGTTGGTATTTTTTCTCGCGCCAATCCTGGGGTTAGGGGTAGGAATTTTTAATTTACTCGCCAAAAAAGATCACACCATTCCCTACGGACCTTTTTTATCTCTGGCAGCGCTTCTTTCCATATTTTGGGCGGATATGCTATTGTACGCATTGGTTTGGCAGTGGGTATAATATATAGCAAGGCCTTTGCGATTCTTATCTTTTTATGGCACTCCTGCAGGGCACAGAATTCTATATTTCCAAGCGCGTAGGCAAGGCAATTACGGACTACGCGATGCTTTCCGATGGAGATAAGATTGCCGTTGCCGTTTCGGGCGGCAAAGACAGTTTAACGCTCCTTCGGCTGCTTCACGACCGCAGGCGATTTGTGCCGGTGCGCTACCAGCTTCTGGCAGTGCATATTGACCTGGGATATCCTTGCCAGCATCCCAAAATTCTTGCCAAGTATTTTGAGGCGCTGGGGGTGGAGTACCATATAGAGAAAGTAGATATACTCAAAGGAAAGACACGCAAGGATATTTCCTGTTTCTGGTGTGCATGGAACCGGAGGAAGGCCCTGTTCGAAGTAGCCAATCGTTTCGGCTGCTCGAAAGTGGCCTTAGGCCACCATAAAGACGATATCGTTGAGACCATACTTTTGAATTTATTTTTTCAAGGTGAAATATCCGCTATGTCGCCCAGGCAGGAATTATTCAAAGGCAAGGTTGTCATAATCCGGCCGCTGGCGTATGTGGAGGAATCAATGATTATGCGTTTTGCCAAAGAAGCGCATTTTCCCCACGAGAAATGCTCCTGTCCCAATGCCATCACTTCCCAGCGGACAAAGATCACTGCGCTTATCAAAGAACTTGAAACTATCTGCCCTGAGGTGAAGACGAATATCTTTAATTGCGTCAAAAGGATAAAGAAGGATTATTTGCTTTAAAGGCGGCCAAGCCGGTGCTATAATTTGTTTGCACACAGAAAGCGAGAAAGGCAAGTTCCATGATCTGGCTAATCGCGGGGATTCTTATAGTCGGCGGTATGGTAGTGATTGCGCTTGTTTTTATGATGAGCCAGCAGATGAACCGCCAACTAAACGACATCACCCTGCAGGTGAACGAGCGCCTCAAGGAGACGTCTTATACGCTTGCAGATGCCCATAAAACGGTCGGCGAAAGGCTTGATTCTGCAACGAGAGTTTTCGGCGATGTCCAGAAAAGCCTAGGGCGCCTGGAGGAGACGAACAAGCAGATTTATGAAATCAGCAAAGATATTGCAAGCCTCCAGGATTTGTTGCGTGCGCCTAAATTTAGGGGTTCTATGGGCGAGACGCTCTTGGCACAATTGCTTCAAGATATCCTGCCGAAAGAACACATCAGGCTGCAGCACCGTTTCAAAAGCGGCGATATAGTCGATGCCGCGATACTGGTGGGGCAAAACCTTATTTCCATTGATGCGAAATTTCCGCTTGAAAACTTTAAAAAAACCCAAGAGACCGAATCCGAAGATGAGAAAAAGTCGATCCTGCGCCTCTTTGTCAGGGATGTAAAGACCAGAATCGACGAAGTGGCCTCCAAATATATTCTTACCGACGAGTGCACTTTTGATTTTGCGCTCATGTATATACCTTCAGAGGCGGTATATTACCAGATCAGCAGGGATGAGGAGCTGGGGGCGTACGCAAAATCAAGAAAAATAATCTTTGTGTCGCCGAGCACGTTTTATGCGTACCTTCAGGCGATTTTGTACGGCTTGCGGGGCCTGAACATCCAGCGCAATATCCAAAAAGTTTTTGCTGAACTTGGGCGGGCGCAGCTTGAACTTGCGAAATTTGCCGAAGATTTTAATACCGTAGGCAGCCACCTTGATAAAGCGTCAAAAAAATACTCAGAGGCCAGGGAAAAACTCAGCGGCCTGAATGAAAAATTAAGCGCCGTTACTTTAAACAAACACCTGGAAGTAAAAAAGGAGATGTAGCATGTCTGAGCCGCGCAGCATTTCTAATCCCGGGGTAGCCGCAGTCCTTTCTTTTGTCTTTAACGGGTTAGGCCAGATCTATAACGGCCAGATTATAAAAGGTCTCGTCGTTATCTTTTTGTCGTTTGTGAGCCTGCTTATCTTTATCGCCGGAAGTATTGTCATCGGGTGGTGGCTTCTCGGCAAGGCCTTGCTCGGCAAGCTGCTTATGTGGGGAATAGCACTGTTTTCGGCGGGGTTGTTATTGATTTGCTGCCTTGCGCTTTACAGCATATTTGATGCATACCAGGTTGCATCCAGGAGATGACTTTTGAGGTTTCTGTCCGGGCGAACGCACACAGGGCCTTTGTGGCCAAAGAGAACAATGTCCTAAAGGCATATCTTACCCGTCCTGCGCGGGAAGGTCAGGCCAATGCCCAGCTGGTAGCCTTACTGGCTGAATACTTCAAGGTAAAGAAATACCAAGTCTCGATTGTCAAAGGCTTGAAATCACGCAAGAAACTTATACGTATCGATGCATGAACAAAAAAACTTTATGCAGTTCCCTCGCCTGGCATGTGCATTCAGCAACCGCCATCAGCACAACATGTCGTTGGTATACGCAGACGTACACCGGGCATTGCCGAGCCGCAAAGTTTTTTTAGAGCCCCTAGGCATTGATTACCGTTGCGTGGTAGCCGCAGAACAGACGCATGGCTGTGGTGTCGCATGCGTACACGCAGCCGATAAAGGCAAGGGCGCGCTTGCCTATGATACGGCGTTTAAATCAACGGATGCCTTTATTACCGCTGAGCCTTTTGTGCCGGTAAGCATATTTACCGCAGATTGCCTTTCTGTATTTATATACGATACCAACACGCATGCATTAGGGTTAGTCCATGCCGGCTGGAAAGGGACAGCGGCAGGGATAGTGGCAAAGGTTGTCATGAAGATGCAGCGCGAGCTCAATGCCAAACCGAAGAGTATGGCCGTAGGTCTGGGCCCGTCAATACGAAGGTGTTGTTATCAGGTGGGGGAAGAGTTTAATGAGTTTTTTACCTTTGGTTTATACAAAACCGAAGATTCCTACTATCTTGATTTAGTCGAAATAAATACCAGACAATTGTTAGAATCGGGGATAGACAGAAGCCGCATTACGGATTCAGGGATTTGTACGGTGTGCCGGGCAGAAGATTTTTTTTCATATCGTAAGGAAGGAGCCTCTTGCGGAAGGTCTATGTCGGTGATGATGTTGCGGTGAGGGCAACGCAGAGGCCGGAGGCAAAGATGCGTATACAGTGGTGAGTAGGCAAGAAGAGGATTGTACGCCTTTACAAAAAAAAGGGGGCGATGATATGGAAACGGCACTTGTAGTGTATTATAGCCAGACCGGGAATACCAAGAAAATGGCGGAATTAATAGGCCAGGGTATTAAAGAAGGGCAGGTGGGTGTTGAGGTAAAGGATGTCTGTGATACTGCCGTAGAAGAATTGATCAAATACGATGCCTTGGTTATCGGTTCGCCTACTTATTACGGCACAATGGCCTCACCCATTAAGAAATTACTGGATGATTCAGCCGTGTTCCATACAAAACTCGACGGAAAAATAGGCGCAGCCTTTTCCTCAAGCGCAAATATTGGCGGCGGCAACGAGACTACCATCCTGGATATATTGAACGCGATGCTGATCCATGGTATGATACTACAAGGTGATCCCATGGGGGATCATTACGGCCCTGTGGCAATCGGCTCTCCCGACGTGCGGGCAAGTAAACAATGCATCCGCCTGGGTGGCCGGATTGCAAGCCTCGTGAAAGCGCTGAGGCGCTAGCGGTTCGTTAATTCTTTATTCATAAGGGGCATACCCATGTACGCAATAGTGCTTATCACTGCTTCCGGCAGGAAAGAAGCGAAGATAATTGCCCGCAGCCTTCTTACGCGCAAGATTGCCGCCTGTGTCAATATAATCGGCAACGTTGATTCCTATTTCCGTTGGAAGGGCAAGATCGATTCGGCCCGTGAGGTACTCTTAATAGTGAAGACGAAAAAGATGCGTATCCCCGAAGTAATACGGCACGTAAAATCGCTGCATAGTTACGAAGTCCCGGAGATCATATCGTTACCGGTCACGCAGGGCTATGCGCCATACCTTTCTTGGATTACAGATGAATGTGGAAAGTAATTCCATAGGTTATATCAGCGCTTTTTTGGGCGGGTTGCTGGTGAGTTTTTCTCCTTGCGTATATCCTCTCATCCCCGTGGTATTGGGCTTTATCGGCATCCGCAAAGACACCTCGCCGGCGAAGGGGTTCCTATTAAGCTTTCTTTACGTCGTAGGCCTGGCGGTTACGTATTCGGTACTTGGGCTGATAGCGGTGTTTTCAGGGAGTTTCTTCGGCAGGATATCGGCCCATCCGGTTTCGTACCTTGTAGTAGGTAATGCCTGTATTATCGCCGCACTTTCTTTTTTTGAGGTTATTCAATTCCCCTCCTTCGTCATCCGGTTGCAAGGGAAAATCAAGGCGAAACAGGAATATTTGGCTGCGTTCCTTTTCGGCCTTACCTCAGGCTTGGTAATCGGCCCTTGCACTGCCCCTGCACTTGGCGTAATACTCGTATATGTAGCGAGCAGACAACATATCTTTTACGGCACAAGCCTTTTGTTTACCTTTGCCCTGGGCATGGGTATTTTATTGATCCTGGCAGGAACGACCGGCTCTTTATTGCTTAATCTTGCGTTCAAAGAAGCCTGGCTTGCGCGGATTAAAAAACTGAGCGGTTTCATCCTCTTAGGCATGGGGGAATACTTTATTATCCAGGCAGGAAGAGCCTTGCTATGAGAAGAATCGTGTGTGTGTTGGTAGCGTGCATGTTGTTACATGGTATTGCCTCGGGCATGGAATTAAAAGGCAACGCAGGAGAAGTAGCGCCCGATTTTAGCCTTACTGACCTTAGCGGCAATACAGTGCGCCTTTCGGATTATCGGGGCAAGGTGGTAGTTGTCTTTTTCTGGACTACCTGGTGCCCTTATTGCCGGGAGCAATTGGTTGTGCTCAACGGAAAGTATGATGCGATTGCCAAAGACGGGATTATCCTGCTGGCGGTTAATGTGGGAGAATCAAAAACGAAGATTGAAAGTTTTACACGCGGCAAAAACTTCAAATTCAGAGTCCTTTCTGACCGCGACTCCTCGGTAGCCGATGCGTATGACCTTTTGGGCGTGCCTACTTACTTTTTCATTGACAGGGACGGCAAGATCCGCTTTTCCCGCAACCGTTTTTCCGAAGGCTTGTACCAGGAATTACTCTGACACATGAAACCCCACCCATTATTAGTCGACCTCTATGAGCTCACCATGGCCCAGGCATATTTTAATTATCATAGAGACACTATGGCCACGTTTGACCTGTTTGTCAGGCAGTTGCCTGCGGGCCGTTCATTCCTGCTCTTTGCAGGGCTCCAAGATGCTATTGCGTATATAAAGGGCCTGCGTTTTGGCGCAGGCGATATCGCGTTCCTTAAAACACAACGGTTATTTACTCCCGATTTCTTGCGTTATTTAAATAATTTTAAATTCCGCGGTGACGTCTGGGCAATGCCGGAAGGGACGGTATTTTTTGCGGGCGAGCCTGTCATCCGGGTTACTTCCAGTATTATCGAGGGGCAGATTTTGGAAAGTTGTTTATTGAACACGGTTAATCTTGCGACCATGATTGCCTCTAAAGCAGCGCGGGTGGTTTTGGCGGCAGGCCATTGCGGAGTATTTGATTTTTCCCTGCGCAGAACTCACGGCCAGGATGCCGCGATTAAGGCAGCCAGGTCTTCGTACCTGGCGGGGTTCAGCGGGACTTCTAATGTGCGTGCCGCACAACTCTACGGCATCCCTGCGGTAGGCACAATGGCCCATTCATTTGTCATGTCTTTCAAGAGTGAATTGAATAGCTTCCGTGCATATAGCAATATATTTCCCGGCCGCTCAATTCTCCTGGTAGATACGTATGATACCAGAATCGGGTTACAGAATGCCATACAGATAGGTAAAGAGCTCAAGAGGAGAGGGTACCATTTATCGGGCATCAGGCTTGATAGCGGCGATATCGCCTGTCTTGCGCGGCTTGCAAGGCGCATGCTTGACAGGGAAGGCCTTGCCTATGTTAAGATTTTTGCCAGCGGCAACTTAGATGAGTTCAAGATTGCGCGGATCCTCAGTAAAAGTGCGCCTGTGGATAATTTCGGGGTAGGAACTAATATGGGAGCAAGCGTTGATGCGCCCTACCTGGACGTAATTTATAAAATAAGCGAAGTAGGCAACCGCAGAGGGAAGCTGTTGCCTACAATGAAGCTCAGCGCCGGAAAAGTTACCTTTCCTGGGAGGAAACAGGTGGTGCGGCTCTGCGGTAAGAAAGGCAGGTACCTTAAGGATGTACTGGTACTGGAAAAGGAAAGAATGCGCGGGAAGCCTCTTTTGAAAAAAGTGATTCGCAGGGGCAGCCTGCGCTATAATCCGCCTTCCCTTAAGAGTGTGCGCAGATATGTACGGACGCAGCTTGCCCGGTTCCCCGTAAGCCTTGCGCATGTGCGCTCCCGCTACTCATATCCGGTCGCTGTGAGCCGTACGCTCAAACGGTTGATGTTGCAATTACAATCGCAACTGCCGGAATACTCACAATCTTAATATGGAACATACACAGCCTCGCCTTGATGCACTTGCCGCTCAATTTAAGAAAAGAAACATCGAGTGCGTTATTTGTCCTGACAAGGCATCTGCCTTACAAAAGGCGATGGAGATTATTCCCAGGGAGGCAACAGTCGGAATCTCTGGTTCTTTAACGCTCAATCAGCTTGATTTGGTACATAGCCTTAAAAAAAGGGGTACTATGGTGTATGATCAGTACCAGGAAGGCTTAAGCCGTAAAGA
The DNA here is from genome assembly GCA_040754255.1 of Candidatus Omnitrophota bacterium. Classification (GTDB taxonomy): domain Bacteria; phylum Omnitrophota; class Gorgyraeia; order Gygaellales; family Profunditerraquicolaceae; genus SURF-25. The sequence goes on along the minus strand of JBFMDA010000038.1, from coordinate 3,996 downwards.
AAACATGGAAATGAGGAACAAGGGCGCGTGCGCGGACTATTACCTGACAAGCGCCAATGCCATATCAGCAAAAGGGGAACTGGTATTTTTTAGCGCGTGGGGCCATAGGGTTGCGGGCATTGCGAATGCCGGTAATGTGGTGGTGGTGGCCGGCATCAATAAGATTACCGCCGACCTGCAGAGTGCCTTACAAAGAGCCAGGGAGTACGCTACTCCTCTAAACTGTAAGCGCCTTGGGTATGTTTCTGCGTGTAGCCAGGACAGTATCTGCCGTAGCGATATCTGCCTCTTCCCCGAGTATAAAAGGATGTGTTGTCAGCTGTTAATCGTTGAAGCCGAGATTACTCCAGGCCGGATGAAGGTTCTTCTGGTGAGGGAAGAGTTGGGGTATTAAGACCGCGGCCGCAAGGAATGAGGATTTTTTAAAAAAAGGAATTCGCAAGTTGAAAGAATTAAAAAATTTTATGGCAATGCAGGCAAAAATGAAGCAGGTCAAAGAGCGGCTTGAAGATACCGTATTTAGCATTGATGGGCCCGGCGGCATAGTGCGCATCGTCATGAACGGTGTGCAAGAAGTGAAGGAGGTTACGGTGAGTACGCCAATCCGGGAAAGTCAAAAAGAAAGCCTGGAAAAGGATATTAAAGAGGCATATAATAAGGCAGTTGCGTATAGCCGGCAGCTCGCTGCCCAAGAAATGAAGGATATCACCGGTTTTAATGTACCATAAAATTTCGTAGCATGCGCCTTCTGCCCTATGGACCAATTCGAAGACCTTAATGCCACCTATCTTTATTGCAATCAATGCGGCGGCTCAATGCCCGTGAAGGAGAAGCTGCTCCTTATTTTGCCTGACGGCCAATTGTATGAGTATTTTTGTACTCATTGTGGCAGCGTGGTGGGGGATAAGAAAACCAAAACGGGCCTTAAAGAAAAATTCTTTTAAAATAAATGATTGACAAAGAAGGCCCTGCGCTATATTATATACCTGTTTTTTTTGTGGGTTGTCTCACCCCGTAAGGATTAATTTATATGATGAAAGAAATTCGTATACACGCACGTGCCGGCCAGGGGGCGATTACCACTGCCTACCTTCTGGGTTATTCCTATTTTTTGAAAGGAATGTACCCATATGCATTTCCGCACTTCGGTGCCGCCAGGATGGGTGCACCCATGAATGCGTTCGTCAGGGTGGACTCCAAGCCGGTAAGGCTTAGGAGCCAGATCTATCAGCCGGATTACGTTATTATCGCAGACCCTACCCTTACCCGCGGATTTAACTGTTTTTCAGGCTTAAAAGATGACGGCATTGCCGTAGTTAACCAGCGGGAGGGATTTGAGGTCCCCAAGGTCAAGGCAAGGCAAAAGCTTTATGTGGTGCCGGCGACAGAAATAGCAATGAAGGCTTTTGGCAAACCGTTAGGCAATACCGCCCTTATAGGCGCGTATGCAGCGGCTACCGAAGAGTTTTCGTTGAAGGAACTCATTGAGGCGATAAAGAAGCGTTTTTCCGGAAAGGCCCAGGAAGGCAATATTGAAGCAGCGAAGCAGGGCTTTGATTTTGTATTGAAGCAAAAATCCGCCAAATAAAAAAATATGTTCGGGCCCCTTATTGCAAAACCCGGTTCAAGCAGGAAAAATAAAACTGGTTCTTGGCGAATAGAATCGAGGCCAAAATTCCTGAAGAAGAATTGTATTGCCTGCAGGATGTGTGTGGTAATATGCCCTGAGGGTTGCATCAGCGGGAAAGAGAAAAATACCTTTGATTGCGACCTCGCCTTTTGCAAGGGGTGCGGCAATTGCGCCTACATATGCCCCAAGCAAGACATTGAAATGGTACGCGAAGAATCCGAGGCGGCAGCAAAGAATAAGAAGGAATAAGTATATGAGAGAATTTCTTGAAGGCTCCTTGGCAGTAGCCAGGATCGTAAAGGCCTGTAAGCCAGGGGTAATTTCCGCCTACCCTATTACTCCGCAGACGCATGTAGTGGAGGAGCTGGCGAATTTTGTCGCTAATGGCGAATTGAATTCCCAGTTTGTAAACGTCGAATCCGAGCATTCGGCAGCATCGGTGGTATTGGGTTCGGTAGCCGCAGGGGTGCGTTCCTACACAGCCACAAGCTCTCAGGGGTTATTCTATATGTCCGAAGTGATTTTCAATATTGCAGGCATGAGGCTTCCCCTGGTGCTTACCTGTGCCAATCGGGCGATTTCGGCCCCGATCAGTATCTGGAACGACCATCAGGATTCAATCTCGCTGCGCGATAGCGGCTGGATACAGTTCTACACGGAGAATTTGCAGGAGACAATAGATTTCCATCTTATAAGTTACCGTTTGAGCGAAGATAAACACGTCATGCTTCCGGTTATGGTCTGTATGGACGGGTATACCCTTACTCACGGGATAGAAACGATTGATATGCCGGATGAGGGCAAGGTTGACAGCTTCTTGCCTCCTTACAAGCCCCTCTATAAACTTGATGTCGAAAACCCTTTAAGCCTTGGGCCGCTGGCCGATCCTGATTATTATATGGAAACCCGTTATGCCATACACCAGACGCATAAAGACGTGCTTGAAATCATACCGAAGCTTGCCCTTGAATTTTCCAAGGTGTTTGGGCGTCATTACAACGGCCTTATCGAAGAGTATCATACCAAGGATGCAGAACGCGTGATTGTCGCAATGGGGTCAGTATGCGGCACGGTGAAAGAAGTAGTCGACGAATTGAGGGCAAAAGGAAAAAAGGTAGGGCTGCTTAAGATTGTCGCGTACAGGCCGTTCCCCGCAGAGGCAATCTATGAAGCACTCAAGAACATACCGAAGGTAGCAGTGCTTGACAGGTCGTTATCGCTGGGTTCCTATGCGCCTGTTGCCGCCGAGATCAAGGCGGCATTTTTTGGCAAAAAGAAGAAGCCGCAGGTGATCAGCAGTTTCGTGGTCGGTATTGGGGGGCGCGATATTACCAAAGACTCGATCAAAGAAGTGTTGCGCTTGGTAAACGGCAGGGAAAAGAGTAACGAGTTTATAGACTTAAAGCCCGAGCTCTTAAAGGAAGAATATGAACAGTGAAAAAAAACCGTTGCTTGCCCCGGGTCACACGGCATGTGCCGGCTGCGGCCAGGCAATCGCAGCCCGTTTAGTGATCGATGCAGCCGGTCCTAATACTATTGTCGCAAACTCTACCGGTTGCCTTGAGGTTTTTACTACGAAATATCCTGAATCAGCCTGGGAGATACCATGGATACATTCTCTGTTTGAGAATTCCGCAGCTGTTGCCTCCGGCATAGAAGCCGCCTTGCGCTATCTTGGTAAAAAAGAAGCAATTAATGTAATCGCGCAAGGAGGAGACGGAGGGTCAGCCGATATAGGGCTCCAGGCGATTTCCGGGATGTTTGAGCGCGGTCAGGACATTTTATACGTCTGTTATGATAATGAAGCATATATGAATACCGGCGTACAGCGTAGCGGCTTAACGCCCTTCCATTCTAATACCTCAACGAGCCCAGCAGGCTGCGCTTCGTACGGGAATATCCGCCCCAAAAAACCAATGCCTGAGATAGCGTTGGCTCACGGAATTCCGTATGTGGCTACCGCTACAGTAGCATTTGTGCCGGATCTTCAGCGCAAAGTGAAGAAGGCCCTCTCGATCAAAGGGCCGAAATATATACAGGTGCACGTGCCTTGCCCGTTAGGCTGGCGTCATGCCCCTGAGCTTACATTGGAAATTGCAAAGATAGCGGCTGAAACAGGCCTTTATCCTATTATAGAGTACGAAAACGGCACCCTCGTCGGCGTGCGTAAGATTACGCCTAGGCCGGTGGAAGATTACCTAAAACCCCAGGGAAGATTTAAGCATCTTTTTAAGAGCCCCGAAGAAATTAAAAAAATTCAGGCCATAGCAGATACTAATATTCTCAAATATGGACTTGCCGCATCAAATAAGCCTTAAGTAAATAACATACACATAATGAATTAATCAGGAGGGATACGATGGCGA
>JBFMDA010000037.1:0-14906 GCA_040754255.1 Candidatus Omnitrophota bacterium | reverse complement strand
GCCAGTGATAAACACATATTTTGCCATAGTTTCCCTCTTCGCATATAAAAAGAGGCGTTTTTAAGACAAGGATTCCGTCTTAAAAAACGCCCTCGTTTTGCTGCTAGTAGTTCTTCCTCGGACTACCGAAAAGTATACCACAACTAACCCAGAAGTCAACCGCTTTTTGCGTTATACCAAATCAAGGTACCCTTTGCCCTCTTCCATGGGATTCAGCGCATACTCTATCTTGAGCGTACCCTTTTGTGCATGCAAATCGACAATCTCTCTTTTGCCGGCCGGAAAGACGGTCTCAACCTCGGGAGAAAACACATCGTCTTTATTTTCCCTTCTGACTACCGCAATCCGCTGATCGCTTAAGTATACGATAGTCCCGACAGGCCACACGCCCATCACCGCAAAGAATTTTTCTAAAAGCTCGGAATCAAACAGCCTGCCTTTTTCTTTTATCATAATATCGTATACCATATTCGGGGGATACGTCCCTTTATAGCTGCGCCTCTGAAAACACGCATCATAGACATCGCAGATAGTCACTATTAAGGAAGGAAGGCACGGCTTATAGGGAAACGCCAGCTGGGGATAGCCTTTTAAATCATACCGCAGATGATGCTCAAATGCCACTATTGCCGGCAGAATGCCTAAGGTATCCACGTAGTTCAGCAGGATTTCAGCCCCGGTCCTGACGTGGCCTTTTATCTGTGCGAATTCTTCTTCGCTAAGCTTTGCTGCCTTGTTAAGAATTTTACGGGATACATAGAGCTTGCCGACATCGTGAAACAGGGCGGCTATGCCGATGTCAAGAATATCCTCTTTGTCAAGGCCTAGGGTGTGCGCGAAATACATCGACAATATGGAAACATCGAGCAGGTGCACGGCGACCTTGGTATCGTAGCGCTTGACCGTAACCAGCTGTAAAAGATCCTGGTAGCTGCTGCTGAGGCTGTGCATAATGTCGTGTAAGGCTAACCGTAACGACAGATAATCGATCTGTTTGCCGTCAAGGGCCTTATCAATCGCTTGCCCAACGGATTCGGTCGAGCCGGCATACAATCCTGTAAGGTCTAGGCCGGCTGCTATTGCCCCTGTTACGGGCGACGCAGAAACCGTAATCTTTCCGACCGTGATGTGCGTAACGCCTAAGCCCTGCAGGTATTCCTGCGGCTGCCCTTTTATCTCTTCTTTGGGGGTGACAAGAAAAGAAATGAATTTACGCAGTTCTTCTTTCTCAAGCTGCGGGTAAAACGTCATTTTTTCGATCCCTAAGTGTTTTAGGATACCAATCAGCGGTTCAGCAGTTTTATTAAGTTCAAACAGTATCTCTTTCTCAAACGCCAGCTCCCCTGCGATAAGGCCTATCACCAAATTTTCTTTTCCTTCAAAAACGGCGGCAAAATCAGCGTATGCCTTATCCAGCGATTTCATGAATTCGTGATGAACAGTACTATAGAGCCTGGCCATTTGCAAAACGGAGAGTAAATCCTTGATTATCTTTTCGATCCTATCCCGCATGCCATCTCTCCAATACTTCCTTGGCTCTATTCCTCACGCGCCGATTCCAAAAGAACCTTCTTTTCAACAGCGCCTTAAGATAGGGGATTGCCGCTTGCGCTTGAGCCTCTTCAATCAGAATGATATTTTCAAGAAGCACACTATTGTATTTGCCGAATTCATCGGGGAGGCAAAGAAGCAGGGTGAGGGCCTTGTCTGTGTGCTGCCCGTCCAAAAGGGTCAAAAGGGCCTCTTTCCTTAAAGGGACCTCTTCTTTCTCCAGGATTGAGAAAAGAAACTCCTCGTCTTTACGCTGCATTTTCTTCATCGCACGCACTACCTCTATTTTTATGAGGGGATTTGAGAAAGAATATATTTGCGCAAGGATGCCGTTGACTGCCGGCAGTTCAACCTGGATAAGTGTATCGATGATTTTCTTGAGAAAGTCTAAGTCAGCGCGCTGCTGACTTAGCTTTTCATACAGGGCGGGCATATGGGTAGAGAAAAACTTCAGGAACAACGTAATCACCAGGGGGGTGATTACGTGCTCGGAAAAGATTGTGTTAAAATATGCCTCGATCCCGAAAGAACTTCTCGTTAAGAAATCCTGATACAGAGAAAGCCCCTGCGTGGATCCTCCTGCCAGCGCAGCCTTCTCAACAAACCTGCATACTGTATCGTCGATCGCATCGAATGCGGGCCGTAGTGACGGCATCGCCTTTCTCTTCTCTTTTAGGACTGTGAAAAGGTCCCTCATATAGTGGGGATCATTATTGCCGGCAATTTTTTCCCATTCGTCGTTTATTTTTACCAGGATCAAACCGACTGCCTGCGCGTCCGTTTCAGACGCACACAGGTTAAGGAGCATATAAGAATAGTTATAGTACAAGCTATCGCGGTCAAAATGGGCCCCGGCCTCAAACGTTATTTCTTTTAAAAGGGAGAACAGCGTCTTGCGGTATACTTCCGAGATAGAAGACTGCTCAGGGATCGCGAATAGCTCTTCAAGCCTCTTCTGTACCTTACGCGCGCCCTTAGGGCCTTCCTTTTGCTGTAATTTACCGAATAGCGAAGAGGCTATTTCCTTGTGTGACTTTTCCTGCACAAAAAGGGAAAGTACATTAAAACTGAGACCGTCAAAGCGCGGATTAGAAATGATTTCATCGCTCAATGCATCCCCTACATCTTCGGCATCGAGCTTTTTTACAAAGCCGGCAATATCTCCCAGCTGCGGCATCTCCTGCGCGCGTTCCCGCAGGATAACCTTCAATACCTCTTTGGTTATTTTCTTAAACTTATCCTTCTGCCCTTCTTCCAGGTGTGCAAGAAGGCGCGACATATTCCCTTGAAGCTCTTTGTCTTTGCTGAAATCACTGGCATTAAAATGGGTGATGATCTTATCGGCAGAATCCACTACTTCGCCTATCCGGGCGTCATCTTTCTTCTCAAGGGCTTCCTGTAAGAGATAGGCCCATACATCCTTGCATTCTTCTCCGGAATCTTTCAGGAGCTGCGAGTAATCAAGCTCTTCCACGCGGATATGTGCGAACTGCTCTTTGTCAAGGATAGCGCCTATGCCTCCGCTGCAGAAGATTTGCTTCGGTGTTAAATGTAGTGTGAGCAAGAAACGGCCAAGCTCTTGCTGGCTAATGCCCTTCTCTATCTTAATACTCTTGACCTTACGCCTGTGCAGGGCTTTCGCAAGTTCATCGTGGAGCCCTGATCTTTCCAATAACTTGTTTTCTATGAGTAAGGTGTCGCTGGTAATGGCCAGCCCTATAGGATTAACTATAGCCAAGAGTGCGTCTATCTTTTGTGTGAGGTCTTCTACGGAATTGAGAAAAAAGGGGTGTGTATCGGAATAAAGCGAGAGCATATTGAGGGCTGCCCTCAGACTACGCAGAAAATCTTCCCATACCTGCTCTTTTTGACGCATCCTTTTTATCCCGGTGGCAGCGCAGAAATAACTGTTTTTTGTATTCTACCGCCAATCGCAGAGTTATTCAATGATAAATTGTCAGGGCTGCCGCGCATACCCCCTGCTAGAAATGTAAAAAATAAAAAAGGCGCCCCGTGTCTGGCACATGGGCGCCTTGCGTAATGCGTAAGCGACATTGGCGATTAGACGACCCCCTGGGCGAGCATGGCATCTGCGACTTTCACAAAACCCGCAATATTGGCGCCTTTGACGTAATCGACGTACTCCTTTTCTTTCCCGAATCGCAGGCACTGCTGATGTATGGCAACCATGATATTACGCAGCCTTTGGTCAACCTCTTCCCTGGACCATGATATCCGCATGCTGTTCTGCGACATCTCTAAGCCGGAGGTTGCGACTCCGCCGGCATTAGAGGCCTTTCCGGGCGCATAGAGTATCTTTGCCTTTTGAAAAACCCGTACACCATCGGGAGTTGTAGGCATATTCGCTCCTTCTCCTACCGCTATACAGCCGTTTTTCACCAGCGCCTTGGCGTCGCTCTCATCGATCTCGTTCTGAGTAGCGCTGGGAAATGCGATATCGCACTTTATTGACCAGGGCTTCTGGTTTTCGAAATATTTGCACTTGAACTCGTTCGCGCAGTCCTTGATGCGCGCGCGCTTCACATTTTTGAGCTCCATCACACAAGTCAATTCCTTCTTATCAATGCCGCCTTCGTCATAAATGTAGCCGTTGGAATCAGACAACGTGACTACTTTCGCCCCCAATTGAAGGAGTTTTTCGACTGTGTATTGCGCGACATTACCTGACCCGGAAACCGCGCATACTTTGCCTTTAAGTGACTCGCCCCTTGTCTTAAGCATCTCTTCGACGAAATACACACACCCATACCCCGTAGCCTCCGGCCTGATCAGGCTACCGCCCCACGTCAATCCTTTACCGGTGAGCACGCCGGTAAATTCGTTGCGCAGCCTTTTATACTGGCCGAACAAATAGCCTATCTCGCGTCCTCCTACACCGATATCTCCCGCAGGCACATCAGTATCGGGGCCGATGTGTCGTTGCAGTTCTGTCATAAAACTCTGGCAAAACCTCATAATCTCGTTTTCTGATTTGCCTTTAGGGTCAAAATCAGAACCGCCTTTACCTCCCCCCATAGGCAGGGTAGTAAGGCTGTTTTTAAAGACCTGCTCGAATGCGAGGAATTTTAAGATGCTTAAATTAACGCTGGGATGAAAACGCAGGCCTCCCTTATAAGGCCCGATTGCGCTATTCATCTCTATACGATAACCTCTATTTACCTGTATCTGCCCCCTATCATCAATCCAAGGCACCCGAAACAGTATGACCCGTTCCGGCTCCACCATCCGTTCTAATACCTTTGCGTCCCGATAGCGGCTGTTTTCTTCAAGAAATGGAGCAAGCGATTCTACTACCTCCTGCACCGCCTGATGAAATTCAGGTTCCCCGGGGTTCTTTTCAATTACCTTGACCATGAAGTCTTCCACAAATTTTTTTGACATGAATCCCTCCTTGACTGACATTGTCAATGTGCTTCTGCTCATACCTTGCGCAGAAAGGAATACTACCGGTTGCTCAAAAACCGGATAATTGCCTCTGATGCCTTCTTGGCCATGCCCATCGCTTCAATGACCGTACCCTCACCTCCTACAATATCCCCACCTGCAAACACACCTTTCATCGATGTTTCCATGGTAAGGGGATCTACCGTAATGTCGCCGTATGCATCAACTGTAATCTGCGGCGTAACCCTGGTAAGGAGTTGATTTGCCTGCAGGCCTATCGCAATAATCGCTACGTCGCTTGCAAGCTCAAAGCCGCTTCCTTGTATGGCAACCGGCCTCCTTCTACCAGAGCTATCGGGTTCGCCTAACTCACACTGTAGACATTGCATTGACTTCACAAACCCTTTCTCGTCGCCCTGAAAACCCTTAGGTTGCACCAAAAATTTAAAGCGCACGCCCTCTTCCCTGGCATGTGCTATTTCTAACCTGCGGGCAGGCATTTCTATTTCTGTGCGGCGGTACACTACCGTCGTATCGCAAGGGATGCCGTTCATTTCCTGCAGGCGCAGCGCGCACCGCGCCGCATCCATAGCAGTGTTGCCTCCGCCTATTACTACAATATGTGTGCCGATATTGACGGGAGTGTGCGATTCGGGGAATTTGTACGCGGACATGAGGTTCACCCGCGTCAGGAATTCATTCGCGGAATATACATTACAAAGATTCTCGCCCTTTACTTTCAGAAAAGAAGGCGTACCTGCTCCCAGCCCCAGGAATATCGCTGCATAACCCTCTTGCTGCAGTTCGTGCAACGATTTCATATTCCCCACAATGAAATTAGGCTTTATTTCGACGCCTAAATTCTTAAGGTAGTCTATCTCACCATCGAGGATATCCCGCGGGAGCCTAAACGCAGGGATGCCGTATCGTAAGACTCCCCCCGTCTTGTGCAAGCCTTCGAACATCACCACCTTAACTCCTCTGCGCGCAAGTTCGCCGGCGCAACATAACCCTGCAGGCCCTGAACCGACCACTGCCACTTTTTGTCCGTGTAGCCGGTTTTGTGAAGCTGCGGGGATCTTAAGGGCGTGCGTGATGCCGTAGTCGCCGACAAACCGCTCAAGAAAATGAATAAGTATGGCCTGTTCTGAAGCGTAGGGTGACCCTTTCTTGGTCAACACACAAGCCTTTCGGCACTGGTATTCGGCAGGACAGACCCTGCCGCAGATAGAGGGAAAATTATTTTTTTGGCGTATAGTAATATATGCACCGGCATAATCTTTTTGGGTTATTTGAAAAATGAATTTTTTAATATCGATTCCGACAGGGCATCCCGCAATACAGGTAGGGTTTTTGCATTGAAGGCAGCGCTGCGCCTCTAGAAGCGCCTCTTTTTCGGCATAACCCTGTATGACTTCGGAAAAAGAGCGGATTCTCTCTTCTGCTCCCAATTCTTGTATATGGGTTGGCTGCGTTGTCATTTCATAAGCCCTGTATGCGTTTTAAGTTACACACGTGCGCTTCTTGAGTAACATAAATCTTATTCCGCTTATCCAACTCTTCCCAATCGACCAGATGCCCGTCAAATTCCGGACCGTCGATACAGCTGAATTTTGTCTTTCCATCGACAGTTACCCGGCAGCTGCCACACATGCCGGTCGCATCAACCATAAGGGCATTGAGCGAAACAAGCGTTTTTATACCCGCTGCCTTTGTAACACTACTGACCGCTCTCATCATCGGTATCGGCCCTACTGTATATACGATATGATAGGTATCCTTGGCGATCAGTTCCTTAAGCACATCCGTGACAAACCCTTTACGGCCAAACGATCCGTCATCCGTGGTTACGTGCAGTTCATCGGCAACGGACTTCAATTCGTCAACCAGTATCAATAGGCCTTTTGTCCGCGCCCCTATAATAACGCTCAAGCGGTTTCCCGCCTCCTTATACGCTTTAGCAACCGGGTACGCTTCGGCAATCCCCACTCCGCCTCCGATGACTATTACCTTGCCGTAGCGCTCGATTTCAGTCGGCGTGCCCAGAGGACCGACAAGTGCATACAAGGCATCTCCTGTAACGAGCCTGCCTAAGAATGCAGTAGTCAAACCCGCCTCCTGGAATATCACCGTAATGGTGCCTTTTAACGCATCGTGGCTGACGATTGTAAGGGGGATACGTTCTCCGTCTTCGCTGCACATAAGCACAATAAACTGGCCAGCCCTTGCTTTTGTGGCTATGTCGGGTGAGTATATCACCATGCGACTGATACGTACACCCTGTGCTTCGGCAAGTACGGCGCGCTCTTGGATGGAACCGTTCTTTTTCATAAAGGCGGCTTAATAAGAATAGGCGTTAAGTACATATTGCTGGACCATGCGGTGCGTATTGAAAAAAGAGGCGTTAATCGCAATAGAGTGACGCATGATATCGATCCAGTGGGTACGATTAGTATAGTAAGAAGGTAAAATGACCTTTTCCAATTTCTCGTAAAGAAAACGCGCATCCTGTTCGTCGTTACTCTCCGCGTCTTCTGCCGAGCCTATCGACCATCCGGTAAAATCCTCGATACATCCTTCGATCCACCAGCCGTCTAAGATACTTACGCTGGGCACGCCGTTATGGGCTGCCTTCATCCCGGAGCTTCCAGAAGCCTCTTTTGGCTTACGGGGCGTATTGAGCCACAGATCTACCCCGGAAATAAGCATTTTCGCAAGCTCCATATCGTAATTTTTCAGGTAGGCGATCTTGACGTGGTCTTTTAAAGATGCCGACATTGCATAAATCTTCTTTATCAGCTCTTTACCGGGCCAATCGTGAGGATGGGCTTTCCCTGAGAAAATAAACTGGAGCTTCCCTGCTCGCTGCGCAATTGTCTTTAAACGGTTAATATCATAGAAAACCAAATCTGCCCTTTTGTATGCGGTTGCGCGGCGGGCAAAACCGATAGTCAAGGCTTCAAGGTCCATCTGAATGTCGGTATGCGCATTCACGTATTCTATCAGCATCTTTTTTGCCTCTTGGTGCGCCTGCCACACTGCTTCTCTGGGAATACTCAACGCATAGCGTAAACTAAAAGGGTCGTGCTGCCAGCCGCTGATACGCGCATCAAAAAGCTTCTTGAAACTATCACATACCCAGGTAAGCGAATGCACCCCATTCGTAATAGAGTCGATGTGGTAACCGGGGAACATTTCCTGAGAAACCTCTCCGTGTTTCTTAGCTACGCCATTGACGTAGTGGCTCAAGTTCAATGCCAAGAGTGTCATGTTAAGCCTGTCTTCACCGCCATATTTCTTCAGGACATCGAAGGGGATATAGTCATTTAGGAGGCTATGGACAAGGTCGTAGGAAAATTTGTCGTGTCCGGCAGGCACAGGAGTATGAGTAGTAAACGCACACATTCGTTTCACGCCATCCACATCCCAATGGGATTCTTCTTTCGTCCTTTGGGTAAGAAGCTCCAGGGTCAGGAGGCTGGCGTGCCCCTCGTTCATATGATACCTGCTGATACGGTGATAGTTTAATTCCTTAAGTATCCTGACTCCCCCGATCCCCAAAATAATCTCCTGGGCAAGCCTGTATCTTTCATCCCCTCCATAAAGGTAATAAGAGAGGCTGCGGTCATATTCGCTATTCTCGGCAAGGTCTGTATCCAAAAAAATGATGGGGATGCGGTACCCGCCTATGCCCTGGACCATGTACTGCCACGCCTGCACTGTAACTGTCCTACCCTCAATTTTTACCTGAACCTTTGCGGCAAGCGGCCTTAAGAAATCAGCGGGTTCCCAAAGGTGGGCGGATTCTTTCTGGTTTCCTTGCGCATCAAGATCCTGGTCAAAATATCCTTTTTTGTAAAGGAGTGTTACCGCCACCAATGGGACATTAAGGTCTGCGCATGATTTTATAGTATCTCCTGCCAATATCCCCAGGCCTCCGCTATACGTAGGAACCTTGGAATCAAAGCCTATCTCCATGGAGAAATACGCTATTCTGCGTTCTATTTTAATCACCAATTCCTCCGTTAATCGAAAAGGGGATTATATCGTGAGAGGCTTTATTATACCTTTGATTTATAAAATCGTAAATAAAAATTATTTGGCGGGGAGGTAACAAGCAGGGCGCAATCAGCGGCCGTAGGGCGGCATAAGGGAAGATGTGCCCATAAGGTATGTATCGATGTAATATGCGGCGTTTCTGCCTTCTGCTATTGCCCAGACTACAAGAGACTGGCCTCGGTGCATATCTCCGGCAGCAAAAATGCCTTTCTGCGATGTCATATAGGAAACGTCAGTCTTGACGTTGCCCCGGCTATCTGATTCAAGCCGTAGTTCCTTCAACAATCCTTGTTCCGGCTGTAGAAAGCCCATTGCCAAAATCGCCAAGTCAGCTTCTATCTCAAATTCGCTATCCGGTATCTCGCGCATCGGGGGGCAAAGAGTCCGGTTGTGCGGGTCAAAACCGACTTTTATACAGGAAAGTTTTTCAATACGGCCATTTTTCCCGATGAAACGCTTTGTCATCACCGACCAATAGCGCCTGCCTCCTTCTTCATGGCTGGTCGAAGTCTTAAGCAAGAAAGGGTATTTCGGCCATTGCATATTTTCGCCGCGGCAGGAAGGCGGCTGAGGCAATAACTCTATTTGTATAATGCAGCGTGCTCCTTGCCGGTTTGCAACGCCGACACAGTCAGCACCCGTATCGCCTCCTCCGATAACCACCACGCGCTTGCCCTTCGCATGCAGCGAGTTGCCCTCGGGGATTTTTTCTCCAGAAACGATTTTATTTGCCTGAATAAGAAAATCCATGGCAAAGTGTATCCCCTCAAGCTCCCTGCCTTCGATGCGTAAATCCCTGGGCAGGCGGCACCCTCCCGCAAGACAAAATGCATCAAATTCTCTCTTCAACGTTTCGATGTGTACGCCTTGGCCCACATGCGTATCCGTCCTGAATTCAATCCCTTCCTGTTCCCAAACCCTTACCCTTTGGTCCAACACGCTTTTTTCCAGCTTAAAATCGGGTATGCCGTAACGTAAAATCCCGCCGATCTTAGGGTCGCGTTCAAAAACCACCACGCGGTGCCCGGCGTTATTAAGCTGGTCCGCACAGGAAAGGCCGGCAGGGCCTGAGCCTATTACCGCAACCTTCTTTCCGGTGCGCTTCTTAGGCGGCCGTGCGCGCAAAAGCCCTTTTTCGCAGCCATATTCCGCGATGGCCAATTCGTTCTCTCTGACGGTTACAGGATCATCATTGATGCCCAGCACACAGGCGTATTCGCAAGGCGCGGGACATACCCTGCCCGTGATCTCAGGAAGGCTATTTGTCGCCTTAAGTAAACGCCAGGCATGCGCCCATTTATCTACACTCACATACTCGTTCCATTCGGATATATAGTTTCCAAGGGGGCAGCCCCAGTTACAAAAAGGGGTACCGCAATCCATACACCGCGATGCCTGCACAAGCGATTGTGCTTCGCTTCGCGCCAGGTACACTTCGTCAAAATCTTTCACGCGCTCGCATACGGGCCGATACAGTGCGTCTTTTCGTTTATGCGTAAGGAACCCTTTTATGTCTGCCATAGCCGCCTTCTTTATGCGTTATCCGTCTGAAATCTCTGCCAATGCTGCGGGCGCCTTGGCTACGCCTAACCCCAAAGCCCGCTTATACTCAAAAGGCATCACTTTCACAAAATAGTCTGCTTCTTTGTCAAAATTGTCGGCGATAGTTGCTGCGAGCGCACTTTTTGTAAAACGCACGTGATTACCAAGGAGGCGCGCAACCAATTCTTTATCCTGCATATCGAGTGTTTCCAGCTCGACCATATCCAAATTGCACCGTTTACAAAATCGACGGTTCGGGTCATATACATAGGCAATGCCTCCGGACATGCCTGCCGCAAAATTCCTGCCTGTATCACCCAACACAATCACTCTTCCCCCGGTCATATACTCGCAACCGTGGTCCCCCACCCCTTCAACCACTGCAAAAATGCCGGAGTTTCTGATACAGAACCTTTCGCCGGCCCGGCCGCGGATGTAGGCCTCTCCGGTGATAGCGCCGTAAAAGCCGGTATTGCCAATAATCACATTGTCTTGCGGCACATACCTACAGTCACGGTCAGGATAGATAATGATTTTGCCTCCGGATACCCCTTTACCCACATAGTCATTTGCCATACCTTCCAGCTCAAACGTAATCCCTTTTGCCAGCCACGCGCCAAAGCTCTGGCCGGCAATTCCTCTAAATGTGCAATGTATACTGTTATCAGGCAAGCCTTCTTCTCCGAACATCTTGCATACCTGTCCGCTAAGCATTGCGCCGGTGGTCCGGTCGGTGTTACGGATAGGCAATTGTATCGCAACCGATTTCTTTTGCGAAAACACTTCGCGGCTTGCTTCGATAAGCTGCATATCCAGCACGTTACCAATGCCGTGGTCCTGGCGCTGTGTACAATAAAGCGCCTGCCCTGAAGAATGATTTGGCTTATATAAGATTTTTGAATAATCGATTGAAGCCGCTTTCCAGGGGAGTATCGTCTGGTTTAACGCAAGAAGGTCGCTTCTGCCGATAAGTTCATCTACGGTTTTTATGCCTAACTGTGCCATAATCTCCCGGAGCTCTTCGGCAACAAAACGGAAATAGTGTATTATATGCTCGGGCCTGCCTGTGAATCGCCGCTCGAGCGCTTCGTCCTGGGTCGCGATGCCAACCGAACAATTGTTGAGATGGCAATGGCGCAACATCACACAGCCAAGTACAATCAATACAGAAGTGCAGAAGCCGAATTCCTCGGCACCCAACATTGCTGCGATCGCCACATCCCTTCCCGTGCGCATTTGGCCGTCCGTCTGCAGGCGCACCCGATTGCGTAAATTATTCAACACCAGCGTCTGGTGGACTTCTGAAAGCCCCAGCTCCCACGGCAGGCCCGCATGCCTGATGGAACTCAGCGGCGATGCCCCTGTTCCGCCGTCTCCGCCGGAAACCAGTATCATATCGGCATGGCCCTTGGCAACCCCGGCGGCAACGGTGCCTACGCCGATTTCAGAAACAAGCTTAACGCTGATTCTTGCAGACGGGTTGGTATTTTTTAAGTCGAATATCAATTGCGCTAAATCTTCAATGGAATAAATATCATGGTGCGGCGGAGGAGAAATCAGGGTGACCCCCGGCGTCGTATAGCGGATTTTCGCTATAGTAGCACTGACCTTATGCCCGGGAAGCTGCCCGCCTTCTCCCGGCTTAGCACCCTGGGCAATCTTTATCTGCAGTTCATCTGCATTCACGAGATAATTGGTGGTCACTCCGAACCTCCCGGAGGCGACCTGTTTGATAGCGCTCCTTACGCACGTACCGTTGGCACGTGGGCTAAAACGAACGGGGTCTTCCCCTCCTTCGCCTGTATTGGATTTTCCTCCGATTTGGTTCATGGCTATTGCGATAGTTTCATGCGTGGCCCTGCTGATAGACCCGAAACTCATTGCACCCGTTACGAACCTGCGTGCTATCGCCTCAAAAGGCTCGACTTCGGCAATAGGCACAGGTTTTGTTTCTTTAAACTTAAAAAGGCTGCGCAGGGTAACAGGGCCCTTTTCTTGATTATTAATACACGAGGCGAACTCTTTATATCTTGCGTAATCATTCGTACGGGATGCGTCTTGCAAGGCCGCGATGGAATCCGGGTTCCAGAGATGGGATTCTCCGTCCTTCCTCCATTGGTAAAGGCCGCTGTGCGGCAACAAATCCGCCTGGATATCCTGCCTCTTATAGGCCTGTTCGTGCCTGAAGATTGTTTCGCGGGCAATAGTCTTAAAATCCGCCCCTGCGATCCTTGATACCGTCCCCGGGAACGAACGCTCAATTACCTCCTGGTGCAAACCTAATGCTTCAAAAATCTGCGCTCCCCGGTAGCTCTGTAATGTAGAGATACCCATTTTCGAAAGTATCTTAAGGATGCCTTTAGCCACTGCCTTCCTGTAATTGTCTCTTGCGGTAGAAAAATCAACTGATACATCTCCTTCGTCGCAAAGGGAAGCAATGGCCTTATATGCCAGATACGGATTAACACAATCAGCCCCATAGCCGAATAAAAGTGCAAAATGATGGACCTCGCGTGGCTCAGCGCTCTCAAGAAGTATGCTGACCTGCGTCCTTAAGGCTTGTTTTATTAAATGATGGTGGAGGGTTGCGGTTGCAAGCAGCGCAGGTAATGCCGCATATTGCTCGTTACTGCCGCGGTCGCTTAACACAAGAAAAGTATAGCCTGCCCTGATCGCAGATTCCGCTTCTTTACAAATAGCCGTAAGCCTTTTTAAAAAATCACTTTCCTCTTTTGCATTAAAAAGGATGGAAATGCTCTTTGTCTTAAAACCGTTTCCTTGAATCGATTGTATGGCGCTTAATTCTTCGTTGGTAAGAATCGGCTGGTCCACTTTAAGCTTATGGCAGTGCTCAGGGCCTTCTGTAAGCATGTTTTGTTCAGGGCCAAGGCATACGCTGAGGCTCATCACCAGCTCTTCTCGGATAGAATCCACCGCAGGATTGGTGACCTGGGCGAAGAGTTGTTTAAAATACGCATAGAGTAGCTGCGGCCGAAGAGACAATACTGCATGCGGCACATCGTTACCCATAGAGCCTATAGGCTCTTGGCCCTGCGCAGCCATAGGCCTAATAATCATCCTCATATCTTCCCGGGTATACCCGAAAGAAGATAAAAGAAGCGGAATCGCCTCCTGCGGGCGTTCGGAAGCCTTCAAACCCGCAGGCAAGGTTTCAAGATGCACTATTTTTTCTTTCGCCCACGCATGATAGGGTTTCCTTCTTGCAATATCTTCTTTGATTTTTTCATCGTCAACAATCAACCCGAGGGCGGTATCGATAAAGAACATTTTCCCCGGCTCCAGGCGTCCCGAAGCAATAATTTCTTGCGCAGGAATGTCCAAAACCCCTACCTCGGAAGCCATTACTACAAGGCCTTCTTTCGTCAAGAGGTACCGCGCAGGACGCAGCCCGTTACGGTCCAGCACTGCCCCGATTCTTATGCCGTCTGTAAACGCGATAGCTGCCGGCCCGTCCCATGGCTCCGTAATGCAGGAATGGTATTCGTAGAACCCTTTCAGCTCTTCGGACAAGAAACGGTTCTCCTGCCATGCTGCGGGAATAAGCATCATCATCGCATGGGCAATATCCCTGCCTCCCAACACAAGCAGCTCAAAGACATTGTCAAGCGCCGCTGAATCACTGCCGCCTGGCACAATAACCGGAAGGATACTCTTCAGGTCTTTACCGAATGCTTCGCTGCGTAAAAGCCCTTCCCGGGCGCGCATCCAATTAATATTGCCTCGCAGGGTATTGATCTCGCCGTTGTGGGCGAGAAACCTGAAAGGCTGCGCCAGATCCCAGGCAGGAAAGGTATTAGTGCTGTAACGCGAATGCACCAGGCATAAGGAACTTTTTAGCCGCTCGTTTCCCAGGTCTCTGAAAAACGTCTTAAGTTGGCCGGGCATTAACAAACCTTTATAAGAAAAGGTACGGCAGGAAAGGTTGGTAATATAAAAAAACGACTGTTGGCTAAGGCCAGCGCATCTTACCGTGTGCTCTATTTTTTTCCTGATACCATACAGCACCCTTTCAAAAGAAAGGTCGGTTGCCAGCTTCCTGTTCCTGCCGATAAAAACCTGCTCTATAACCGGCTCGGTTTCTCTTGCGGTATTTCCGATTTCCGTATTATCAACGGGCACGCTTCGCCAGCCTAAAAGTACCTGCCCTTCATTGGTAACTGCTTTTAAAAAAACACGCTTGCAGAAATCTCGTTCTTTTCTATCGCGCGGCAAAAACACCAATCCGCTGCCATAGTAACCCTTGCCGGGAAGACGTATCTGCGCTTCTGCGGCAACTTCTCTAAAAAATTCGTGCGGCATCTGGATCAATATGCCTGCTCCGTCTCCTG
>JBFMDA010000036.1:0-15282 GCA_040754255.1 Candidatus Omnitrophota bacterium | reverse complement strand
CGATTACGCTTCTATTGAGAATGTCCGGAACAAAGCCGGCGCCTATACCCTGTATCTTATGTATCCCGTGCTCTTTACCCGACAGGACGGCGCTCGTTTCCGGCTCGACTGCTATTACCCTTATTCCAGGATCATGCTTTTTAAGGACCTCTCCAACGCCGGTTATGGTTCCGCCGGTGCCCACGCCTGCAACGAACGCGTCCAATGATCCTTTGGTCTGCGCAAGGATCTCGCGCGCAGTCGTTTCTCTGTGTATTTGCGGGTTTGCCAAATGTTTAAACTGATGAGGCATAAAAGAATGGGGCGCTTTCCTGTGTATATCCTCCGCCTTTTTTATGGCTCCCTTCATTCCCTGGCTGCCAGGCGTTAGAACCACCTCCGCGCCATATGCTTTCAGTATATATATCCTTTCAAGGCTCATCGTCTCAGGCATAGTCAGTACGCATTTGTATCCTTTGACCGCGCAGACCATGGCCAGACCTATTCCCGTATTTCCGCTAGTAGGCTCAATAACTGTTCCATGAGGCTTAAGAATTCCTTTCTGCTCCGCATCATTAATCATAGCAATCGCTATCCTGTCCTTCACGCTGCCGCCCGGATTCAGCGATTCGACTTTAGCCAGAACTTCTGCCATGCCCCGATCGGGGATGCGATTGAGCTTTATAAGGGGAGTCCTCCCTATAACCTCTAGGATATTTTTTGTTATTTCCAAATCTTCACGCATGGTGTTTCCCCTACTGTAAATGCAGATATCTGAAAAATATAAAATGTAAACAAAGACTGAGTAAGATCGTAAAAAACGGCACAAGGATCCAAACCCATAATATCCTTTTTACTATGGTCTTTTCGGATGTATTCCTGAAACCATCCTTCACGCAGCTTATTCCTAATAAAGAAAATGTCGTAAACTGAACGTAGGGTGTCGGCAGACCTAAAAACGACGCGATAAGCACAAAGGTGGCCGTGATAAAAGACACTACGCTGGCTGAGAACTCCCCTACCGGAACGATGTCCTGGGATACAGACCTGATCACTTTCTCTCCCCAAAAATATGCCCCCATACCAAAGAGCGGACTTATCACCAGAAACCAGAAAAGATTCCCCATGCCTAATGAGATTACCAGAGGTGCCACTATATTTGCGACGTTGTTCGATCCGACGCTGAAGCCAGCGTACATATCGTGAAAAATTATGAACTTTTTAAATTTATCCCTGTGCACGAAAAATTTCTCATAAAACCCCAGGTTGCAATAACGGGGCGGATAGATCGCACGTTTTATAATAACGGTAAGGGCAAAAGATACGACAGAGAAGATGATGGCAAATATCAGAATCTTCTCTACCGTATGCCAATTGACCTTGCCGTAATATAAACCCGAACCCACAAAACTTGCGACGGTCACAAAACTCGTGGATTGAGGCACTTTCAAGCAATTACTTAAGAATATAGTTACAGCACACGAAATGAGTATTATCCCGCTTGAAAACACATTCAGCTCCGAATAGGAGA
The DNA here is from genome assembly GCA_040754255.1 of Candidatus Omnitrophota bacterium. Classification (GTDB taxonomy): domain Bacteria; phylum Omnitrophota; class Gorgyraeia; order Gygaellales; family Profunditerraquicolaceae; genus SURF-25. The sequence continues at coordinate 13,772 of JBFMDA010000036.1, read as the reverse complement.
TCTTGCGCACCAGCGTTTCTACTACACGTGGGCCGACAAGGCAAGCCCCCGCTATCACGCATAGCCCATAGAGCAATGCCGCCCCATTCTTCTTCAGGACGTTACTCCCAAAAGAAGGCGCAAATGACACGGAGAACCCGCTGATGCCCATGTTCATCGCAAGAAATGCCGCAACCAGTATCGTAACCGCTATTATCATTTATTCCCCTTCAACGGCCGCGTGTGTATACCGCATTCGCCACCGCATTTACTTGTACCGATCCAACGGCCGGCTCGCTCATTATCGTCATTGGTTATTTTCGTACACGGAGCGCATCCTAACGATCGGTATCCTTCGGCATACAAGAGATTAACTGGTACATTATAAAGAGCTAGATACTGCCAAACTTCTCGCTCTTTCCAGATTAATATAGGATTAAGCTTTATAAGCCCTTTGTCCCTCTCTTCAACTTCCCGGAAGTCGGTACGCGTCCTACCTTCCGTACAGCGAAGCCCGGTCACCCAGCACGTCACTCCCATCTCAGCTATAGCGCGTTTAACAGGCTCGACCTTGAGGATATCGCAGCACAAGTCTGGTTTCGTTTCGTACAGTTTCTCTGGTATTTCGGAATCGTTTTTATAGACCTTGAGCTCCGGATACTTCTGAACGGACTCATGCATGAAACGCACCGTCTCCGTTGGTTTAAATCTGGTAGTTACGATAAAACCGCGAATGTTCGGATTAACCCGTTTCGCAAGATCCCATACCGCGACCGAATCCTTCCCTAAACTGTTCGCGACCACAAGTCCGTCGCCATATATTTTATGCGCTTCCCGTATGAGCTCCTTCGACCTCTCCACCTTCTCTTTAAAATTCAGCTTCTCTACCAACTCCTTCAAATCCTCTTGCGTGTTTAACAAACTCATTTTGTAACCCTCCTTTTTATGCTGTAGATAAACACCCCGCGCTTAGCGGAATTGCGCATGCGTTGTGCCTTCTGCACAAAAAAACCACCGCCCACTCTAATTTTCGGCAGTGGCTTTACGCTCCCCGTAAATATTTTCCGGCATTTACATGGGCGGCCACCTCCTGCCGAAGCGACAACACATCGCCATGCTACACGTCATCATCTTAACGTCCTTAAAATAATGAATCACGGGTAATCATTCCTCTAAATAGTATATACCAACACCTGCTGCCCGGCATTAACCTGGGAAACCAACTCTTCAAAGGTCACATAATCGATAATATCCGATGTCGCACGGGAAACCTTCTGCCACATTTGTTTAAACACGCACTTATTGATATCCGCGCAATTGGAATATTTTTCATGTAGGCAGGAGATCGGCTCTATCGGCCCCTCAATAAACCGTATCACTTCCCCAACGGTAATCAAACCTGGCGCCCTGGATAACATATAACCACCCTCATTGCCGCGCCTACTTTCAATAAACCCGCCCTTTTTTAGTTCTAACAGTACCTGCTCTAAGAATTTTGTTGGCGCATCTATACGCTGAGCCAGATCATGCCCAGTCACCAATTCAGATTTATAACGAAGCGCTAAATCTAATACTGCTTTGAGGGCGTAGTCACCTTTAAATGTTACCTTCATATTATCCTATTTTCTACTATTCCTATTGACATAGTAGAGTATACAATAAAAGCTATATTTGTCAAGTTTTTTTTCGTATTTTTTTTTGTAATACTGTTGGGCGATAAAAAATCAAGGTGCCTCCGTAGGCAAGAAGACCTTCGTTGGCTCCTTGTGAAGCGATAAAAAAGGAGGGATTCTTATGCGGTAACGACTTCCTTACGTAAAGGACTACCTGAAAGATCAAATGCTCTTATTATCTGCTGGGCAGCCTTACGTCCCGAAAAGAGCATCCCGGCAAATGTCGGCCCCATACGCGGTAGCCCAAACACTGTTGCGGCCGCCATTCCCATTACATATAATCCAGGATATATCTCACCGGTTTTTCCTACAACTAGATCCTCAGAAGCTACGACATCCATGGGACCATATGTCTGAAGTTTTAAGAGCCCTCTCTTCTCTAGGCTTTTGGCTACCCACGCATCGTGGCCCGTGGCATCAATGACAACCTTTGATTCTAGGGCAATCGGATCAACACAAGTAATCTGACGCGGCAGGGCAGAAACCGGTGACCAATTTATCACCGCTCCCTCAACTCTATTATTTCGCAGCACCACATCATCAAATTTCGTAAGGTTCAATATCTTAGCACCCGAATCGCTGGTAGCGGAAATAAGTTTTGAGCAGGCCGAAGGACCATCAGTAACAAAGAGCCCGGGCTCAACTTCTCTATGAGGAATTTTTAGCTCATCCAGGATCGAATTCGCCGGAGCACGGAAGGTCAAGGTATTCATAAAATAACCGCCAATCCAAAATCCTCCGCCAATGTAGTTATTACTTTCAACTATCAATGTCTTTAATCCGGAGTTGGCCAGATCCCGCGCTGCCATCAGTCCGCTGGGGCCTGCACCAACAACGATAACATCAGAAACGATATAATCTTCAAACCACTTGGTAAACTCGCCCACTATAGCTCTGCTTATCTGAGCCTCTGTAATATTACTGAACATTTTAAACCCTCCTTTTTTCTGTTACCTGCAAGGACATATTACCCGGGAGGTTATTTAACACTCAATTCTATCGGATAGATTGATGTGCCGCCTTCTGCGGCAACAAAAAACCCTTATGCCAACTGCATAAGGGTCACACATTCATGCCTCCTTTCCCTCCGCTGGCATTATCCAGATCAGGTTATTAGGGTAATCCGCTCTGTACCCGAAAGGCGCGTGCGGAACTCTCAGGCCGGGATACCGACCTCCCCGTTTTTCTTAATAAACTGACTATAACATGATTTTATCTTACGTCAAGGCTTTTATTGGCTATTCTGGTTTAATTAGCGCTAGGAATATCTTCTGATGAATCATCCCTTGCCACAGTAACCATCGATCAGCAAAAATTTTTTATAAAAATTTTCATTAAATTGAACTTGCTAATTTCTTTACCTTATTTATGTAGTAATGCTTCATTTTGTCAAAGTTATAGCTATCGTGGACGTTAAGGACAGTGATTATTTTAATACCGCCGGCCCTCAAAACTGTTTTCAGGGAATGAATGGTACCACTGCTTTGTGATGGAAAAAGATTATAAGGAAATGGGGCAGCGCTACTCACAATTACGATTGCCCGCTTCCCTTTTAACTGCGGCCTAGGAATATATCTTATCGATTTAGCCTCGCAATATTCAAAAAGCGGGACAGTCCTATCAAAAAACAATTTCAATGTACCCGGCATGTTGCCCCAGTAAACGGGCAAGCCAATAATTAAAACATCTGCATTTTTGATTTTTTCCGCCAGCATATGCGCATCATCGCGAGGGAGAATGCACATTTTATCCGGCCTACATTTCATGCATCCTATGCAGGGCTTTATGTTTAGGTCCTGAACCCGGGTGACTTCAACATTGTGGATTAATTTTATAGATGACTTTATTTCTTCAATTAACGTTGAAATTACCCCTTTTTCTCTTGGACTGGCATTCATGATGAGCACTTGCATGATTTATTGACCTCTATTTCAGTAAATTTTAATTTTGGCAGAATAAAACCACTTCCATTGTTCCATCTTTACTGTTATTGTGAACTTAATTCTATCAAAGCCTCCGTTACCTTCTCCTTAGCCCACTATAGTACATCCATCGGTCAGCCGAAGGTTTGAAGGAATATTTTCATTTAGCGAGTTTTCTTTACTTTGTGCGCTCGGAGTATAACGTTATGCGCACAGCGCTTAATGCTGAATGCCTTACGCATACCCGCTACTCTATACTGCTTCTGTGGACTAATCCTTTAATGGGACAATACACGAATTAACTCGGTAACTCGTAACTAGATTCCGGCAGTAAGTACAGATAAAAATTTTTCGTACACGTTATTGCTTCACAATGCCTCTAAGGACTACGGCATTATTTCTCTGCGTATCTTTAGCAGCAAATAATAAGGTAACAGTCCCTTTCTTCTGGGTTTTTTTTAATTGGCCTATCAGTTCTTTTTTTTCTTTTAACTCTTGATAGTACCTCTTTTTGAATTCTTCCCAGCGTTCTTCTTTATGGCCGAACCATTTGCGTAGCTCATCAGAGGGCGCGACATCTTTAAGCCATAAATTAACCTTCGCTTTTTCTTTAGAGACGCCTCTTGGCCATAATCGATCTACCAATACTCTAAAGCCATCCTCTTTTAATGGTCTTTCATAAATTCTTTTAATATTTATCATTGCATCTTCTCATCGCCTCCGTGCCCATGGGCGTCTTTACCTTTTATAGACATATGTATGCCCTCAACATAATGCACGAATTCCACATACGCCGCTACGTATTCCCTGCCTGCTTCGACGCTTTCATTCATGTGTTTCTTTGTTTCTATTACTCTCTTGAAGCGCTCTTTTATTCCACCAAAAACCATATCTGATATCTTCTTCGCAAGCTCATCAACTGATTCTTTTTCAATAGCTTCATCAGCTTTGGCAACTGCTGGATCAACCGCACCAACAGGTTTTAGCCCTGTAAAATCGACTCCTTCCCCAGCACGATGAATGCGTACTAACGTTTCAAAAAAAATCATATCCGCAGCCTCTTTATTTGTCTTTCTCTCAAGTAGGGCCTTATCAAATGCGGCTTTAATTTCAGGCTCAGCCTCTCTCTTTACCCACTTGAGTACAGGCGTTGCATCGCCTTTTTCTAAAGCAACCCTTGCGTCTTGAATAACAGGGCCATCTAAAGTATCACAATGAGCAAAAGCATAATTTGAAATCAACACGACACAACCTATTGCAAACAATACAACGAATAAACCATTAACTTTCATAATACACCTCCTTCTTAAATTTCGCTTATTTTTTAATCATTACAAAAAGCATCTTAAACTTTTCCTCTGCTTTTAGCGAATGTGGTTTATGTGCAGGTATAATTATCATTTCGCCTTTTTTTACAATGAATGGTTTTCCCGATATTGTTATTTCCGCCTGACCGTCAAGTATATTAACTAAAGCATCAAAGGGCGCTGTGTGCTCGCTTAAGCCCTGGCCTCTATCAAAGGCAAATACAGAAACTGCGTCAGTTTCTTAATGACCTCACTACTCACAACGGCATTTTCTTGATATTTTACTAAATCAGATAGGTTTTTCACTTGCATGACTATTCCCTTTTATATTTTTCAACAATATTGGCGTACGTTTCGTAAATCATATTCCTATCAAATTCCCACATCTCGTTAAGCATTTTATCTTTTTCAGAGCCTGTGAAATAATCCATGCAGGGCAGAAAAAAATGTTTATTTTCTTTTTCAATGTGCTTTGGGTAAAACTTTACTAAGATTTCCATATTCACGACAATATCTTTTAATGCACCTCTACTGCCTTGGACATATTTTTCTTTCGCCTCAACCAGCTTTTTCACGTTGTTCCTTCCCATTTTATGCTCTTCTATGAGTTCCTGCATGATTCTATGGTGTTCGCCAGAAATCTTTTTCTTTGCGAGATCTCTGAATAAGATATCTTCTTCTTTACCATGATGACACCTATCCGCATATGTTCTAACAAAATCTACAACAGCATCAATGAACAGTAAGTCAACCTTATTTTCTTTTTTGATGTTTCCTACGTTGATACTCATAATCCTTATCATTCGTTCAATAAGCCTATGTTCTTTCATTAATGGTCCTACGGGTAGCATAATATTACTCCTGTCTTTCTTGTTATTCTAATCTTATCAAAGCATTAGCAATTTTCTCCATAGTCCCCCTATAGCGCAACCATCGGTCAACTGAAGGAGAGAAAACTTTTTTCTTATCTTCTTTCATTTTTTCGCGACAATGAGCATTTCGAAATCCTCCGGACTTAATTTATCCTTCCTTGAGTACGCGCCCAGCTTGACCCCAAAAATCTCTATTTTTTTGTACCCAAGCGTTTTTAAAAGCCAAGTGATTTCGCTGGGCACGTAATAACGCTCGTTGCACTTAAGCTCCCTTTTTTTTCCGGAATCGTCCTCAAAAATAACGGTGTTATAATCACGGAAAGTCATCAGGTCAAAGGAGCACTCCTTACACTGGGATTGGCCTTCTTTCTGCGCCGACTTATAGAATTCATTGACCGAATGAAACAGCGGGAACAATCCGTTTAATGTGGTGAAAATGAGTTTGCCTTTACTTTTAAGCGCTTTTGTTGCTTCTTTTAGGATCTCAAAGTTCATCTCATCTGTTTCCATAAGAGAAAACCCGCCTTCGCATAGCATAATTGCCAGGTCAAATTCACCGTCAAACGGAAGATTGCGGGCATCTTGTGTTTGGAAGTCGATGGCCACCCCTGCCTCTTGCGCCTTTTCCCTTGCCCTTTTGACCTGATCCTTGGAAAGGTCAACGCCGGTCACATTATATCCCCTTTTTGTCAGTTCAATCGCATGACGGCCGGTACCGCAACCGATGTCGATGATCTTTAAGGACTTATCGCGGGCTATCTCCTCTTCGATAAAATCACATTCACCCGTAGTGCCCTGAACAAAACACTCCTTATCGTATTTTTGTGCATAATTCTCAAATAATGACTCATACCATTGTTTCATAATTTTTCTCCGCCTTTGCATTAGATATTATCAATTAATAATGCGAATAAATACCTTTGTCGCCATAGAAATCCTTAAAACGTCACGACCTTATCGCTTTCCTTGATAATCTCATACATGTCTTTCATCGTATTAATCGGGCACATTTCAGTCCCTTCCTGATTCCGGGATTTAATGCAGGTGCCACAGGCAAGTATTTTCCCGCCCAATGATAAAATTTCCTCTGCTTGCTCCACTGTGTTGAATTTATCTGTACTGATAGACTGGTATTCGACGCCCTTGCCAGTAAGAAAAACTTTGACTTCATCCTTTTGCCCTAGCGCAAAATTCGCATACCGAAGCGCATTCCAGCAGGTTTCGGCGTCATTGCTTGAAATAATAACTCCCAATTTCATTTTATTCCTCCTTTTACTTGAACTTCTCATTATTTAATATTCCCCCTTTCAAACACAAGCCCGTAATGATACGGTTTTAAGTCATGCTTACTGATAAAATTAAAGCCGACAGATTCTGACCATTCTATAATTTGCTCTGATTTCGGACGAATCTCCATAGAAGGCCCCCGAGGAGTCGTAGGATCGTAATTCCAATGGATGACACCCAGCTTGCCTTCTTTTTTAAGAATACGCCCGGCTTCTTTCAGCAAGGCTTTTGGATTCTCCAAATGGAGAATGTTAAAAAGCATGACATAATCCATGCTTTCATCCGGCAAGCTCGAACCTTCAGCCATAAAATCACGCAGCATAGTTTCAACATTATTTAGCTTATTTTTCTTTGCTTCCTCAATTGTCATCCGAATCATATCAGGCTCAATATCAAGCGCGTATATTTTACCGCTTATTATTTTAGCTGTCGGAATCGTAAACGTCCCGTAGCCGCAGCCAAATTCCGCGACATTTTTAACTCGGGTATTGAGCCCAAGGGTAGCAAGAATCTTCTTTGCGTCAAAGAAATTTTCCCACATGCCCTGCTCTGGCATACCGCTATCGCGAATTTTCATATTATTTTAACTTCACTCTTGTTTATAGCTTATCTCCTAACTCTTTCACTCCAAAGCAGTTGTCCTCTTTAATACCTCAAGCGCCATCCCGAACCAACGTAACCAACGGTCATCCGTAGGTAACAATGTAGAGACGCTTATTTTTATTCATAACTCTGCTATAACCGATTGTTTGTTAAGTATTGGGGATTACTCGTCCTTACCGGATGAACTATTCCCATAAAATCATTTTTGTATCTATATAAATAAAGTTTGATTTTTCTAATATGCTCTTTTGTAAAACAAATCGGCACTTTCTTTTTAACTTCTAGCTTACAATGATATTTTAGTCTCTTAGCAAATACCTTAAAGGTCTTTTTTAGTTTTTCTGGCAAACAACCGAATCTCAATAAAACGTCAGTCACAAAATTCTCTGGAATCTCACTACTATTTATAACAGATTTGGCGAGCTCTGCCGTAGGGTCTTCTAAGAAAAGAGATTTCCCAAGATTAAACATGTTTAAATAATGCCTCGAACCCTCAAAGGTATGATTAAATATAAACGTCTCTACTTGAGGGGCATTTGCAAAATCGAATCCCATGCGAACGGGAACAACCCAAGCCTTCTGTTCTCCCGGCCTCGGAAAAGTTACGAGGCCAACCAGTTCGGCAATCGATCGTCTTCTCTCTAGTGACACGAAAGAATTAAGCCGATATATTACACCTTGACCTTCAGATTTTGGCTCCCAAATCTGATCTTTTTGCTCGCAGCATGCAAAGAAAGCTGCAACATCAATAGATTGTGTTAAATCTAAATAATCGGTAGATATCCCATAATGCTGCGCAATAGCATTAGGATTTATCTGAATTTTCAACTTTCTGGCATAACGCAATGCGGGATGTTCTCGCAAGAGCGAAACAAACCATGTAGTTTTAATTTGTGATGCCAAAAATCTAGTTCTATATTTTACTGATAATTCCCGAGGACGTTGTACTAAGGGGAAACCGCGATAGATCCGAGGACGGCACGGCGAGTATATTTCTGTCTGTCCTCGGTATAAGCCACCTGAAAAAATAGACGGCATTAATTGCCCTGGAGAAAAATCTCTCCCGCAATTAACCCACTCTAATCCTTCAGGCAAAGAATCACGAGCATCTACCCAATAATAATCATTTGGTTTCCCTTTTAAAAAAGGCGGGGGCGTGGGTGCCGTATCTCTAAAATACTTAACTACTTCAAAGATATCCTTATACTTCGTCATATCGACATGTCCTCTTGGATTACTTAGCAAATAACAAACTCAAAAGCTCTTTTTCCTTTGTTTCTTCCAGCCCCGCTATAACCTTCTTCTGCCATTTCGGAAGCATGGAATTAAAAACATGCCGAAGGAGCGTAGTATCTCCTTTATTAATCAAAGCCCTTAAGATTTCAACAGCAGCATTTCTGTCCTTTATTGCTTTATCTTCTTTGAATCTACGCTGGAAGATGATTAATTTATGCAGAGCGAAATTGGCAGGATGAGGTAATAAGACCTCAAAATCTTCAACCTTAGCCTTAATTACATTATCGGTAAGCAAGCTCAAGAATCTCAGGGCAACCGCATTAACCCCCAACTTTGGCAAAGGGACTGGCTTGTCGGTGCCTCTTCCTTTTTCTGGAGATAGAAATTCCACTACCAGATCAGGATGTTCTAATTTAATATATCCTTTTGCTCCTCTATAGCCAATGATAAATCCTAAATCTTTCAATAATTCCGGGATATTCACATTGACCTTGATTCCGTGCGGGTTAGGAATTAAGAAATCTACGTCTCTTGTCTTAATGGCCGAGATATACTTTATACCCGCAAAATATTCTTTATAGAATGGAATACACCAACTGCCTATAAGAATAACGTCTTTTAGAACCCCAACTTTCTCTAATCTTTTTAAAACCTTAACGCATAGTTCATATTGATTCTTTTCCACGCAAAGTACTCCTTAAGAATCTGATTTGTTTTTTTACTTGAGATAATAATTTTCTATACTTTGCCCTGTATTCTTTTACTTCTCTATATTTCTTTACTTCTTCGTCAGATACTTTTCCCTTGTAGATAAATTTAACCTTGCCCTTTTCTCGTAACAGGATATAGTAATATTCATGCCCCTTGACCTTTTTTTTAACGAGACTACCTTTAGGCAACTTTGATAATTCTCTCTCGTAACCGCTTTTCATTCGTATAGAATTCTCAAGTTCTTCTTTGAGTACCCCTTTTATCACTCCCATGTTATCTCTCCATTTGATATAAGATTGTTACCATACAAACTAATCAATAGTATATATTGTATGGTAACTATTGTCAAACAAAAAAGTTACCATACAATCTTGGTAATTCTTACTTTTGTAGGGTAACTGGCAAATGAGATCAAGAAATGCTCTCCGTAATTTTAGAAACTAAAATTACGACCTGCGCGACTCATCTTCTTCACTCCAAAGCATTTATCCTCTTTAATACCTCAAGAGCCATCCCGAACCAACGTAACCAACAATCAGCCAAAAGGTTGAAGGAATATTTTCATTTTATAGTATTGAGTGCCGGCTCCTATAGAGCGCCTTCTTCCCCATATCAACTTATTGCCTGAAGATATGTTTAGTTTTTAAGCACAATCTTACCAGCATTAACATAACCGGGACCTCTATCAAAACGCCCACCACTGTTGCCAAGGACGCGCCTGAAGATAAACCGAAAAGTATTGTTGATGTAGCAATGGCTACTTCGAAATGGTTGCTCGCACCGACTAACGCCGAAGGAGCTGCGTCCCTATAGGGCAATTTAAGCCATTTTGCCATTGCGTATGTTATTGCGAAAATAAGACATGTCTGAATAAAGAGCGGGATTGCGATCAAGAAGATGACTTGAGGCTGGCTGATAATCAACTCGCCTTTAAAAGAAAACAATAAGACAAGCGTAAGGAGCAGCGCGCATATTGAGACAGGAGTCAGATAATGCAGGAATTTCTCTTCAAACCACTTAAACCCTTTCTTGGCGATTAACCATCTTCTTGTGAAGTATCCTAAGAAGAGCGGCAAACCAACGTAAATAACGACTGACAAAACAATTGTCTGCCACGGAATAGGCATTTTATTTACGCCTAAGAGCCAACCACCCAAAGGCGCATAAAGAAAAAGCATAGTCAGCGAATTAATGGCTACCATCACCAGCGTATGGCCGTCATTACCCTTGGCAAGATGCCCCCAGACTAGAACCATTGCCGTACAAGGTGCTATTCCCAAAAGAATGCATCCTGCGATATAAGACCGGAATAGTTCCACTTCTGCCCCGCTTTTTACAATTTCCACGCCTGGCAGCCATCCTTTAAACAGAACACCGAGAAAGAGCGTTGCGATAGCCAGCATGGTAAAAGGCTTAATGCACCAGTTCACGAATAATGTGAGTATAACCGGCTTCGGGGCTTTGCCTGCCTTAATGACCTCTGCAAAATCGATCTTCACCATAATCGGATACATCATAAAGAAAAGGCAAATGGCGATAGGCACGGAAACCTGATACACCGAGAATTGGTCGAGCGCAACTGCTACGTGCGGAAATAATTTGCCCAGCACTATCCCAAGCCCAATACAAAGCACAACCCAGCCTGTGAGGTATTTTTCAAAAAAACTTAATCTTCGTTCTTCGTGAATAATATGCTCCATTTTCTCTCCTTGCCCACAAGGGCACACCGGCCAATCCGATATGGCGGGTGTTAAAATAACCGCAGTATATAAATTCCCGAATAATACAGGCCGACAAGAATAAAAATCACGCCGGTGATTCTACGGGTATAAAATTCCAGCTTCGTGACCTTATGAAACCAGTTACTCATGGAAGTCACTCCTACTGCTATGGCAACTGCAAACATAAACACTGGAAGACCCGTCCCCATTCCATAAATAAAAGGCAATAAAATACCCTCTTTGCTAGTAAGCGCTAAAGGTATCAGACTGCCAAAGAATAACGCCGCAGAAACCGGACAAAATGCCAAAGCGAAGATAAAACCAAGAAGAAAAGCTCCGGGAGCACCGGCTTCCACAAGCTTGTTATGATGTTTTTCAGAAAGCGATATGCCGGGCAATTTTATAGTGATTAATTCCAATAAGAAAAGCCCCATTATTATAAGCAGAGGGCCAAGAGCCTTAACCATATATTTCTGCAGAAACTGCGCAGTCTGCGGAACACTTAAAAGAGAACTGATAATAATCCAGCCGAGGACAGTATAAGCAACCATTCTGCCCAGCGTATAGGCAAGCCCTGAAATAAACACCATGACCGGATGTGTAATTTTCTTTGAGAGAAAAGACACCGCCGCTATGTTTGTCGCCAACGGACAAGGGTTAATCGAGGTCAATATCCCTAGCCACAATGCCGCACCAAAAGCGATTAATAATTCCATTATTGAGCATCCTTCATAAAGGCACTTACCTCGCCGGTCACATAATCAATAAATTTCTGCTTATTGTGAACAAGCTTCCAAATCTTATCGAGATTCCTATACTTAACTTCCTTCCCGTCTCTTTCGAGTGAAAGAACGAGCGATTTGGTATAAAGCTGATAGTCATTCACAAAATGTTCATTCCTGCGGTCTTCCACATTGACCGCCTTAAACTCAAGATTGCCGGAAGCGAGCACATCTTGAAAATTCGCCTCGATTGCCTCTCTTGAGTATTTCTCCATTTTGGTGCAGGTATTGCATCGAAACATGCCATGGAAGTAGTATGCGATAACCTTGGCTACGGGCTGATCTTCAGCAGCAAAGGAAGAAAAACGTATGTTAATTACCGCAACAACCGCTAGAATTACTAAAAATAATTTTTTCAATGTTACCTTCGTTATTTTGAAAGGACTTTCTTTATTTCATCTTTTGTTAAAACCTTCCCCGCCGAAACCGCCGTGCCGTCAATTACGAGCGCAGGCGTCATCATCACTCCAGATTCGATAATCCTGGCAATATCTGTTACCTTGCTGATTTCAGCCTGAATATTTAACTCTTTAACCGCTGCCTCGGCGTTCGCCGTAAGCTGTTTACACTTAGAGCAACCAACTCCTAAAATCTCTATTTTCATTTTACACTCCACGTTTATTTTTTCACTGCTGATACTTTTATGCTAATAACAGCGTTCTCAGCGTTTTTAAGCTCCTTAAACATAGCATCAACTGGGTAGCTTGACTGATTGATAACTTTTACCTCTTGAAACCCAGCCGCCTTAATAAGTTTAAGATACTCTTCTTTTCTTATAGCTCCGGCAAGGCAACCTACATAAGCTTCAACCGATTCTTTGATAGCTTTCGGCAGGTCTTTCGCCAGCACAAGATCCGAAATCATCAATCGGCCGCCTGATTTAAGTACCCTGAACGCCTCCCTGAATACCTCCTCTTTATCCGGCGAAAGATTGATAACGCAATTGGAGATGATCACATCTATCAAATCGTTTTCAACCGGTAGATTTTCTATCTCGCCAAAACGAAATTCCACATTATCAAAGCCGCCTTTTTTAGCGTTCGCCCGTGCTCTTTCAAGCATTTCTTGTGTCATGTCCACACCGATAACACGTCCGGTTTTGCCGACTTTTTTGGCCGCAAGAAAAGCGTCGAATCCCGCACCGCTGCCCAAATCAAGCACCACATCGCCTTCTTTTAATGAAGCGATGGCCACAGGATTGCCGCATCCAAGCCCCAAGTTCGACCCGCCAGGGACAGCGTTCATCTCATCATCAGTATAGCCGACAGTTTTGCTGATATTCCGGGCGTTGCTTGATGATGAACAGCATGAGCCGGAAGAACAGCAAGACGATCCCTGCTTAGCTACTTTGGCATAGCCTTCTTTCACTATCTTTTTGATATCTTTATCCATAATCCCCTCGCTTATTTAACGATAAACCCAAAAATCATACCGCTTATCGTCGCCATAATGACCACAAGGCTGACATACACAACAGTCTTTTTTGTACCGATAATACCTCGAATAACCAGCATACTCGGCAAACTCAACGCGGGCCCTGCCAAAAGAAGCGCCAGAGCAGGCCCCTTACCCATGCCGGATCCGATTAATCCCTGTAAAATAGGCACCTCAGTAAGCGTGGCAAAATACATAAATGCCGCAACAATCGATGAAAAGAAGTTCGCTCTTAAAGAATTGCC
>JBFMDA010000035.1:0-15587 GCA_040754255.1 Candidatus Omnitrophota bacterium | reverse complement strand
CTCAAATCCAACCTCCTGCGTATTATCAATACAGGCGAACCGCTCTCTAACGAAGAAATGGTTGTGCTGCAGGGCCAGGAGAGGCATTTAAGCACCAATTGCGTCCCTATTAAAGACGAATCCGGCTTAGTGACTGCAGTGATCGGCATTTCCCGCGATATCACTGTTCAGAAAGAAGCGAACGCGCAGCTTGAGCTGCAACGGCAACAGTTGCTTTCGATCTTTGACAGCATGGATGAGCCTGTCTATATTACCGACCCTTCTACGTATGAGATACTCTATGTGAACAAGGCCTTGTTTAGTTCGCTTCGCACAAACTATGAATTTGACGCGGTAATCGGCAGGCATTGCTATAAGATGTTCCAGAATTTACAGGCCCCCTGTGCTTTTTGCACTAACGACAAGATTTTCGGAGAGAATATCGGCAAGACCCATATCTGGGAGGTGCAAAATCAAGCTAACCGTAATTGGTATCATTGCGTAGACAGGGCGATACTTTGGCCTGACGGCAGGCTGGTGAGGTGTGAAATAGCCATTGATATCACCGAGCGCAAAAAGGCCGAAGAGGCCCTGCAGGAATCCGAAGAGAAATACCGGCATATCGTAGAGACTTCACGTGACGGCATAGGCTTGAGCCAGGACGGCAAGATCCTTTACGCCAACGAAGCATTCTGCGCAATGTTTGGCTATACCAAAGACGAACTCATCGGAGATAGCCTGCTTAAGGTGGTGGCGCCCAAAGACCGTTCTATAATTACGCAAAGGTATGAAATGAGGATGGCGGGAGGGGATATTCCTTATACGTATACCTTTGAAGGGCTCAAGAAAGACGGCACTTTGCGTTTTATAGAGGTGTCCAGCGGCCGGATATTTAATTACAAGAATAAACCCACGGTTTTGGCGGTATTGCGGGATATTTCCGAGCAGGAAAAAACCAAGCAGGCCTTAAGCGAGCAAGAAACGTTTTTATCGAGCATATTTACGAGTATCCAGGACGGCATCAGCATCCTGGATAAAGATATGAATATTGTCCGGGTTAATCCTACTATGGAGAAATGGTACGCGCATGCTATGCCGCTTGCGGGTAAGAAATGCTATGAAGCCTATCATGGCAGGAAAGAGCGTTGTGTTGTCTGCCCCAGTTACCAGGCGTTTTTGACAGGCAAGAGCAGCCGCGAAATAGTGCCTAAGATTGACAAAAACGGCCAAATTGCAGGCTGGTTTAACCTTTTTAGTTTCCCGCTCTTTGATATTAAGACAGGAAAACTGGAAGGGATTATTGAGTATGTGCGCGATATCAGTGAGCGCAAAAAGGCCGAAGAGGCCCTGCAGGAATCCGAAGAGAAATACCGCAACCTTGTTGAGCATATGCCGAAAGCCGCAACGTATGTAGCTTCTTTGGATGATTCAAGTACTACGCTATACATCAGCCCTCAGATAGAAACTATATGGGGTTTTTCTCCCGAAGAGTGCTTGCGCGACCGGAAATTGTGGGAGAGCCAGCTTCATCCTGACGATAAAGAACGGACAATGCAGGCATTGATGCGTTGCCACGCAAGCCTTGAGCCTTTCAGCCTGGAATACCGCCTTTTTAAGAAAGACGCAGGAGTGGTCTGGATTCATGATAGCGCCTCGGTGGTGAAGGACCAGGACGGTAAGCCGCTGTGTTTACATGGCGTTATGTTCGATATTACCGAGCTTAAAAATGCCGAAGAAGAACTGCGGCGCCGCCTGGAATTCGAAAGACTGGTGTCTTTGCTGACCACCGGTTTTATTAATCTGGCGCCCCAGAAAATCGACAGCGGCGTTAACAATGCACTGAGGGCTATCGGCGAGTTCGCGGGGATTGACCGCAGTTATATCTTCTTGCTCTCTAACGACAAAACAAAAATCGATAATACCCATGAATGGTGTGCCTGCGGCATCGAATCGGATATTGCCAGGTGCAAAGGGCTGTCGGTTAAAAATTTTTCCTGGTTTGCCGAAAAAATGAATAATAAAGAAGCGGTGTATGTGGCTGATGTTGACTGCCTTCCTGCCGAGGCAATGCCGGAGAAGCTGCTTTTGAAAGGCGGGGCAGTCAAGTCTTTCATCTGCGTTCCCTTGGTGTGCGAAGATACAGTAATAGGGTTCCTTGGCTTTGATTCGGTAAGAGAGCGCAAGGAGTGGAAAAAGGAGATAATCGATTTATTAAAAATAGCTGCGGGGATGTTTTCCAACGCCCTTGTCCGCAAGGAAAAAGACAATGCCTTTATTCGTTTGAACGAACATATGATGCGCTCAAACGAAAAACTGAAAGACCTTTCCCTGCGCGACCCGCATACAAACCTCTATAACCACCGGTACCTGCAGGAAGTCATCGAGGCAGAATTCCACCGTGCCAGGCGTTATGTCCACCCGTTTTCCGTTATTATGCTTGACGTGGATTATTTCAAATCGATAAACGACGTCTACGGCCACACGTTCGGCGACCTGGTCTTAAAGCAGTTTTCAAAGCAGTTAAAAAAAATGGTGCGTCGCTATGACACGGTGATCCGTTTTGGCGGCGAGGAGTTCGTGATAATTTCTCCCAATGCGGACCGCCAGACAGCGCTGATGCTGGCGCAAAGGATACTCGATGCAATTTCGTTGTACCATTTCGGAAACGACAAACACTTTGTCAAGCTTAAGTTGAGTATTGCGGTCGCTTCATATCCCGAAGACCGGGCAATCAAGGGTATGGATTTAATCCAGGTGGCAGACAAGATCCTCAATAGCATCAAAGAATCCGGCGGCAACAACGTATGTTCTGCGCTAGATATCAAAAGTGCCGGCAGGGGCAGCCTGTCGGATGAAGAGAGCAATGACGCCAAGTTTCTCAAGAAGAAGATTGAAAGGCTCAATAAACGGGCAAGCCAGAGCTTGACCGAAGCTATTTTTGCGTTTGCCAAAACGATTGAAGTGAAAGACCATTATACCGGCGAACATGTTGAATCTACGGTACGCTACGCTACCGAGTTGGCAAAGGCATTGCACCTGTCTTCCGAAGAGATAGAGCATATCCGTCAAGCTGCCGTCTTGCACGATTTGGGCAAAGTAGGCATAAGCGAAGAGATACTGCACAAGAAGAGTAAATTGACTCCTAAAGAATATAGGGAAATAAAGAAGCATCCGCAATTGGCAGTGGATATTATCAGGTCAATCCACTTTTTGAGGCCGATTATTCCTCTGGTCCTTTATCATCACGAGAGGTGGGATGGCAAGGGTTACCCCGGAGGGCTCAAAGGGGAAGAGATACCTATCGGCGCCAGGATTGTTGCGATTGCCGACGTCTTTCAGGCGTTAAGTTCTGACCGGCCTTACCGTAAGGCGTATTCAAACGCAGAGGCATTGAGGATAATAAAGGAAGAAGCAGGCCGCCAGTTTGACCCGCAGATTGTCCAGAGTTTTTTAAAGGTTATGCGCGATACGAATTAACCCTCCCGTAGCTATTCTCCTTAAAGTCAAAGTATGCCAATGTGGGAAGCTTTGTATAGGCCAAAGAATAATTTATATTGACCTTAGGGCCAGCGCTATATAATATATATACGCTCTTAACGAAACATATATCGGCTACATTACGTATGGATAATCGCCCTTTAGAACACTATTTATTACATAAAGCAACTAATAAAGCATGGGAGAAAATCGGCCCGTTGAAGCGGGCAGGTGTTTTGGTGCCTTTATTCTCGCTCTATTCCCGTCAGAGCCAGGGTATAGGGGATCTTGTTGACCTTAAGCTCCTGGTTGATTGGTGCCAGAAAGCCGGCATTTCTATAATCCAGTTGTTGCCGATGAATGAGGTAGGGCATACCTTTTGTCCGTATGATTCGATAAGCTCCTTTGCATTAGAGCCGATGTACCTAGCCTTGTCTTTGCTTGCCAGTTCTGACAGGTTCGCGACAAAACAGATAAAGCAGCTAAGTAATAATTTTGGCTTGCATGGCGGGTATGTAGATTACCGTATTAAAGACGAGAAATTAAAGATTCTGCAGGATATTTTCCTTAAGGGCAATTATGATGAAGGTACGTTGGGGCGGTATACGCAAGAAAATTCCTACTGGCTGCCTGATTTCGCTCTTTATAAGGTACTCAAAAGTTGCCAGGGACAGAAGCCGTGGTATGAATGGGAAGCTCCTTACCGATACCGCGACACAGCCTCTCTGGAAGCCTTTACAAAGGCGCATAGGCGGGAAATTGATTTTCAGGTATGGCTTCAGTGGCAAGCTGCCTCTCAGTTTAAAGAAATCAAAGCCTACGCACACTCAAAAGGCGTTCTCCTTAAAGGCGATCTGCCTCTTTTGGTATCGCGGGATAGCGCGGATGTATGGGTAAGGCCCGATTTTTTCAAATTGGAATTTGCTGCGGGCGCACCGCCGGATATGTATTGTGCAAAGGGCCAGCGTTGGGGAATGCCTCCTTATAATAGGGCCAAGATCGCCGAAGACGGATATACGTATATAAAAGAGAAGCTTGCATACAGCGCGAATTTTTATGATATTGCACGAATAGACCACGTAGCCGGGCTTTTCAGGATTTGGAGCATTCCATATGGAGAGCCTCCGGAGAATCAAGGCCTCAATGGGTTTTTTGACCCCCCAGAAGAAGCAGCGTGGGAGGCCCACGGACGGAGCTTGCTTGCGACCATGCTTACGCACACGGCAATGCTTTTGTGTGCCGAAGATTTAGGTATGGTACCCCAGTCTTGCCCGAAAGTATTAGAAGAGTTGGGCATTCCGGGCAATGAGGTGCAGCGCTGGGCAAAAGACTGGAAGACAACCCATAATTTCCTCACTCCTGATAAATATCGGGTGCTCTCAGTTACAATGCTCTCAGCACACGACACTACCAACTGGCCGGCTTGGTGGGAAAACGAGGCAGGGACTGCCGACGAAGACCTTTTCTTAAGGAAGTGCCGTCAATACGGGATAGATTATTCGCACCTTAAGCCTCAGTTATTCGATGCGCGCCTCTCTCGGCACGGGAGATTGCGCTGGCTGACACGCGTAAGGGATAGCGAAGTATTCTTGTCTATTATAGGCAAGAAAAAGCAAGAGGTAACCGACCTTTTGGATATTTATGAAAATACGTTTCAGGAAAAAGAAAAGCTTTGGAAAATAGCAGGTTTGCCCGGCCCTATGAAGGAGCAGGCGGATTCCGGGTTGCTTGAGCGTATCTTACAGATGAACCTGGATTCAGCGTCTGTGTTTTCGATTCAGCTGCTCACTGACCTGTTATGCCTCGCAGGTTTGTTTGACGGAGACCCTTACGAATACAGGATCAATACCCCGGGCACGGTAAGCCCGAAAAACTGGTCGATGCGCATGCCGATCAGCCTGGAGGGCTTGTGTGCGCATCCGGTTACGGATAAGATACAAAAATTAGTTTCGCTTTCGCAAAGAAGCTGAGAGCTATGTACGCGCACCGTTTTTTTTCTTATACGACGCTGATATGGAAGATACAAAAATAATATTACACGAAAAAGAAATACCCTGCGAATGGTACAACGTGGCGGCAGATTTGCCTTTTCGGGTACCAGCGGGCATCAATCCTCAAACCAAGAAACCGCTTGGTAAGGATGACCTTAAGGCGATCTTTCCCGAAGAATTAATCGAGCAGGAGGTAAGTTGCAAAAGGTGGATTGCGATCCCTGGACAGGTGAGGGATATTTACAGGCTCTGGCGGCCAACTCCCCTTAAGAGGGCAAGGAATCTGGAAAAGTATCTTAACGTCAAGTCGCGTATTTATTATAAAGATGAGAGCGTTTCGCCTACGGGAAGCCATAAAACCAATACTGCGGTTGCCCAGGCTTTTTATAACAAGCGGGCAGGAATAAAACGCCTGACTACGGAAACCGGGGCAGGGCAATGGGGCGCTGCGTTGAGTTTTGCCTGCAATATGTTTTCCCTCGGGTGCCGAATTTATATGGTGAAGGTCAGTTTTCACCAGAAGCCTTTCCGCAAGTCTTTAATGCATATCTGGGGCTCAGAAGTAGTGGCCTCCCCTTCGGAGATTACCGAATCCGGCAGGCAGATCTTGCGCCATGACCCCCATTGCCAGGGCAGCTTAGGTATTGCAATTTCTGAAGCGGTAGAAGAGGCTGCCAAGAAAAAAGACACTAATTATTCCCTGGGTAGCGTGTTAAACCACGTGTTGTTGCATCAGACAGTAATCGGCCTTGAAACAAAACGCCAGTTGAAACTGGCAGGAGAGACCCCGGATTATTTGGTTGCCTGCGTGGGCGGGGGAAGTAATTTTGGCGGGTTCGCATTCCCTTTTGTGAAGGAGAAGCTGAAAACAGGCGCCTTAAAGATCGTTGCGGTAGAGCCGACTGCCTGCCCGAGCCTTACAAAAGGCAGGTATGCCTATGATTTCGGCGATACCGCCCGTTTAACACCCCTCCTTAAAATGTGCACGCTGGGCCATGCATTTGTACCTCCCGGTATCCATGCGGGCGGGTTGCGTTATCACGGCTGCTCGCCCCTGGTGAGTGCCTTACACCATAAAGGGATAATTGAATCTGTTGCGTACCACCAGCTTGAGGTGTTTAAGGCGGCGGTCCTTTTCGCAAAACTCGAAGGGATTGTCCCTGCCCCTGAGACCGCCCATGCCCTCAAGGCTGCCATTGACATCGCCTTAAAAAATAGCAGGCGGTCAAAATGCATTGTGCTTAATTTTAGCGGCCACGGGTTTCTCGACCTTTCTGCGTACGATAAATTCCTAAACGGAGAATTAAAGAATTACGCCTATCCCCTCTGCGAGATCAAAAAATCCCTTAAAGACTTGCCAATAGTTTGAACATATGAGAAAAAAGAAGCAAGGGGCATTTCCCGGTAATCCCACTGCAATTATTTTTGATATGGATGGCGTGGTGGTCGATTCAATGCCGTATCACTTCATTGCCTGGTATGAAGCGTTAAGGCCTTGGGGAGTACGCGTGAATTGCTTTGACGTCTATTCAAAAGAAGGGGAGGATTGGAAAAAGACGCTTTCTGAGCTACTCCGGCGCCACCGCATCAAACCCCACGCAGCAGTTTTAAGGAAAATATTCCTCACCCGTCAGCAAATATTCAAAAAGTATTTCAGGCGCTATGTCTTTAAGGGCGCTAAAGAACTGCTTCAATGCCTTGCGCACAAAGGCTATGCCTTAGGGCTGGTAACAGGAACTCCGCTTAACGAAGCCAGGCGCATTCTTCCGGCACAGATCCTGCGTATCTTTGATACGGTAGTAACTGGAGACCAGGTCAAAAGAGGAAAGCCCTATCCGCAGCCGTACCTGGAGGCGGCAAAAAGGCTTAAGGTCAAGCCTGCCGTATGCGTAGTAATCGAAAATGCGCCTTTGGGGATTACATCTGCCAAGAGGGCCGGCATGTTCTGTATAGCGCTGACTACTAGTTTGCCGGCAGAGTATCTCTCTGGTGCCGATATTGTCGCTGATACGCTCCAGGATATAACAGGGATTATCGAGAGTTCATGCAGTGTTTCGTAGAGAGTATAGTGTATAGAGTATTGAGTGCTGTATGCGTTATGCGTACGGCGCTTAACGCGGAACGCATTACGCATAACGTTATTGGGTGTTGGGTTAAGCCGTTGGTCTGGTGAGCGGGTAAGGTAGATGGTGTTAAAAAAACACACACCAATAACCTTACATCAACAACCAAACCATCAACCTTACCCTTACACTATACACTGATTACTTTCCCTTGACATAACTTTATACTTATGATAAAGTTAAAACAATAACTTCAGAAACTCAAAGGAGGTGGAAGATGGAGTTATTTGCACCGGCAAAGGAATTGTTCGTCTATGTATGGGATTTCGTTTTGAAGTTTTTGACAGCTGTGGTTATTTTTGTTATCGGCTGGATAGTGGCAAGGGTGATCAAGACGATAGTGGTAAAGGTGCTTAAGGCGTTAAGCATCGATTCTATCGCTGACCAAACGAAGATTACGGATTTTTTGTCTAAGGGTGGGGTTAAGTATACCCTCACAGAGCTCATCGGCGTGATCGTCTACTGGGTTCTTCTTTTGGGCGTACTCGTATCTTCTTTGAACATCCTTGCGCTCACAGGCGTAACCAGTCTTCTGGACAAAATATTAGCCTACCTTCCCAGCGTGATTGGTGCGTTGATGATCTTGATTTTAGGTATCTTCATCTCCGTGTTTGTAGCTTCGATAATCCGCACCGCCCTGGCGAATGTTGGGCTCGCCCAGGCAAATGCACTGAGTAAATTCTCTCAGGTAACCATTATTGTGTTTGCGATAATAATTTCCCTGGACCAGTTAAGAATCGCCGCGGTGCTGATTTCGGCGATGAATATCGTCCTGGCAAGCATAGGTCTTGCGCTTGCGCTTGCATTCGGCTTGGGATGCAAAGATGTCGCGAGTAAATTTGTCAGCGAGCTAATCGACAAGCTGAAATCAAAGAAATAATTTTATACACGCAGTAATCTTAAAAAGCCCCCCATCTTCGCTTAAAAAGGTGGGGGGTTTTTAAATATGATCTATACATTCATCGATAACGCAGGCACCTTCAGGGTAAAAGACCCCGCCAGGTTTAACCTTTATTTTCCCCTTACCAACAGGCGCGCAAGCCTATTGAGCGCAATAAGCCCAAGGCTTTCAGGAGACATCAAGCAAGATAATGAACATTACCTTACTCCTCCCGCCAGTATCGAGGATTTAAGGGCTAACCTGCTTTGCCGCAGGGAGTTTTTTCTCGCGACGAAAGGAAGAAGGGCCGTTAGGCTTTCAAGCCCTTCTGCCGGCGATGTGTTAGAAGCGGGGTTCCTGTATCATAGAATATTCAAGCGGCTGCGCTCGTTGCGCATAGAGGTCCTTAATTTTATTCCTTTCGATTTAGATGTCGAGGTAATGCAGGTTACAATTACCAACACAGGCCGAAAGCCCGTTCGTTTCGAGCCGACTTCTTTTATCCCTCTTTACGGCAGGCCCGAGAGGAACCTGCATGACCATCGGCACGTAAGCTCCCTGCTTAACCGGATCAGCCTCGATGCGCACGGCATCTACCTTAGCCCGTCCATGATATTTGATGAAAGGGCTCATACCCTCAATTCGGCTATTTATTTCGTGCTCGGTTGTGAAGGCAATGGGGATGCGCCCAGTGGCCAATTCCCCACGCTTGATTATTTCTGCGGCGAATCGGATATATATGCGCCTGACGCGGTCATGAGAAACGCAGTGCCGGTAAAAAATATGCGTAGCGACTTTAACGGTAAAGAAGCATGTGCCGCGTTCCGTTTCCGCCAGCGCCTTGTATCCCCGGGCAGTAGCGCTGAATATATCCTCGTTATGGGGATAGCGTGCCAGAAGAGCCGAATAAAGAAGGCCTTTTTGAAACTTAATTCCAAGGCAAAGGTGCAAGAAAGCCTCAATGCAACGAAGGCGTATTGGCAAAAACGCCTGTCTTCTTTAAAGATCGATTTTAAAGACAGGAACTTTACCAGCTGGCTTCGCTGGGTGCAGTTCCAGCCGACCTTACGAAAACTCTTCGGTTGTTCCTTTCTGCCGCATTTTGATTACGGCAAGGGAGGGAGGGGTTGGAGGGATATATGGCAGGATGCGTTAGCCCTGCTTCTGACCGAGCCTCAAAAAGCCGGGGAGCTGGTTCTTAATAATTTCAAAGGGGTCAGAATCGATGGCTCTAACGCAACCATTATCACTTCTGATAACCGCTTTATCGCCGACAGGAACCGTATATCGAGAGTGTGGATGGACCACGGGATATGGCCGTATCTTACCGCGGCGTTCTATATTCATAAGACCGGCGACCTGGGTATCCTTTTGAAAGAAACCACCTATTTTAAGGACGCACAGCTCAACCGGGCCAGTGCCCAGGATTTTGGCCCTCAGCCGCTCGATTACACGCTGCGTACGCGCACGAATAAGGTGCACCGGGCTACGGTGCTTGAGCACCTTCTCTTGCCGCAACTGGTCCAATTTTTTAATGTGGGCCGGCATAATGCAATACGCCTGGAGAATGCCGATTGGAACGACGGGCTTGATATGGCTGCGGAGAACGGCGAGAGCGTTGCGTTTACGTTCATGTTTGCTTATACCCTTAACGACGCCTGTATGTTCCTTGAGCGTCTTAAGGAAAAAAGGAAAAAGGTCCCTATTTCTTATGAGCTCCTGCTTCTTCTTGACCGCCTGCACAACCCCGTTGAGTATTCAAAATACCTAGCAAAACAAAAGCGGCTTAAGGAGTTTTTCAAACAGACAAAACACTTAAGCGGCAAAAAGGTCGAGGTTGCGCTTGTTGATTTGATACGTGACTTACGGGAAAAGGCTAATCACCTTTGCGCGTGGCTTAAGAAAAAAGAGTGGTTGCGGGAAGGGTTTTTCAACGGCTACTATGATAATCGCGGCAGAAGGGTCGAGGGGGTTATCCGTGGCAATACGCGCATGATGCTGGCGACGTGCGTATGCGCAATCATGAGCGGCGTAGCCACCGATGCACAGATAAAAAAGACTTGGCTTTCCATCAAAGCGCATCTTTACGATACGCATCGTAAAGGGTTTCGCCTCAATACCGATTTTGGCGGGCCGTACCTTGCGTTAGGCAGGGCGTTCGGTTTTTCTTACGGAGACAAGGAAAACGGCGCTTTTTTCAGTCATATGACAGTGATGCTGGCAAATGCATTATATAAGCAGGGGTTTAGCAGGGAGGGGAGCGAGGTGTTCCGTTCTCTTTACGCAATGGCAACAGCGCCGGCTGCCAAGATATATCCCATGTTGCCTGAGTATTTTAATGGCCAGGGCCAGGGGCTTTATTTTTATCTTACAGGCTCGGCAAGCTGGTTTATATATACCTTGATGGATGAGATTTTCGGGATACACTTTCGCATGGGCGATGTGGTGTTGAGGCCTAAACTTCAGGGCTGTGACTTTTATGGTAATAAGATAGAGGTTTTATGTCCGATACGTGGCGCAAGTGTAAAGCTAGTGTTTCAGAAACAGGGCTTGCGTAAAGGTTTACTGGAGATACGCAAGGTAACTTTGAACGGCGAGCCGGTGGTTTTGTCTTTGACAGGCGAACACGTCATAAAAGGCACGGTTTTAATCAGGAAGCCGAGCCAGGTGAATGTCTTTTTACGATAACCTTTCTTTTATTTTTTCCCTTCCGTATCACTCCTTTGTTATCTAAGCGGCGCATAAAAGTGTTTGGCTTTTTGTTTTTTTAAAGCTATAATAGATTTTTAAAGTAATACGGGATGCAGTAATTTTCTTAAGACATAACCTTTTGCCATGAATAAAGTTAAATGGTATCTTTACGCATTGGCTTCGGATAAGCGCCGCGGGATTATTGCCTCCGGGTTGAAGGCAATCCTTCTTTGCCTTGCTTTTATATATACTGCATTAATCCGGCTCATCATTCTTTTTAGGCAGCGCAGGCGTTATGTGGCAGGGTGTAAAGTGATTAGTATCGGTAATGTAGTGCTTGGGGGTACAGGCAAGACTTTGCTCGTTGAGTGTGTGTCCCGGTTTCTTGCCCAGCACAACCATCGGCATGCGATTATAAGCCGCGGTTATAAGAGGCCGTGCTGTAAGGGTAGCAATATACCTGTTGTGCCGTACGCTACATTAGGAGACGAGTTGTATATGCTCTCGCTCAATCTTGATAATACGGTATTTATTGCTGACACCGACAGGGTGCGGGCATTACGCAAGGCAGTGGCAGGGTATAAGGTAGATACCGCTATTCTTGATGACGGCTTTCAGCAGTGGCATATTCACAAGGATCTTGAGATCGTGACCATAGATGCCAACAATCCTTTCGGTAACTTTAGAATGATCCCCCGGGGTATTTTGCGTGAGCCGGTACAATCCCTTGCGCGCGCAGATATTTTTGTGCTTACCAAGGTCTTCGCGCACACCGATACCCGGCCCCTGAAAGAATACCTGGCGACGCGCTACCCTTCTGCATTGATTGTTGAATCACGCTACCAGCCCCTGGGTTTTTACCAAATCGAGAATAAAGATGCGATGTTAGATGTATCGTTGTGTAAAGGGAAAAAAGTGGCTCTGCTCTGTGGTATAGCTGACCCCGGGTCTTTTACGCAAAGCATAAGAGAGGCTGGTGCTGACGTTGTTTTGTCTTTTGTGTTTGCTGACCATTATTGCTATGAAGACACAGATATCGCAGAAGTGATGCGTGCCTGCCGCGAAGGCGGCGTGACCACTATCCTGACGACCGAAAAGGATTCAGTCCGCCTCATTCACCTTATGCCTCAATACAGGAATACGGGAGTATCCATTCTTGTATTAAAGATACAAATGGCCATATATAAGAATGAAAAAGAATTCTCTAATAGATTACTTGCTCTCTATTCTCGTTGAACTTCTCGGGCCGGTTTTAAGAATGTTGCCCCGTCAGTTTGCCGTGTATGTGGGGAAACTACTCGGCAGCCTCCTCTATGCATTAGACAGCAAACACAGAAGCCTGGCCTATGCGAATATAAAGCGGGCAATGCCGGCAGGCACTGAACCTGCCGGGATCCGCAGGGTCACAAGGTCGTTTTATCAGAAATTGGGGCAGAACCTTATAGATATATTTTTTATCCCGCTTATCAACCAGGACTATATCCAAAAGTATGTTACGCTTGAAGGATTGTCGCATATCCATGATGCCTTAGCAAAAGGCAAAGGAGTAATACTCCTGACCGTACATGCAGGAAGTTGGGAGTTGGCTAATGCGATAAGCCTTAACGTCGGGCTTGCGGTGGTTGTGTTCGTCAGGGACCAACGGTATCCGCGGCTCAGCCGCGTTTTAGACCGTTACCGCAGCTTGCAGGGCGGGCACTTGATGCAAAGGGATGGCCCAATCACCGGTGTTGCTGCCGAAGAAAGTTCTATCAGGGATATTAAGAGGTGCCTGCAGAATAACCAGATAATCGCAATGACGGCTGACCAGGGAGGCAGGCAAGGTGTCTTAGTACCGTTTTTCGGCAAAGAGGCATCCATGGCATCTGGTGCAGTACGCCTCGCACTCAAATACGGCTGCGCGCTGGTGCCTGTGTTTTTTTCGCGTGTAAATGGCCCTTATCTTAAAGTCATCGTTGGATCTCCGTATCAACTTAATAAAACAGGCAACCTTAAAGAGGATGTGCGGAACAATGTGCAGGATGTAATCTCGCTATTTGAAGGCCTCATCCGTATATATCCCGATGAATATTTGTGGGTATATAAAATATGGAAATACTCAAAAGAAAGGAATATTCTTATCTTAAGCGACGGCAAAACAGGGCATCTGAGGCAGTCTCAGGCAGCTGCCAAGATTCTGCAGGATGCCTTCTCGGGCAGGGGCATCCGCTCCCGTATCTGTGTTGCCCAGGTCAATAGCAAGAGCGGCTTTTTAAAGCACTGCCTATCCCTAAGCGCCTTATTCGCGGGCAAATATTGTTGCCAGGGATGTATGTGGTGCCTGAGGAAAACGCTTCAGGAAAACGCATATAAGACGCTTACAGCTGCGAATCCCGATGTCGTAATTTCCTGCGGCTCGCAAACCGCAGGAATCAACTTTCTCATTGCGCGGGAAAATGCCGCCAAGTCGGTGGTACTTATGAGGCCGGGCCTTTTAAGCACCCGGAGGTTTGATTTGGTGATTATGCCTAGGCACGATAATCCTGCACGCAGGAAAAACGTGGTAATTACAGACGGTTCTTTGAACCTTGTAGATGCAGCATACCTTCAATCTAACGCTGCGCTGCTGGGCAATCGCCTGCATTTTGACAAAAAGGCAGTACTCGGATGCCTAATCGGCGGCGCTACAAAGAGCTTTCCTATGGAAAAAGGGCTCATGCAAAAGGTCTTCCTGCAGATACAACAGGCCCTGGAGAGGATTGACGGTGAAATGCTTATGACTACTTCCCGCAGGACCCCGTCTGATATCGAGGCTTTGGCCAGGGAGCAATTTGGAGGTTTTGCGCGTTGCAAATTATTGGTCATTGCGAATGAAACGAATATCCCCGAAGCAGTCGGAGGCATACTGGGTTTAAGTTCTTGCGTGATAGTTTCCGGAGAGAGTATCTCGATGGTTTCTGAAGCTGCCAGCGCAGGGCGATATGTGGTAGTATTCAAAACAAAGATGAACCTTCGCCACAGGCGGTTTTTGGAGCACCTGGCGGCAAAGCAATGTATCTATCTTGTAGACGTTGATGAGCTGGGTTCGCAGGTTGAGTCTCTCTTCCGTAGGCCTCCGCCGATAAAGAGGCTGCAGGATGAGGCATTAGTAAAAGAAAAAATAGGCAGGGTAATGTAGGAGGGGACTTATTGCGCGGCGCTCTGTTTTTCCATGAATGCCTTTAGGTCCGACTTGGATTTTTCGATGAGGGCGCGGTATTCCTCTTCGTACTTTTTCTGCTGCGCAACGCTCTTTTGTTGTTCGACGGCAAGCTGATCGTCAAGGTTGATCTTTTTTTTCTTTGCGCCGTGGGCGTTCAACAAAAAACTGAATACCCTGCCGATGACGGCAACGACCAGCAGGACTACCAGGATGATGACCAATATGGTTAAGAGATCTTTTTCCATTAGCCGTAGTATATCATAATTTGTCTCTTAAGGCAATGAACGTATTACAAATCGTACCTGCATTAAAT
The DNA here is from genome assembly GCA_040754255.1 of Candidatus Omnitrophota bacterium. Classification (GTDB taxonomy): domain Bacteria; phylum Omnitrophota; class Gorgyraeia; order Gygaellales; family Profunditerraquicolaceae; genus SURF-25. The sequence continues at coordinate 952 of JBFMDA010000035.1, read as the reverse complement.
GTCGGAGGAGTTGAGACCGGGACGCTGGATTTAGCCAGGCACCTTCTGTTGCGTGGCCACAAAGCAGTAGTGGTCTCCAGCGGAGGAGAGCTGGTTAAGGAGCTTCTTGCCTGCGGCGCGATTCATTATCAATTGCCGGTCAATAAGAAGTCCCTGTATAATATTGTGCGCATGATTCCTAAGCTTTGCCGCATCATCGAACGGGAAGAGATAGATATCGTGCATGCCCGTTCAAGAGTCCCTGCCTGGATCGGATATTTTGCCAGCCGGCGCCTAAAGAAAGTATTTATTACCACATGCCATGGATATTATAAAAAGCATTTTGCAAGCGAGGTAATGGGGTGGGGAAAAAAAGTCATAGTGATCAGTAATGTGGTTGCGCGGCATATGATCGATGACTTCGCGGTCCCTTACGAGCGCCTTGCCCTTATTCCTCGTAGTGTGGATTTGGAGAAATTTCAGTTTGTCAGAAAGAAGAGGCAGCATAAGGATTCGTTTAATGTGGGTATTATCGGCAGAATAGTCCCTCTTAAGGGCCACCTTTATTTTATTCAGGCGATGGCAAAGGTGCTCAGGATTATCCCTGAACTTAAGGTATGGATTATAGGGGACGCGCCTGCTTCCAAAGAAGTGTATAAAGAGCAGGTCCGGGTTATGGTGCGAAGGCTTGGCTTGACTCATTGTACGGAGTTTCTGGGGAATCAGAGAGATATTCCGTTCATCGTAAAGAATTTAGACCTTCTTGTGTTGGCTACTGTCACGCAGGAGGCATTTGGCAGGGTAATTATAGAGGCTCAGGCAAGCGGTGTCCCTGTAGTGGCTACATCTGTCGGAGGAGTGGTGGATATCATTGAAGATTCTAAGAACGGCCTGCTTGTCCCGCCTGCTGACCCTCAGGCAATAGCCGATGCGTGCGTACGCATTTTTAGAAACCCGGAATTAGCGCGTTCAC
>JBFMDA010000034.1:0-15718 GCA_040754255.1 Candidatus Omnitrophota bacterium | reverse complement strand
TGGCCGCCGATAAATTTTGTAGCAGAATACACCACAATATCCACTCCAAAATCCACAGGACGGAGCAGATAAGGAGACACGGTATTATCGAGCACAAAGGGCAAACCGTTCTTATGGGCTACTTTTGCGATGCCCTCCAAATCCGCTACGTCCAGCTTGGGGTTCCCTATTGATTCCGCATACACGGCCTTGGTCTTGGGTGTTATCGCCTTCTGAAGCGCATTGAGGTCATTGGATTTTACAAAATGCACTTTAAGGCCTAAACGCGGGAAGGTGTAATGGAAGAGGTTGTAGGTGCCACCGTAGAGGTTATCCGCCGAGACGATCTCATCTCCTGCCTTTGCAATATTGAGGAGGGCAAGGGTGATTGCCGATTGGCCGCTGGCTGCTGCCAGCGCGCCAATGCCGCCGTCTAAAAGCGCAACCCTTTTTTCCAACACGTCGGTAGTCGGGTTCATAATGCGCGTGTAGATGTTCCCGAACTCTTTTAGGCCGAAAAGGTTGGCGGCGTGTTCCGTGTTTTTGAACTGATACGACGTTGTCTGATAGAGAGGCACCGCCCTTGCGCCTGTTGCCGGATCCGGCTCCTGGCCCCCATGCAACGCAAGTGTTTCTGTTTTTAGTTGGGTATCGATTTTGCTCATGCCTTTGCTCCTTTTTTAAGTTTAAGATAGGGAGAGGGTTTCCCCCCGCCTCTCCCTATCTTATTTGTAATTCATCCTCGTCAAAACGCATACTGTGCGCTCAAAACAACTCCCTGGCCCAGGCCTGTTTTATTGCTTGATTTGTGATTGCCTGCATCAACATATGCCAGAATAAACGTCAGGTTCTTGTTTGGCGCCCAGGCAACATGCGCATCCCAATAATTAGCATCTTTCCAGTCAGGATATCGCGCTCCCTGTTTAAATTCAAACCCGGCAATAAAATCCCCCGGGAGAACCACGTCGATATTGCCGAACGCTATTGTCTTCCTGTCTTTGTCATATCCAAACACGCCAGTAGCCTTTCCTTCGGTAGAAAGTGCGCCTGCGGAAAGCAGCAGAGGTCTGGGCAACTGGGTAACCAACTTCGTTGCCACCAGATAATAATCGACGCTGCTTGCATCCACCCCCACACCCACATTGGAAGTATGTTTCAAGATGCCTCCGATAGATACCGCAGGAATGAATTTTGTGTCAAAGGCGTTTTCCGGCAATAGGAGCAGCTTACCTCCCAGGTTGTTTTTATGTTTGGCATTGACATTTGCCTGGTTAATAGTCTCATAACCGTAGGAAATTTCCAGCCTCTTAAAGAAGGTGTCCGCAATCCCGATAGTGGTCCAATCTACATCAACGTCACCTAAACTTACATACCACCCGCCAAGCCTAGGTGCGCCTACTACATCAACATCGTTGATTTTGATGTGGGTTGCGCTCCCTTCGGAATCTGCCAGATACGCCAGCGGATTAAATGCGACTCCGCCCACCCCCTCAAGATTATTAAAAGGCGGACCTGCCTGCGCAAATGATATTAAAAACACAACTGTCAACACGGAGATCGCGCTCATTAATGCAATTCGTTTCATCAAAACCTCCTAAAAAGTACTTGATCTCCAGTTGACTGGTTGCATCGCGTACGGGTTAATTTTCAAAAGAACACTGTCTTTCGGCAGTCCGGTAGACAAGGACAAACCTTTTTTAATGTTAGATACCACCACCTCCTTCAAGAAGCCACACATCGTCAAACCGGCTCTTTTGAGATACCTCTATTTGGACTATCCGGGCATTATGCACGGTTATCAGTATTGAGCCGTAGTGTAGGCCGTGGACCGTCTTACCTATATCCTTTATTATGGCGTCATTAACTATGTTTTTGCTTTTTTGTACCATATGTCTATTCTCTGCCTCATTATCAAATGGAATACTCAAATTCCCGCTTGTGGCTCCTTACCTGGTTGGCTAAATCCTCAAAGCTGACATTGTCGATTATATTCGAAGTTGCTAAAGCTACCTCTACCCAGATTGCGCGGAACACGCATTTGTAGATATCGGTGCATCCGGAGTAGTTCTTTTCAACGCAGGTTATCGGCTCAATAGGGCCATCGATAAACCTGATTACTTCACCTAACTTTATACGGCTGGCAGGCCTGGCCAAAAGATACCCCCCTATCTTGCCGCGCCTGCTTTCAACAAAACTCCCTCTTTTTAAATCAAGGAGTACTTGCTCAAGGAATTTTATCGGTATATCTGCCCTCTTGGCTAGCTCGTGAATAGTTACTACTCTTCCTTCATTAAGCGCCAGGTCAAGAACTGCTTTTAACGCGTAGTCTCCTCGATAAGTTATTCTCACTATTCCTCCTCATTTCTCTATTATGTCTATCAACATTGTAGAGTATAGCATAAAAGCTCATCCTGTCAAGTATTTTTTCAAAAAAAAGCCAGGGATGAAGTTTACCCTGGCTTTACGATGGGAGGATGTTATTTAAAGAAGGTATTACGCACAATAAAAGAAGCAAACACGATAGATACCATAGACATCAATTTGATGAGGATATTAAGTGAAGGCCCGGATGTATCCTTAAAAGGGTCGCCTACAGTATCGCCGACTACTCCTGCCTTATGCGCCAAAGAACCTTTGCCGCCATAATGGCCTTCTTCTATATATTTTTTCGCGTTATCCCAGGCGCCCCCGGAATTTGCCATCATTATAGCAAGCACAAAACCGCTTACCGTGGCTCCGGTCAAAAGACCTGCCTCTGCTTCAACTCCCACAAAAATCCCCACAAGCAAAGGCGCTGCAATAGCCATCAGGGCGGGTAGAATCATTTCTTTCTGGGCAGAGGCAGTTGCAATAGTAACACACCGGGCGTAATCAGGGTCGGCCTTGCCTTCCATAAGACCGGTTATTTCCTTGAATTGCCTGCGCACCTCAATCACAATTTTGCCCGCGGCTCTTCCTACTGCCTGCATAGTCAAAGAACAAAATAAAAAGGGCAACATTGCCCCGATAAAAAGGCCCACTAAGACATTAGGATTCAGCAGGCTTAACATAATTTCCTTGCCTTCTATAAGAAGGACTTGCTCGCGGTAGGCAGCAATAAGGGCAAGAGCGGTTAGTGCAGCCGAGCCAATCGCAAAGCCTTTTCCTGTTGCTGCGGTGGTATTGCCCAGTGCATCAAGGGCATCCGTCCTTTTTCTTACTTCCGGAGGGAGGCCAGACATCTCCGCATTACCCCCGGCATTATCCGCAACCGGACCATAGGCATCTGTTGCCAGAGTTATTCCTAACGTAGAAAGCATTCCTACCGCAGAAATAGCTACACCGTAAAGGCCGGTGTTAAAATTGGCGGCTCCCCCTGATAAGAAATAACTGGCCAGGATGGCGATTCCGACCACAATAACGGGCAGCGCAGTTGACATCATCCCTACTGCCATTCCTTCTATAATAACGGTTGCAGGACCGGTGAGTGCAGCATCAGCAATGGCGCGCGTAGGCTTAAAGCCGCTTGAGGTAAAAAATTCGGTAATCAGGCCTATTATTACTCCGGCAACAAGGCCGGATAGCACTGCCCAGTACACGCCGATGTGTTCCATTCCAAGCGTATATTTAATCAAAAAATAAGATGCGACCGCAATCAAAAGAGAGCTTGAAAATACGCCTTTTCTCAAAGCTGCCAAGAGAACGGGCTGGCTTGCGTCTTCTTTGCTTCTGACGAAAAAAGTGCCGATTATTGAAGCAACGACACCCACGGCTGCCATGACCATAGGCACGGTGACGCCTGCAACTCCCAATCCTGCGGCAACGCCAAGCGCCGAAGTAGCCACAATCGAACCCACATAGGATTCATAAAGGTCTGCTCCCATGCCTGCAACATCTCCGACATTGTCCCCGACATTATCGGCAATGACTGCGGGGTTGCGAGGGTCATCTTCCGGGATGCCTGCCTCAACCTTACCCACCAAATCCGCGCCCACATCTGCGGCCTTGGTAAAGATCCCGCCTCCGACCCTGGCAAAAAGGGCCATAGAGCTTGCGCCCATCCCGAAACAGAGCATTGTAGAAGTAATTGCGGCGATCTTATCAATACCTGCGGGGGTAAGATGGGAAGAATAATACCAGTCAAGAAAATAGTACCAAATGCTTAAGTCAAGGAGCCCTAAGCCTACTACCGTCAATCCCATGACTGCCCCGCTTGAGAAAGCAACGCGAAGCCCAGCATTTAAGCTTTTCATGGCAGCGGCTGCAGTGCGGTTGGAGGATTGGGTGGCAATAGACATCCCGATAAAGCCCGACAGTCCCGAGAAAAAGCCTCCGGTCAAAAACGCAAAAGGGACAAAAATAACCAAATACCCTTTTATGGCAAGCCACAAAAGAATACAGAACATCGCCACAAAAAACAAGGCGACGCCGGTATATTGCCGTTTCAAATATGCCCATGCCCCGACCCTCACTGCCTGGGCAATCTGTTTCATTTTATCCGTGCCCTCGTCTTTCTTCAAGATGCTTAAGGCGAAGAAAGTAGCAAACCCCAGTGCCAGGATAGACCCCGCTGGCGCCAATAATAATAAATCAAACGAACCCATTATCCCTCCCTTTTGTTTAAAAAATTTATTCTATGATAGCATACCTTTTTCAAAAAGCAATACAATTTCCCGAAGCTGCTCAAAATCTCTTTCCGTAGGTATACACCGAAATAGCGTGACCAAGAATATGTTTAAAATAAGACCGCGTTGACCGGTACAATACACGAAAACCCATTTTTTCAAAAAACAACGTTGCCTTTTCTGACATGGTCGAAAGGCATACCCCCTTTATCCGGCGTTCTTTTACATAGCTAGAAAAAGAAGACATAAGCATCGCACCAACGCCCTGGCCACGGAATTCCCCGTGAATATTGATGTGTAACGTAGCAGGAAATTCTGGATGATAATCCGGCGCATACAATTCTTGCGCAAAGAGGCTTTTTATAAGGGAAAGGATGAACCTGGCATTCTTCCTTGAAAAGAAAGCGCCGGATACTATGCCTTTAAACAAAATTCTTAAGGCTATCTTAAAGAAAAAAACCTTTTGGATCCTGCGCGTATCGGTTGACCCCAAAAGATAGCCGATAATTCTATTATCGGCTTCTGCGACAAAACAAGACTGCGGCTCATAATCAGTAAAGTAAAGAGTCAGAAAATCGGCGAGGACCTCCTTGCCGTCGAAAAATACATCAGCGGGCTCTCCCATAAAAGCAGTGAGCCAGGCGATCTGGCGCACGCTCTCCCTGTCAGGCGGGGCGTATTTTCTTACCGCTACGCCGGTCATTTCTTACGCAACTGCAGTATCCGCCAGGCATTGGTATCGATTAAAGAGGAGGAAGCGGTACGAATACTGCTTAAGATGTATTCCGGGCTACCTAGACTTGCCAGCGGGATTTTCAAGATAAGGGCGTCCCTCTCAATGCTTTTTTGTAATCCCTTGATAAAAACCACGCTCTTTTTTTCCTTCACCCGCACGCTGCCTGCGCCTGCGGTAATCTGTATCTTGGGCATCGCTGCAAAATCGGTATCGTGCCTGTAGCCGAGCAGAAAAATACTGATGCGGGCCTTGCCGATAAGCTTCTTTCTCAACTTTACCCTTACATATAAGTTATTGCCTTTATACGCATACCCGACAACCGGCAAAAAAGAGGCAGGCTCATCCGTATTGCTCTCTTCGTTAAGAGACTGCCAGTAGAACTCTTCCCGCCCCTGCATTTTAAGAAACAGTGGCGGGAAATCGCCAAAAATCTCGTTTTTGCGCGCAAAGGTGAATAAATAAGGCGGGTTGTATTTAATCTGGCTTTTATAAAACGAGACTGCCTTATATTTACGCTGGATTTCTTCTTCTGTGAGAGCAAGGCCCTGCCAGGGAATACTGCAATGCAACAGCCGTTTCGGAGGGGAAATGGTAAGTCCGGGATGATAGCCCCTGGGCTTAGGCCAGCCTACCACGTGGATCAGGTACGCAAAGAGTTGCGGCTCTTTAAGCTCTTGGCTGAGGTCCCACAGCGCTATTCTTAAGAAAAGATACAGCGCCTTATGGTCCCTGTTGGAATCTGCGGGGTGAGAAACGAATATTTTGTTCGGCTTATACTCACGAAGCACTTTTTTGATATCCCCCAAAATGCTCTCGCCTACGTAAGGTGCATTGGGAGAAAGGGCGTCCTGGTAGGGGACCCGGGAAATCCGCGTGAGAAGGTAACGAAAAGGCTTTGTGCCCCCCCAGTATTTGGTAAGGATTTCCATTGTCCCGAAATCAGGGTAACCGAGGAATATCAAATCCTTACGTGTAAGCCCCAGGGATTCCATCGCGGAAACAGTCTCCTCTTTTCTTATCTTGCCCATATAAATGAAACCGCTCTTTTTCAGAACCAGCCTTTTTTCATACACTATGAAAGCGAGTTCATTATGGTCGCCGTTGGTATAACAGACTACCTTTACCTGTGCCCCTGCTTGACGTGCGCGCTGGATAACGCCTGCAGTGCCTATGGACTCATCGTCCGGGTGGGGTGCTAAGATAAGCACTTTGTCGCGACGGTTAAAAGGGGGGATTTCTGTATTGTCCTGGGCAAGGCAGCAAAGATGAACGCAAAGGAGAAAAAGGAAAAAAAGGAATAGTGTAAGTAAGCTTTTATTTTTTCGGGGCACGGCTTGAAGGTTGAGTGGCAATCCGCACTAAAGACACAAGCGCAACCAATGCAAGCGCCATACTGATGAGCTGCGATACGGTCAGAAATCCGAATACAATAAAATTAGTTTCGTAATACCGGAAACTCTCGATAATGAACCTGGCTACGGAATACAAAAAGACGAAATTCCAGAATAAAACGCCTTGCCGCTTTTTATGCCGGTCAATCCAGAGAAGAAAAATAAAGAGCGCAAAATAGGCAAAGGCTTCATAGAGCTGGGTAGGCAATACCGGTAAAGAACACGCAGCTGCGTAGGGAATAAGGCCATCAAAGAGTTGTTGGGCATATACAGGAGGCTCTCCCGAGGAAGGAAAACGCATTCCCCAGGCATAAGAAATCTTTCCATAGCAGCAGCCGTTTAAAAAACATCCTATCCTGCCAATAGCCGTACCCAGCGCAAGCGAAGGAGCGAGGATATCGGCAACTTGCCAAACGTTAAGCGTATTTTTCCTGAGAAACCATAAAGACATCACGAACCCGCTCAGGAATCCGCCATAGAATACAAGCCCGCCTTCCCAAATCTTAAATATCTCAAACGGATGGGCCAGATAATACCCTGCATTGAGCAATACGAACATCAGCCTTGCGCCTACCAAAGATGCAATGAGGACATAAAAAATCAGGTCGATGACTTTTGTGTACGCAATGCCTTCGCGCTTAGCCCGGACAACCGCAAGATATGTCCCAGCAGCAAATGCCAGCGCCAACATTACTCCGTACGAATACACGTATATAGGCCCGATATGAAATAATATTCTATGCATAGTATCAGCCGGGCATTTTCCTTGTGCTGGGGCCTGGTTCTTTCTCGCCTGTCTTTTTACGCGCAAATGCCAGGGCGTCCGTAGGACAGGCGGCAAGACATAAACCGCACTTCAGGCAATCACGGTCCCTGACTACTTCAGTAGCGTCCTTTTTAAACGCAAGGGGGTTAACCTGTGTCGGGCAGACCTTATGACATAGCTTACACTCTACGCAAAGCCGGCTGTCGATGGTAAGTTTCCGGGAAGCCGGGCCTAACCAGCCGGCGAGGGTTCCTATCGGGCAAAACGAACACCAGGCACGCTGATGAAATATAACACCGAGCGCAACGCCTATCATAGTAATCACTGATAAGAGCCTGACAAAAAATATCCCTATCGCATAAGGGTCAGGCCAATACTGTAGAAGCCTCGACACCATCATTGCCATAAGCGCCAACAATACAACCAGGCGGAAAGGAAAACGCTTAAACAGCGCAGGGATCTTTTTACGCGGGCTTACAATGCGTAAAATGGCATCAAAGAAACTTCCGCGCGGGCACATCCAATCGCACCATTTTCTGCCGTTGCGTAAGCCGATAAGGAGCGCAAGCACCATACAGACAGGAATCAAAAGGCCGATAAGAGGAAAAAACCAACCGCCGATAATGATGCCTATAAAAACAACAGCCATGCTTAGCTGTTTGAGTCTTCTGCTGTCTTCTTTTGTTTGGAATCCTGGCATAAGAAAAACCTAAGGGGCGGACTGAGCCAAATACCTAAATGCGGACAGGCAGGCTTTTGCGCCTTCTCCCGCGGCAATAATAATCTGTTTCTCGGGCACGTCTGTCACGTCTCCGGCTGCAAAAACGCCCGGGATGTTCGTTTCATTTCGGCAATTTACCTTGATTTCACCCAATTCATTTTTGGCAATCCCCGATGCAAAATCTGAATTTGGGATAAGCCCTATCTCAACAAAAACTCCGGTAACTGCTAATGTTTCTTCTTTATCCGGCCCCTGCACCTTAAGCGCGGTAACCATCTTGTCGCCGAGCACTGCCGTTACTTTGCTGTTATTGCATACGCTCACCCTGTTGCTTGATTCTACTTTTTGCCGCATCACCGTATCGCCGCCTAGGTGTGCTGCATTATTCACCACGTAGATATGCGCGGCAATACGCAAAAGCTGCAGTGTTGCATCAAGGGCAGAGTTGCCCCCTCCTATCACTGCCACCTGTCTTCCGGCAAAGAGGGGCCCGTCACAGGTAGCACAATAGGTAAGGCCTTTATTTTTAAATTCTTTTTCGCCAGGGACTCCTAGCTCCTTAGACCGTTTGCCCGAAGCAATAATTACTGTTCTAGCCCGATATTGGCTCTTGGTTGTTTTAACAAGGATGGCGCGGCCTGTCTTGTCCAGCCCGAGCGTCTCTTCGTTTTCGCGTAACTGAACATTATAGGTATGCATATGTTCTTCAAAACGTGCCACAAGGTCAGGGCCGGAGATAAACTGATACCCCGTGTAATTCTCAACGTCTCCGCTCCAGGCTGCCTGGCCCCCAATATCCTTTGAGATTACCAGGGTTGACATTTTCTTACGGGCTGCGTAGACGCTGGCAGTAATGCCGGCAGGGCCTGCTCCAATAATAAGGATATCGTAGACCTCTTCCATAAAAACAGGTCCTCTTACGTGTACCTAGGAGGCGCCTTTATGCGAAGCCTCTTTTAGGCACAAGACGAGAGAGAAATTAGTATTTCGTTAGCTCTGATATCTTCTTTTCAAGTAAATTTCTATGCTTATGTTCCTCGTTTATTAAGAAAAGGAAAATGTCGTTGAGTTGAGGGTGCTCACGGTTAAACTGTTCATAGAGTGCGATTGCCTTGTTTTCTTCACCCAACGCAAGTTTCAGTGCCTCAACGGGACCCATCACTGCCTCCTTTTTTTACCGCCTGCGCAAACGTTGTTGCGAAATCATAGCATTGCGCCATTTCTTTCTCATCGGGCATATATTTCACGGCGATCGAAGGTTGGGCAATTGCGATGCCTGACTCTGAAAGCACCTGTTCGATCTCTTTTGTTGCGCCGCCTCCCCACCCGTAAGAACCAAACGCAGAGGCAACCCTGCCTTTTGCCTTTAGGCCTTTCAAGAACTCGAGGAACCCGGCTATCCCGGGGAGCATATCGTTATCGTGCGTTGAAGAGCCGAACAGAAAACCTTTTGTATCGAGCATTTCGGAAATTATTTCTGTGCGGTCGGAAAGGTTGACGTCAAAAAGTGTAACCCCCACTCCCGCATCAATGATCCCTTCGGCCATCCTGCGCGCCATTTTTTCCGTAGCACCCCACATTGTCTCATATACAACCGCAACCTTTTCCTTCGTGGTGTTCCCGGCCCACTGCACATAGGCATCAATAATTTTAAAGGGATCTTTTCTCCAGATAATCCCGTGGCTAGGCGCAATCATATCAATGGGAATATTAAGTTTTTTGACTTCTTCGATCTTTCGTGCAATAACCGAACCCAGGGGCCAAAGAATATTCGCATAATATTTTGTGGCCTCTTCCATGAGGATACTGTTGTCTACCTCATCGTCAAAACGCTCGCTTGTCGCATAGTGCTGGCCGAAGGCATCGTTAGGCAAAAGCAGCTTCTCCTGCGGGCAATAGGTAAACATACTGTCAGGCCAGTGGATCATCGGCGCTTCAATAAAGGAAAGGCTGCGCCTGCCAAGCGACAAGGTATCGCCGGTCTTTACCGTCTTAAATTCCCATTTGCCGTAATAATTCTTGTACAAGCCATCCCTGCATTTCTCTGTCCCGAATACCTTCGCACCCGGACAGCGGCGCATCAGAGCCGGCAAAGCGCCGGAATGGTCTGTCTCTACGTGGTTGGCGATAATGTAATCGATCTTTTCCGCAGGGACTATATGCGCAATTTTTTCAAGCATCTCGTCGGCAAAAGGGCCATATACCGTATCCACCAAAGTAATCTTGTCGTCAATGATAAGGTAGGCATTATAGGTAGTGCCTCTTTTTGTCGTATAGGTATGCCCGTGGAACGTGCGGACGTTCCAGTCCACTACGCCCACCCAATATATCCCTTTTTTGATTTCGTATGGCTTCATAGTTATCCTTCCTTTACAAATTGGCTTTTGTCCGCGCCGCACACCGGGCAGACCCAATCGTCGGGTAGTTTTTCAAACGGGGTTCCCGCAGGAACTCCTGAATCCGGGTCGCCTAATGCAGGGTCATATACATAATTACACACCTCACAGCGATATTTATCCATACCCCCCCTCCTTATGTTAACGGGCACCTACGCGTGCCTTTAGAAACTGGCGGAACTCTTCGGGATATTCGATTTTTGCCGTCCCCGCAGAACACTTTTCTATTGCCTCAACCATGGCCGGTATCCTTTCGTAGGGGATACTCAGCAACAATTTATCTTTTTCGACATTACAGAGTTTGCGTGCGGTATAATCGTAAAACGAAAGGTTTGTTTCTTTCTCCGTCAGGGGATACATAACTGCCATTCTACAGGTAGGGCCTCCTATTTTTATCTTCGGCATCTTCCCGTCAAGAAAGACACAAAGCGTAAGCAGACGGCATGCCTCTTCGGCGTTACAGACAAAAAGCACCAGTTCCGGCTGCTCCCGGGCTTTCTCTAAAGGAGCGAGCAAAAAAGAAATGCCGGAATTATCCTGCACCTCTCCTATCTGCGCCATAAGCGTATCAAGCGCCGCATAAGAACAAAAAAGTTTTTCTCCCTCCACTACAAATTTCTTCACCATGCCGGCAATTTTAGGGTCGTCCATTTTGTGAAACCCCAGATGCCAGCTGGCGCCAAAACAACTATTATTTGCTTTATTTACGACTATGGTCTTTCCCTTGGAGGCATCGAGAAATGCCCTGCATATGCGGACTTTTTCCCCCGGAGGCTGCATACACTGTGCTGACGGGATACGGCTTACCGACACAGGGCTTAATTCAAGCTGTAAGCTCTTTACTAAAGTTGTTCCGTAGTCAAGCCATTCCTTTGCCAACACGTCCCCCATGTGCATAGAATGTAGTGTTTATCGGCGGATCCGGCTAAATTGTGTTGCGACTTTTTTAAAGTCGGTTTTTGTTGCACCGTGCGCTATCATTGTGTGTATTGCCTGCCGGGAATCCGTGGGTTTTATATTGACTCCCCGTATCGCATCCTCAAGCAACCTAACCCTAAAGCCGTACTTTAATGCATCCAGCACGGAATATTTAACGCAATACTCTGTTGCCAGGCCTGCCACATATAACTCATTGATATGTGAGTTCTTCAGGAGACTGATAAAATCGAGACCGCTTGAGTCCTTTGCCTGAAATACCGAATAATTGTCTTCGTCGGAGCTTGCCCCTTTTGATAGAATGATTGTTGCTTCCGGTAATCTCAAACCTTTATAAAAACGCGCACCAAAGGTGCCCTGCACGCAATGAACGGGCCAGGCTCCCCCGAAGCGTTTAAAATGAACCGTCTTTTGCGGATGCCAGTCCCGTGACGCAAAAATAGGTAAACCGTGTTTGGAAAAAATACGGATATACTTGTTTAGCAGGGGGACTGTTTTTTCTCCTTCAGGGACTGCCAAAGAACCCCCTCGGCAGAAATCGTTCTGCAGGTCAACTATCAATAAGGCTCTCTGTAATTTCATACCAAAATCCTTATTATTATATCACGCATACAAGCCCCTATCCAGCCTCAATTATTCCCTTTGGATACGCCGCAATACAAAAGGTTTCATTATTGTTTCTGGTTGAGGCGCAGAAAGGTTGCTATTTTATCCTGCAGCGGCGCAGGGATATCCCGGCATTCAAGCACGCGGGTAAGCCGGATAGCGCTAAGGTAGTGGCCCAAAAAGGTATTACAGCTCTTACAATCCTTAATATGCTTCTTGAAGGCTAGTCCCTTTTTCGGCGGCAAAGAATGCTGGGCGTACTCATAGAGAAAACCGATTACACCCCGGCAACCCTTCTCCTTTTGAGGCTGTGTTTCCTTTATAAAACGGCTCTTCACGTAATCGGATAATATGTTTTTAAGCATGAGCCTGCCCCGGTGCAGGCGTGTCTTGACTGCGTTTAGTCTTAATTTTAAGATTTTGGCGATGTCTTTTAATGCCAAATCATCTGTGCTGTCAAGGACAAGCGGTATTTTATACACAAGGGGCATATTCTTAAGGGCCGTATCGACCTTATTTTTCAATTCCTGTTGAAGTAATTGCGCATCGGGCAGCTTCGGCCAATTAATATAGATATCCTGTGTGGCCACCTGTGCCTTAAAGGAATCGGATACCCGCTTCTGGCGGCGCTTTTTTCTAAGGTACATAAGCGCTTCATTGTAGGCAATTTTGTAAATCCATGTCGAAAGCTTTGATGTTCCCTTAAAGCGGTTAAGGTGCGTGACTATCTTTACGAATGTATTTTGCAGGATATCTTCGGCATCTTTCTCATTCCTGGCAATGCTTAAGGCAAGCCTGAAGACCTTTCCCTTATATTCCTGAAAAATAGACTCGAGAGAAGGGGTATGAGTGTTGTTCATGGGCCAAGCCTGACTGCAGGGAACCGTAACGTGATGCCTAAAGATTGCTCAGGATGTCTTCGAGGGCCTGTTTGTGTCTTTTTTCTTCTTCAATGACAGACGCAATCGCCTCTTGCACATCCCTGCCTTTTAACTGGGTCTTGCAGGCATTATAAAACTTTATTGAATTATTTTCGATTGCAATCCCTATTTTGAGCGCTTTCAAAAAATTGTTCGCCAGCGCATCCAGCTCTTCCGGGCTCTGATAAAACTCAAATATTCCGTACTCAAGGCTGCCTAAAAGGTCCTCGTCTTCGGTGGTATCTTCTTTCTTCTGGCGTAGCGCGGAGAGTGAATTTTCAAATAAGGAAAGGTGCCTTTGTTCTTCCTTCAATAAAAAACGCAAGGAGCCCGCCGCAACCGAGTTGCTACCCTGCTTTGCGAGGAGTTTCCCGTAAAAAGCGATGCCGTCTTTCTCGATCTTACAGGCAATTTTATAGGCTTCGAAATCGTTGAAATCGACAATCACCAATGCCCCGCCCCTCTCTTCTATGCGCATGGAGACGCTCCTTTCTAAGATTCAAAACTCATTTTTAAACCCTTCTAAATCCCTGCTGCGGCAGATTATATATAGTTTAGTTTTCGTTACACCGCCACTACTTCCTTTACCTCAGGGATAGCTTCTTTAAGCATCCGCTCAATCCCCATTTTCAAAGTCATCTGGCTCATCGGGCAGCATCCGCAGCTTCCCTTGAGCCTGACTTTAACAACTCCCTGGGGAGTCACTTCAATCAATTCCACATTGCCGCCATCAGCCTCAAGGGCCGGCCTGATCTTTTCTAATACCGCCTCTACCTTTTCTTTCATGATGCCCTCCTATTGTGCAATATGTACATAAGCCTTTCATATACGCAACGTACGCATGAGCCCCAATTTATTCCTCAGTGTCGGCAACCTGTATAGGCACATCAAATAATGCAATAACGTAGCCAATATACCCTTCACATATATACCCATTACCATGCCGCAAGAACGGTTGTTTGCCATTGGTATGATATACCCCAGGTCAACGGGCTTGAATTCCTTTAGCGGTGCGTTACGCATACGCCTCAGCATGTTTTCTGCTGCGACCCGGCCCTGCAGTATCGAAAACTGAACTGCCATGCGCAGGGGGTTGCCGCGATAAAAAAATGCCGAGGCATCTCCTGCAGCAAAGATATCGCCTTGGACCCTCAAGTACGCATCCACTTTAAGCCTTCCCTGCCTGTTTTTTTCAAAAGGCAGCTGTTCTACAAATAAAGCGGTCTTGACTCCCGCCGTCCAAATAAACAACACTTCATCAAACACCTTTCCGTTTGAAATATGCAGCGTAGAGCCCGTGGCTTTCAAAACAGTACAGCCTAACAAGACTTCGATGCCAAGCCGTTTCAGATTCTTCTGGGTATCATTGCGCAAACCCTGCGGGAACATCCCCAATAAGGAAGGGGCGGATTCCACAATGACGATCTTCTTATGCTTGCCGGCTTGCCTGCAATAGGAAACCAGGTTTGTCGCTACTTCAATACCGGTATACCCCCCTCCGGAGATTACCACAGTGGTATATTTTTTATCTTTTAAGGCTGCTATGATTTTTTCCATATCAGCCGCTTCGTCAATCTTATACGCAGCAGCCTTGAATTCTTCGTTACCGTAAAAGTTGGTTTCTGAACCGCTGGCAATAAGCAGGTAATCGTATGGCAGCTGCGTTGTGCCGGTTGAGACCGTTTTTGCCGCTATATCGATTGAAACAACTTCACCGCGCACAAAACAAAAGCCCTTGCGCGTCACAAGCGATTCTATATCTAACGTAAGGTATTGTGGCTTAAGGCCCCTTCCGATGAGGTCTGGCAATAAAGGCAAGAAATTAAACTCCTTTTTCCTGTCTACTAAAGTTACCATAACCTCTTTAGGATAACGGCTTAGCCTTTCTAAAGCCGTACAACCCGCAAAGCCGCCTCCGATTATCAAGACCCTCTTCATAGTATCACCGCTAAGATCAATACTATACTGACCGTTGTGTGCAGCACAATCGTAAGGCGGGATGATTCGACCAGTTTCAATTTATCATTATAGTGCGCCTTTAAAATACGGCCGGCCTTATACGCAAGCAGGATACAGGCAAGCGCAAAAAAAGAAAATATGCGTAAATGACCTGCGGCAATGTTTACAATAATAAAGAAGAACGCAAAGAATACAAGCGCGTAGTACCCTATGTAGGCTTTTGCCGGGCCGGTTAACGCAACCAAGGTGCGCTTGCCTGCCTTGATATCTGCGGCATAATCGGGAACTTCGTTTGCAAACAATATGGCGGCAACCAAAAGCCCCATCGGCACGGAGAGAAAAAAACTCTTAGCCGAAGGAAAAATCCCTGTCTGTAAAAAGTACCCGCCCATCACCAGAACCGGACCAAACGCAATAAAAATGACTGCCTCCCCCAATGCCCGGTAAGACAACAGGAGCGGTTTATGGGAATACGCCCAGGCAAGGAATATACCGATTCCATAACAAACCGGCACAATAGGTGTGCGCCAATATATCGTAAGCAGGGCAGCGCATAACGCTGAGCACAAAAAGAACAAAATGCTCATTTTGAGATAGAACTGTTGAGAAAAAACTTTCTCCTGGATCAGTTTGGAGCCTCCGAAGAACCCGTAAAAACGCATATCCTGCCAGTCAACGCCGTATTTTGAGTCGGCGTAATCATT
>JBFMDA010000033.1:0-16240 GCA_040754255.1 Candidatus Omnitrophota bacterium | reverse complement strand
AGGAAGCTGCATACCGGCGTGCTTGATTTATATATCGCCTGGAGCCTTGTCGGGCTCATCGCCTTATTTTTTCTGTTAATGCGGAGTTAGGATGATAGAACTGCATGTATTATTGGGTCTTATGATAGTTGGCGCTATCGTGGCTATGGAAATAGAGGACCTGCTTTCCAGCGTCATTGCCTTAGGCGCGGTGGGGTTTGGGTTGACTCTCGCATTCCTGTTATTGCGTGCCCCGGACTTAGCGATTACGCAGTTGGTAGTCGAAATCCTTTCGCTTATCATTCTTATCCGTGCGACGGTCGGCGTCAAATTGCCGCGCGAAAAGATACGTTCACGAATCGGATATTTTATTTTTGCAGTAATTTTTGTTGCGCTGTTTTTGTCGTTTAGCGTAAAGGCCATTGCGCAACTTCCTTTGTTCGGAGACTCGCTCATGAGGATAGGTTCGCAGTATGTGGCTGAGGCAAAGATAAGGACAGGAGCGGCCAATATTGTATCGGCTATTATCCTGGATTTCAGGGGTTATGACACATTGGGCGAGGCCACGGTATTATTTACCGCGGTAATCGGGGTTCTGGCGGTATTGAGAAAATCGAGGAAACAGGCATGAAACAACAGCAGGGGATGTCTTTAATCGTCAAGCGTATCACCAAAATTACGGTAAGCCTTATTTTTCTATTCGGGATGTATATCGTTTTGCACGGCCATCTCACCCCCGGAGGAGGGTTCGCCGGCGGGGTAATTATCGCCCTCTCTTTTATACACCTGGTGCTTGCGTTCGGCAAAGAGATAGCATTGCAGAGGTTGCGCGAGACCTTCTTTTCCGTCATTGAATCCTTAGGCGGCCTTATGTTTTTAGGTATTGCACTTTTGGGCCTGTCCGGAGGTTATTTCTTCTTAAACGTCCTTCCTAAGGGAGAGCCTTTTACGCTCTTTAGCTCAGGCATCATTGTGCTATGCAACATCGCTATTTTCTTAAAAGTAAGCGCAGGCCTTTTTTCTATTTTCATCGCGCTGGCAATTATCAGGATGCCGATGGATGACGCAAAGGAGCAATCCCGATGAGCCTGTATATACTGTGCACCATATTATTCGCGATAGGCTTGTATTGCCTTTTGGTGAAGAAAAACCTGGTCAAGAAAATTATCGGGCTGGGAATTATGGAATATGCGATCAATCTGTTTTTTATCCTGGCAGGCTATCGTAGTGCAGCAGAGGCACCCATACTTGACCGGGAACTCACTATTACCAATTTTGTTGACCCGCTCCCGCAGGCGCTTATTCTCACCTCTATCGTGATTGGTTTAGCGGTTACTGCGCTTATGGTAGCGATAGCAGTCAGGCTGTATGAAAAGTACCGCACGTTTGATATAAATGAAATCCGCAGGTTAAGAGGTTAAACGCATGATTCCTTTATTTGTGGTGATACCGCTGGGGTTGGCTTTCTTAATACCTCTTGTGTCCAAGTGTAAGGAAGGGTTTGCCCGCGCGTGTGCTGTTGCGGGGGGCTTTTTTCTGGTGTGCGTATCCGTTGCCAGCGTATACTGGATAAAAACAGGAGCCGTGACGTATGCGGTAGGAGAATGGAAGGCGCCGTTTGGCATTTGCATGGAGCTCGATGCCTTAAGCGTGCTGATCCTGCTGGTAATCAATATCATCGGGTTTCTGGCTCTAGTGTATTCTGCCGAATACATCAAGAAACGCTATACCTCCCCGGGGCTTTACTATACACTGTTCTGTTTGTTGCTCGCCGGCCTAAACGGCGTTGCCATAAGCGGGGACTTGTTTAATATGTTCGTGTTTCTGGAGATTACCTCGATTGCCAGCTATGCGCTGGTGGCATTTGGGGCAGAGGCGGAGGAATTGGAGGCGTCTTTTAAATATATGGTCTTAGGCAGCATTGCCTCGGCGTTGATCCTGTTTGCTATCGGCATATTACTGGCAAAGGTATCGACTTTAAATATGGCTGATATCGCAAGGCAGTTGATGCGCCAAGGCCCCGCTGATAGTACCGTATTATACTGCGTGGCGCTTTTTACCATGGGATTTGCGCTGAAAGCAGGCCTGGTACCGTTTCATACTTGGCTTGCGGACGCGCATCCGGCTGCCCCGGCACCTGTGTCCGCAATGCTCTCGGGAGTGGTTATTAAGACCCTGGGCATTTATCAATTAGTGAGAGTTATTTTTAATATTATAGGCTTTAGCCAGGCAATGTCGTTTATTTTTGTGTGGTTGGGAATTATTTCTATGGTAGCCGGAGTGTTGCTTGCCATAGGCCAGTGGGATTTCAAGCGGCTGCTTGCGTATCATTCAATCAGCCAGATTGGATACGTGGTCTTCGGAATCGGCCTGGGCACCCCTTTAGGGATTATCGGAGGATTATTCCATCTTTTTAACCACTCATTATTTAAGTCGCTCCTGTTCTTAAATGCCGGCGCAGTAGAGTTTGCCACCGGCACAAGAAGGCTGGAGAAGGTGGAAGGCTTAAGCAAGGAAATGCCGGTCACCAGCGTTACCTCTTTAATCGCCTCTCTTTCTATTGCCGGCATTCCTCCCCTGTGCGGCTTTTGGAGCAAGCTTATCATTATTATCGCGGCTTTTCAGGTGCAGCATTTTTTTGGGGCTATTGTCTGCCTTGCGGTAAGCATGGTTACATTGGCCTCTTTTTTAAAAGTACAAAAGTACGCGTTTGCGCGCAAGGCACAGAATCCCGTTATGGGGATAAAGGAAGTGCCTTTCTCGATGAAAGTTTCCATGGTATCACTTGCCATTCTTTGCGTGGGCGTAGGTTTATTTTTTCCTGTGATAATAAATGCTGTTATCAAGCCGGCAGCTGACGTATTATTGGCAGGGCGCGAATACATTAGCTGGGTGTTGGGGGTGAAGTAGCATGCGTTCAAAGGTCATTACCTTCATAGTTTCTTTTCTACTGTGGATGCTTCTGTCTTTTAGTCTTGAATGGCAGCACCTTTCCGTAGGATTGCTGGTTGCGCTCGTGGTGGCCTTGAGCATGGGCGATATGTTTACCGATAAGGCCTACAGGTGGTTTGAGCTTAAGCGTTACGCATGGTTTATCGTATATATGTTCGTATTCGCCTGGGAATGCCTGAAGGCAAACCTTGATGTGGCGTGCAGGGTTTTGAACCCGCGTTTACCGATTAATCCCGGCATTGTGAAAGTCAAGACGGTTCTTAAAACGGAAACTGCGCTTACCTTCTTGGCAAACTTTATCACGCTCACCCCCGGGACTTTTTCGGTGGATGTGGACCAGGAGAAAGGGTACCTCTATATACACTGGATTGACGTCAAGACCCAAGACATCGAAGAAGCGTCGCGGATTATAGTATCGAAATTCGAGAGGATATTAAAAGAGGTATTTGAATGAAATTCATACGCTGGTTATTGGGCTTTATCTTTTTATCGGGGCTCATCGTCTACATTTTTTCTTTTCTTGAGGCAAGCGCGCCCACAAAACTTATGCTCTACCTCTTGCTTTGCTTTTTTCTCTCGATGCTCAGGATCTTTAAGGGTCCGACTGCCGCAGACAGATCGGTTGCAGCTGACATACTGGGGATCCTTGTGGTCGGCTTCTGTGCAATACTTGCGGTGTATACAAAAAAAGAATGGTATCTTGATATCGCCATTGCCTGGGCATTGCAGAGTTTCATCGGTACCCTGGCACTGGCAAAATTCCTAGAAGGAAGGAACTTCGATGATTGAAGCGTTATCCCTCTTTTTTATTATCCTCGGCATTACCTTCGACCTTTTTGGCTGCATCGGCCTGTTACGCCTCCCCGATATCTATAACCGCCTGCAGGCTTCTACGAAATGCGTCACGCTGGGCACCTGCAGTATATTATTCGGCGTGTGCATAAAATTCGGGCTTTCAGCAGCCGGCATCAAGTCAATACTATGCATCATCTTTCTCTTGCTTACTTCGCCCGTGGCCGCGCATGCGCTGGCCAGAGGAGCGCATCTACATGGTATCAAGCTGTGGGAAAAATCAGTTTGCAATAAATACGAAGAGGACAGGAATGCGTTATCCTAAACTGCGAGAGCTAAAAGAGGCGATACGGGCATTACTGAAAGGCCCGTATACATCGGGCTTTCCCTTTAAACCGCATGAACCGTTCGAACGGTTCAGGGGCAAACCCTATTTCTATGAGAAAGACTGTGTCGGTTGCGGTGCCTGCGTGCAGGTGTGCCCTGCCAGGGCGATAGAGATGCAGGATGTCGCCGGAGAAAGGATATTGACGGTGCATTGGGACCTATGCATATTCTGCGGACAATGCCAGGCAAACTGCCTTACCGCAAAAGGCATCATGCTGTCGCGGGAATTCGACTTGGCGACTACAGGGAAACGCCAGGAATTATACCAACAGATACGTAAAGCACTTCTTTTATGCGAATGCTGCGGAGATCTCATAGCTCCTGAAGATCAGATACTTTGGGCAGCACAGAGACTCGGCCCGCTTGCCTTTGCAAATGTAAGCCTATTTTTATTCTACCTTGCGAATATAAATCTCATCTATAAAGAAAGGGGCGTTGAGAAGAAGGGTGCGGATTTTAACCGTTCTGACCGATTTCGCTTCCTTTGCCCCCGTTGCCGCCGCGAAGCAGTCCTGAAATCGTAATCCGTCAAGGCCTTGCCATGGAAACGCTGGAAGAATTAATTCCCGTACTAGGATCTGAATCCCTTATAGTGGGAGTAGGAAATGTGTTGAGGGGAGACGATGGGTTTGGCTCGCTTTTAGCGCAAAGGCTTCAGGGTAAACTTACTATCAAGGTTATAGATTCAGGCAGCGCTCCCGAAAACTACCTTGGCAAGATAACGAAAGAAGGCCCCCGTATTGTATTGCTTATTGACGCAGTGGATTTTGGCGCTCTGCCTGGCCAGATGAAGCTTTTTGATCTGCGTACTTGCTCGACGAGAAGCGTGTTCTTTACGCATAGCCTCGCCCCGGATTTTTTGAATAGTTTCTTGCAGCAATCATCAGGCGCACAGGTCTCCCTTCTGGCAGTGCAGCCGGCTAACCTTGGATTGGGTGATCCGCTTAGCCCCGCCCTATCAGAGAAACTTGATATATCGGAACATTGGTTCCTTGCGCATTACGCATCCTTACTCAGCGAGGCAGAAAAGTGATCCAGAAGATAATTGACGAAAGAAATATCCATGCTGTTCTCGAAAAGACAAAATCGTCCCCTTCAGCGAAAATAAAAGAGATATTCGAAAAGGCGCAAGAGAAAAAGGGTTTGGGTCTTATAGAGGCAGGCATATTGGCGAACAGTAACGATGAGGCCGTGTGCACGGAACTCTTCCGCATCGCAGGGTCAATCAAGAAAGATATCTACGGGGAAAGGCTTGTCTTTTTTGCACCGCTGTATATTTCCGATTTTTGCGTAAACGATTGCTCGTATTGTAATTTTCATTCTTCAAACACCGGGCTTTCCCGCAGGAAGCTCTCGCTGGAAGAAGTAGAAGCACAGACAAGGCTTATTATTGCAATGGGGCACAAGCGCGTCCTGCTAGAATGCGGAGAAGACCCCCGGCATAACCCCATTGATGACACCGTACGTGCAATACAAAGGATTTATGGGGTCAAGACCGATAAAGGAAATATCCGCAGGATCAACGTGAATGTAGCGGCAACTTCAAAAGATGATTACGCAAAATTGAAAGCTGCCGGCATCGGTACGTATCAGCTGTTTCAGGAGACGTATCATCGCCAAACGTATGCGTCTCTTCACTGCGGGCCGAAAGCAGATTACCGGCGGCAGCTTACCGCGCCA
Organism: Candidatus Omnitrophota bacterium; assembly: GCA_040754255.1. Lineage (GTDB taxonomy): Bacteria > Omnitrophota > Gorgyraeia > Gygaellales > Profunditerraquicolaceae > SURF-25. The sequence goes on along the minus strand of JBFMDA010000033.1, from coordinate 10,450 downwards.
TGCCGAGCCTATGAAGCAGGTATCGATGATTACGGGATGGGGGTATTGTTCGGGCTCTATGATTGGAGGTTTGAGGTGCTCTCACTCATTGCCCATGCCCAGTGTATGGAGAAAGAATACGGTGTCGGGCCGCATACGTTTTCTGTGCCCAGGTTTAGGCCTGCCCCCACGGTAACTTTTAAACCCGGATATCCTGTGAGTGACAACGATTTTTTGAAACTTATCGCTATTCTAAGGATCTGCGTTCCTTATACGGGCATGATACTCTCTACCCGCGAATCGCCCGAAATAAGGAAAAAGGCGTTTAAGATCGGCATCTCCCAGGCCTCTGCCGGTTCCTGCACGGTCACCGGAGGCTACGGCAGCAAGTCAAGCCAGCCGCAGTTCGAAATTACCGACGAGAGAAACCTTGAAGAGGTGATCAAGGACATTATCGCGGAAGGGTTTTTGCCGAGTTTTTGCACCGCGTGTTACCGTTCGGGCCGTACAGGCGAGCGTTTTATGGGGCTTTCAAAAACCGGGCATATCCATACGTTCTGCCGGCCTAACGCCCTGCTCACCTTTGCCGAGTACCTCGAAGATTTTGCAAAGGCCAACGGCGTCTACGTAAAAGGCCACGAACTTATTGCCGCCTATTTGGCACAGATAGAAGACGAGGAAGTGCGTGCCGAGACAAAAAAGCGCCTTGCCTTGGTCGCAGAAGGCAGAAGGGACCTATATTTCTGATGTGTTACTCCATACCGGGAAAGGTGCTTGAGGTCAATGATGCCCTTGTTACCTTAGATTATTTCGGCGAAAAAAGAAAGGCAAGAAATGAGCTTTTTCAGATTTCCTGCGGTGAATATGCGTACGCGCAGGGCGGTTTCATAATCCAGAAGATCCCGGGCGTGCAAGCCGAGGCCATTCTTGATTCATGGCAGGAACTGTTTTTTAAATTAAAAGAAATTGATAAGCGGCTGGCGCGGGACAGCGGGACGCGTTATCAAAAGGCTAACCAAATAAGGCAGAAATACCACGGCAATTCCTGCTGCGTTCACGGCATTATTGAATTTTCCAATTACTGCCGCAATGAGTGCCTGTACTGCGGAATACAGCACACAAACCTCTCCCTCAAGCGCTATAGGATGGAAGCCGCAGAAATTATCGACGCAGCGGTATATGCGGTGAAGAAGCTCGGTTTCAAGGCCCTGGTATTGCAGTCGGGCGAAGACGGGTATTATGATGAAGATACGCTCATTGCTGTTGTCGAAGGAATTATGCGGCAAAGCCCGTGCCTGCTTACGCTAAGTATAGGTGAGCGCAGTCCCGATACGTTTGAGGCCCTTTACCGCAAGGGCCTACGGGGGGTACTCTTGCGTTTTGAGACCAGCAACCCGCAGATATACGCCACAATGAAGCCGGGCCATAGCCTCAACCAGCGCCTCGAACTGCTTGTTACGCTAAGAAAGATGGGGTATCTGATAATGACGGGTTTTCTAATAGGCTTGCCCGGATGGCGCAAAGAGGATATAATAAAAGATATTTCCCTCACAGCCGAGCTGGGCGCGGAAATGTTTTCTTTCGGCCCTTTTATTCCTTGCCCCGATACGCCTTTGGCTGGGGAAGGGCACGTATCCTTGGAAACGGCACTTGAGGTGATCGCAGAGGCGCGGATACGCAACCCCGAAGCAAAGATATTGGTGACTACCGCGCTTGAAACCCTGGATAAAAAGAACGCTCTGCAGCTTGGCTTAATGGCAGGGGCGAATTCTATTATGCTTAATGCCACACCGAGCCGTTACCAACAACTATATTCTATTTATCCGTTTCGCGCCGGCACCGATACTACAATAGAGTCAAGGATAGAATTTGTCGTCAACTTATTACAATCATTAGGAAGGGCCCCTACCGATCTTGGGGTTTCCTAAAGGAGGAGAGAATGGCCGATTTCTTTAGCGTAAGCGAAGTATTGCAATTTGCAGTCCGTATCGAGGAAAACGGGGAGCGTTTTTACCGCCTCGCAGCCCAGAATATGGGCGAAAAGAAGACGAAAGAACTGTTCCTTTTTCTTGCGGACGAAGAGGTAACGCACCGTAAGACCTTCCAGGGCATGATTGAGAAAGTAGAAACCTATGAACCCGCAGAAAGTTATCCCGGCGAATACTTTGCTTTTTTAAAGGCCTATGCCGACGAGCATATCTTCACGCCGGAAAAGAAAGCGGAAGTAGCCGCAAAAAAGGTCCAGGGGCCTAAAGAGGCGCTGCAGTTTGCCATTGGCCTTGAGGTTGACTCCATACTTTATTATCTGGAGGCAAAAAACCTCGTCCCTAAAAACCACAGGGATGCGATGGACAGGATTATAGACGAAGAACGGCATCACTACCTGAAACTCTCAGAGATCAGAAAAGGACTTTAGTGTTATTAGGCTGTGCATGCATTTAGCGAAAAAGCAGTTTTTAGTGTTGTTAGATACCTTCCTTTTATCTTGTGCGGTTCAGCTGGTCAAAGGCGTTAAAAAACCGTAAAATTCCTTTAAAAAAATAGAAAGCTGATTTATAATATACCTGTCTTCCTTGCGGATACTCAGATGCCTGCAAGGAAGGGCCAGTGTACGGTACTTAGGAATATAACGAGAGAATGAGATTACGTAAGAAAAGCCTGCTGGTGTTCGGTTTTTTATGTTTTTTTGCGATTGCGGTTATTTACGCGCTTTCGGAAATAATTTTGCTGCAAAGCTATGAGAAGCTCGAGAAGCAATACGTCACAAAAGAGTCATCGCGTATCCGCGATGCGGTTACCCAGGAGCTATCTTTTATCTCGCAGAAGATATCCGATTGGGCTGCCTGGGACGATACCTATCATTTCATTAACGACTTAAACCCCGCCTACATCAAATCCAATATTAATAGCGTTACTTTCCAGGGGTTAAAGATTAATTTTATGGTGTTTATCAACTCCTCGGGCAAGGTTGTCTTGGCAAATGCCTTTGACCTGGGACAGGCAAAGGCAGCCCCTGTTTCGGAGCTGTTATTGTCCCGCTTACAGCCGAGCTCTGTATTCCTGCAGCAAAAAAATATCCAGGTGGCGACAAAAGGCCTGGTGATGCTTGAAGAATATCCCGCATTTGTTGTTTCCCGGCCTATCATTACCAGCGAAGGAAAAGGGCCGCCGCGCGGGGTCCTGGTGTTTGGCCGCTTTCTCGATGAGGAAGAAGTAAAAAACTTAAGTGCCCTTAGCGGGCTTCCTCTGGTCATGCATCGCATAGACACGCTTCCTGCAGAAAGCAACTTGCATAGTGTGCTACGCCGGTCTTTAGGTTCAACCGATGTCTTTTTTGAACACACAAGCCAAAAAACAGTCAAGGGTTATTACCCGATAAAAGATATTGACGCAAGGCCTGCGCTTATCTTCGAAATAGATTTTCCGAGAGATATTTTTCATACCGGCCAGGTTACTGTGCGCTACCTTATACTTGCCATATCCCTGGTAGGATTCATTTTCATGCTCGTGGTTGTTATCTTCCTGGATAAGTTTGTGCTTTCGCGTCTTTCTTCGCTTAGCCAGAGCGTCAGCGGCATAGGAGAGAGCGGAGGGCTCTCATTGCGCCTTTCCGTATTCGGGAAAGACGAAATCTCAAGCCTTGCCGGCGAAATCAACGGGATGCTGGAGAAGCTTGAGCATGCGCGCGCCCGGCTTTATGAGAGCGAGACGCAGTATCAGAGGCTCGTAGAAAATGTCAACAGCATCGTTTTGACAATGGACAGAGATTGCAACATAACTTTCTGGAACAGGTTTGCCGCCGACTTCTTTGGTTATTCCGCAAGGGAAATTATCGGCTCAAGTGCCATAGGGACAATTGTGCCTGAAACCGAATCCGGCGGACGTAACTTAAAGCAGTTCATGCACCAGGTGTGCCAGAACCCGCAGGAAAGCTCAAGCAGCATTAACGAAAATATAAAAAAGAATGGAGAGAGGGTTTGGATTGCCTGGACTAACCGCCCGATTACCGGTAACAGTAATAACATTATCGGTGTGCTCTGTGTGGGTAATGACATCACTGATTATAAAAAACTTGAAGAGCAGCTCGCCAGTTTGAATAAAGCGTTCCTCACACTTGGCAGTGATTTCGAAAAGAACATACAACAGCTTACCCGGACCTGCGGAGAATTGTTAGGGGCAACCTGTGCCTTCTACAACAAGATATCCGAAGGCATGCTTTGTTCGGTAGGGCAATGGAACGCCCCTGAAGATTACTCTTTAGCATCTTCCCCTGAAGGGCGTATCTGCTACGACCTTTTAAAAAGCAAACAGAAAGAGATCCTTGTAGTAAGGAATCTGGAGCTGACCCAATATTATGCAAGCGACCCTACTGTGGCAAAATACCATCTCAAAACCTATATCGGTTGCCCGGTACAGGTATTCGGGGAAGTTATTGGTACGCTCTGCGTGGTGTTTCAGAAGGATTTAGAACCCACTGACCACGATAAGCGTCTTATTGGAATCCTTGCGTCTGCCATAGGTATTGAGGAAGAGCGCCGTTTTTCGCAGGATGCAATCAGGCGCTCGCGCGATTTTTATCTTACCCTGTTTGACAGTTTCCCCACCCCGGTATGGCGCTCTAATATTAACGGAGACCGCGATTATTTTAATAAGGCATGGCTTGAGTTTACCGGCAAAAGAATAGAGCAGGAACTCGGGTATGGCTGGCTTGATTCCGTGCATCCCGAGGACCAGAAAGAAGCCGTACAGATGTATGAAGAGGCAGTGGGAGAACAGAGGTCTTTTGAAATCGAATACAGGTTAAAAAAGAAAAATGGAGAGTATCGGTCAATGGTCGAAACGGGTACCCCTTTCTACGACCTAAAGGGAAATTTTGCCGGATACATCGGCTCCTGCTATGATATTACCGAGCGCAAACATCACCATAAATAGGACTTAAAAATCCTTTCATTATTTCCCCGGTATATGGCATTAACGTATACGCCTTTGTTGAGTGCTCATGAAAAGCTAGGTGCCAGGCTTTCTGCCTTTGGCGGATGGCTGATGCCGATACAATACGAAGGAATTATCAGCGAACATCACTGGACGCGCCAACAGGCGTCGGTGTTTGATATCTGCCACATGGGGGAATTCTTCGTATTCGGAGATCCCGATAAGACCAATCTTAACAGGGTCGTCACTATGGACCTTGAAGGTATGCCTTGTGGTAAATGCAGCTATGGTTTCATGTTAAACGAAGCAGGCGGCATCATCGACGACCTTCTGGTGTATAAGATAACTCCCGAAAAATGGATGCTGGTGGTGAATGCCGCGACTACGGATATCGACGAACAGAACTTAAAGAAGCATCTTTCTAAAGGCACGCGCCTGGAAAATACCTCATCGGCGCTCGGGAAGCTTGATCTTCAGGGGCCTGCCTCATGCGAGGCGATACAAAGGCTTTTCGGTTTTCAGGCACAAGGCCTGCGATATTATCATTTCAAGGAAGTTATATTCCTGGGGGAGAGAGTAATCGTAAGCCGTAGCGGCTATACCGGCGAGCTGGGGTATGAATTGTACGTCCCTGCCTCAAAAATCACTGAATTCTGGAGCCATATACTGACGGATGCCTCGGTCAAGCCGGCAGGGCTGGGTGCGCGCGATACCTTGCGCTTAGAAATGGGCTATCCTCTTTACGGCCAGGATATCAACAGAGATACCACTCCGTTAGAAGCAGGGCTTGATAAATTCATCGATTTCAATAAAGACTTCATAGGCAAAGGCGCGCTTCTTACGCAACAACGGGAAAAAACAAAAAAATTGCTTGTGTGTTTTATCTCGGACTCCCGCAGGGCACCGCGGCACAATTATAAAATATATTCCGGCGAGAGGGAGGTGGGCATAGTCACAAGTGGCTCGTTCTCTCCCAGCCTTTCCCGCGGGATAGGAATGGGGTATGTAGCATTAGACTGCGCAACAATAGGAACGAAATTAGTACTTAAGGACAATACGATAGAAATAAGCGCTACGGTGACTGATAAGCCTTTTTATCATAGAGGCACGGCCAGGCAGAACCCCGTTACAGGCACTGTGCCTGTTATCTAATAAGGAGAAAGCGAAATGAGCATACCGGAAAATCTTTTATATACCAAAGACCATGAGTGGGTTAAGATAGAAGGACAGACTGCGGTTATCGGGATTACCGACCACGCTCAGCATGCATTGGGGGATATTACGTTCGTGGAGTTGCCCAAAACAGGCGAACAGATTGTCCAGGGCAAACATTGCGCGACGGTTGAATCGGTAAAGGCTGCCTCTGATGTCTATGCCCCGCTTTCCGGCAAGGTAACAAAGATTAACACTGAATTACTGCAACACCCCGAATTGATTAATCAGTCCCCCTATATACAGGGGTGGTGTATAGCCATAGAGATAGAACGCATGCAGGAAAAGGACTCGCTGATGTCGGGGTCTGAGTATGCGCACTATTTAACACAGCTACCATCATGAGTTTCATTCCTCATACCACGCAAGAAATAAAAGAAATGCTGGAGGCAATAGGTGCTCCTTCGATCGAGGAACTTTTTAAGGATATCGCACCACCTTTACGCCTCAAATCATTCCATATCCCTGAAGGCAAATCAGAGCTAGAACTGGATCGTTATTTCAAAACGTTGAGCCAAAAGGGCGAGTCCGGCATTGTTAATTTTATCGGCGCTGGTTTCTACGAGCATTATATCCCGGCAGTGGTGGATGCGCTTGCCGGCCGCAGCGAATTCTACACTGCCTATACCCCTTACCAGCCTGAATGTGCGCAAGGCTGGCTTCAGGCAATGTATGAATACCAAACCTCGATATGTGCATTAACGGGCATGGATGTTTCCAATGCCTCGCTGTATGACGGAGGCACCGCCCTCTATGAGGCGGCGATGATGGCGATACGCTTAACCGGAAGGAATAAGGTAATAGTGGATTGCGGGGTAAACTATACGTATCGTACCATGCTCTACGCGTATACGAAGAACCTGAAGATAGAATTTGTTGAAATACCCGTCGTGCACGGCTCAAGCTGCCGCAAAGATATCTATGCCTTGCTTGATGATAGGGCTGCCGCAGTTATTCTTCAGAATCCTAATTTTTTCGGGGTAGTGGATGATTATTCCGACATAGTACACAAGGCCCATGCCTGCGGCGCTGTTGCCATCGGGTCCGTATACCCTATTTCTCTGGGGATATTGAAAACCCCGGCTGAAATGGGGATAGACATAGCTACCGGTGAAGGCCAAAGCCTAGGACTGCCTCTTTCTTTTGGCGGCCCTTACCTTGGGTTTATGGCTGTCAGAAAGGAATATATACGCCAGATGCCGGGCCGTATCGTGGGAGCAACCGTGGATAAAGACGGCAAGACCGGGTATGTACTTACTCTCCAGGCGCGGGAACAGCATATACGCCGGGAAAAAGCAACTTCGAATATCTGTTCTAATGAAGCGCTTTGCGCGCTCCGCGCGTTGATGTATCTTTGTGCATTAGGAAAAGAGGGGCTGCGCGAGCTTGCGTTATTGAATTTTTACAAATCGGAATTTGCCAAAACCTGCCTGGACACGATACCCGGCGTAGTAGTCAAGAGGAGCTCTCCTACGTTTAATGAATTTACGGTCATGCTCCCGCATGATGCAGAAAAGGTGTTTGAACGGATGGTAAAAAAAGGGTTTGCATGCGGTTTCCCGTTAGGGAGGGCATATAAGGGAATGGAGAATTATTTACTGGTTGCCGTGACCGAGAAACGCACTAAAGATGAAATTGTAGCTTTCGCAAAAGCGCTTGAGGAAGTGGTATGCAGTTAATCTTTGAAAAAAGTAAGAAGGGCAGGAGGGCTTTTTTTGTCCCGGCACTAGACGTGCCGATAAAAGCAAAATTGCCTGCTAAATACTGCCGCACTCATGATACCTCGCTTGCCGAAGTATCGGAGCTGGACCTGGTACGCCACTTTACCAACCTTTCCCGTCTTAACTTTTCCGTAGACTCGAATTTCTATCCATTGGGTTCCTGCACGATGAAGTATAACCCTAAATTTACCGAGCAGATTGCAGGGCTTGAAGGTTTTAGAGAGCTGCATCCTCTGTTTGCCCAATGTAATGCCACACTACCCTATGCCCAGGGCGCCTTGGAGGTGCTCTTTTGCACCGAGCAGGCATTATGCGAAATCACGGGGATGGCGGCATTTACCACCCAGCCTCTGGCAGGAGCGCACGGAGAGCTTACCGGTGCGATGATCATTGCTGCGTATCACAGGCATAAAGGAAATAAGCCGAAATACGTAATTATCCCTGATTCTTCGCACGGTACTAACCCTGCAAGCGCCGCTATCGCAGGGTATGAAGTGGTCGTCATACCTACCAATAAAGACGGTTATATGGACGTGGAAGCATATAGAAGCAAGTTAGGGCCTGATGCCGCTGCCGTCATGCTTACCTGCCCCGACACGGTGGGGATTTTTAATCCACACATCAGGGAGATTGCTGACCTTGCCCATAAAGCCGGGGCCTTGATGTATTACGACGGCGCTAACTTAAATGCTGTCTTAGGAAAGGCCAGGCCAGGCGACCTTGGTTTTGACATCGTGCATTTGAATCTGCACAAAACGTTCGCAACGCCGCATGGGGGCGGCGGGCCGGGCGCAGGGCCAGTGGGCGTGGTTGCGCGGTTATCCGAATTCCTTCCCGTTCCGCGGGTAATTAAAAAAACAGATAATACCTTCGCCCTTGAGTATACATTCCCTCATTCCATTGGGCCGGTGGCGCCTTTTTACGGGAATTTTGCGGTGATCCTAAAGGCATTGGCATACATTATGCATTTGGGAAAAGAGGGATTGACCGAGGTAAGCGAAATTGCGGTTTTAAACGCGAATTATTGCCTGGCCCGGTTAAAAGATTTTTATCAGGTTGCCTTCAGCAAAAACCGCTGTATGCATGAATGTGTTTTGTCGGCGGCTGAACAGGCGAAAAACGGTGTCCGGGCCTTGGATATCGCAAAGTACCTTATCGATAAGGGGTTTCATCCGCCTACCATTTATTTCCCATTGATAGTCAAAGAGGCCCTGATGATTGAGCCCACAGAGACCGAATCAAAACAAACGCTCGATGCCTTCGTTGCAGTGATGATAGAGATTGCCAAGATGGCCAGGACCCATCCAGAGTTGGCAGTGAATGCCCCATTGCATTCCCCGGTCAAGCGCCTTGACGAGACCAAGGCTGCCAGAGAGCTTAACGTAAAGTGGAAGTCTTCTTTAGAAAAGGATGCCTAAAAGCTGGCGTTTGATACTCAGCGGCCCTTGCGATGCCTATGCCAATATGGCAGTTGATGAGGCCATATTCCTTGCCTGTTGCGGGGAAAAAGCAATACCTACCTTACGATTATATACCTGGGACCCTCCTGCATTATCGCTGGGATGCGCGCAGGACCCCCGTGAAGAATTAGACCTCGATAAATGCGCTCGTGCCAATATCCATGTAGTGCGCAGGATTTCCGGCGGGGGCATCATTTTTCACGACCAAGAACTGACCTATAGCCTAAGTTGCCGCAAAGAGGACATTGGGGCATTCGGTTCCATAGCGGATTCTTATAAGACCTTGTGTGCGTTCCTGTTGGCAGCATACCGTACATTAGGCCTTTCTCCTGTGTTTGCGCACGAGGCAGGCGTAGGGTTGTTGCGCCAGAGGCCTTCTGTGTTTTGTTTTTCATCGTTCGCAAAGTATGATATTTTGGTAGGCGGAAAAAAGATAGGAGGCAATGCCCAGAGGCGCAAAAAGGATTTCATTTTTCAGCACGGGAGCATCCCCCTGGAATTTGACGGCAAGAAGGCAACATCTTTTCTAAAGAAAGATGCCGGGCGGATAGAAGAAAAAGCCTGTGCGCTTAATGAAGCAGCGGGCAAGAAGATAGACTTGTGTACGCTTAGAGATGTACTTGTCCAGTCTTTCAGGGGGGCACTCGGCGTCGGTCTTATCGAGGGCGAACTGACCGTGCAGGAAAAAGCTTTCGCGCTTCGTTTACGCGAGGAAAAATATTCGCGGCAGGAATGGAACTTACAAAGACATGAGTACCATGTTGAAGAAGCCTGTATGGCTGCATAAGAAAATAGGGTTGTCCGATTGCCAGAGGCTGGAGGCATTTATCAGAGGGGAGCGCCTTCATACTGTTTGTCAGCAGGCGCATTGCCCCAATAGGGGCGAGTGTTTTTCAAAAGGAGAAGCCACTTTTTTGATTTTAGGAAATACCTGTACGCGTAAGTGTAGCTTCTGCCGTGTAGAAAAAAACGGGCTTCCTCAAGCCCCTGACCGAGAGGAGCCTCGTAGGCTTGCTCAGGCAATCAGGCAATTAGGCCTTGCGCATGTAGTTATTACCAGCGTTACCAGGGATGACCTCTCTGATGGCGGGGCCGGGCATTTTGCAGCCAGCGTATCCTGCATCCGGTCTTATTGCCCGGGGATTT
>JBFMDA010000032.1:0-17111 GCA_040754255.1 Candidatus Omnitrophota bacterium | reverse complement strand
CACCGTCGGCCCTGACGGCTCAAGCCACCAGGCCATAGAAGACATTGCGCTTATGCGCCTTTTGCCGAATATGAATATTATCGTCCCTTGCGACGGGCCTCAGACGCGCGACGCCATCCTGACCGCAGTCCGCAGAGACGGGCCGTTCTATATACGGTTAGGCAGGGCAAAGGTCCCTACCCTAGAAACAAAAAATGTGTTTGAGTTTGGCAAGGCTCAGGTTCTTAATCAGAGCGGCCAGGTAACGATCATAGCGTGCGGGATTATGGTCGCAGAGGCCCTTGTTGCGGCAAAGAACCTTGTCAATAAAGGAATCAGCGTGCGCCTGCTTAATATGCATACGATTTGTCCCTTGGATACCGAAGCGATTCTTGATTCGGCAAGAAACACCAAAGGCATTGTTGTGTGCGAAGAACACAGCGTAGTGGGCGGGTTAGCACAGGCAGTGGATGAGGTGGTTGCTCAAAACCATCCCGTGAAAGTGCTGCGCGTTGGAGTCAAGCACAGATTTGGACAGTCAGGAGAGCCGCAAGAGCTTCTGAAAGAATATAACCTTACCAGTTCGGATATAGAAAAGGCAGCCTGCTCCCTTGTTTTCTAAATTTCTATGGCCCTCGTACTCAATTCCTACGCGAAAGTAAACCTATATCTTCGGGTTTACGGTAAGCGTCCCGATACCTACCACAACATCAAGACAATTTTTGAACGGATCAACCTCTGTGATACAATTGCCCTGAGTGCCCGTAAAGACGGAATTATTAACGTTGACTGTGCTCATCCTTTACTTTCCAGAAACCCTACCCTTAACCTGGCATTCCGCAGCGCCAGGTTATTACGGGAGGCGTGCGGATGTACGCTGGGAGCGAATATAAAAATTACCAAACGCATCCCTGTAGGCAGCGGCTTGGCAGGGGGCTCAAGTAATGCAGCAACAGTTCTTTTGGGACTTAACCGTATTTGGGGCATTAAGTTAGGTAGAGAAAGGCTTTTGTTATTAGCCAAAAGACTTGGTAGCGACGTGCCCTTTTTCGTGTATAACCAACGCTTTGTGTCAGGCGAAGGTAGGGGGGAAAAGTTAAGGTCTTTACCTTCGCTTAGGAGAAGCCTTTTTTGGCATATCCTGGTCATACCCAAAGTGCACGTTTCAACGGAATTTATATACAAGAAGTGGGATGAGACAAGGACTTTTAGATTGACAATGCCGCACAATGATGTTAAAATCCTAAGAAAAGGGCTCAAAGAAAAGAAAATTCCCCTAATCGCCAAAGGTATGTATAACAGCCTTGAAGAAGTCACCACTGCGTACTATCCCCAAATCACGCATATCAAGCAAATTCTTTCTGAGCAAGGAGTGAAAGCCCTCTTGATGTCCGGCAGCGGCCCGGCAGTTTTTGGCATTGTTTCTTCCAGAAAGGAGGCTGTTGCGTTGTGTACCACGTTAAGGCAGTTGCGCAGTAGCTGGCAGGTTTTTGTTGCCCGAACCATCTAGAGCGAGTAAGGAGGAGATGAGCATGGAAATAACTGAAGTTAAGATATTCCTCAAAGATTCACCAGACAAAAAATTAAAGGCATATGCAACTGTCACATTCGATAATGCCTTTGTGGTAAGAAATATAAAAGTAATCCAGGGAGCAAATGGCGTCTTTATTGCGATGCCTTCGCGTAGGATAAAACAACCTTGCCCTAAATGCGCATTCAAGAATGAGTTGCGTTCCAAATTCTGTAGTCAGTGTGGCGCTGCGCTTCCGCTTCAGCCAAGGGTTGAAGGTCAACAAGACGCTGGTTTAAGTGCACAGTCGGAACATAAAGACATAGCACATCCCATTACCCAGACCTTTAGGGATTATTTACAAAAGAAGATTCTTGATGCGTTCGACCAGGAGATAAAAAAAGGCCCAGGTTCCCAGGGGCGTTTTGATGATCAGGAGTGATATCGCATCTTCTGCGTAAGCAGTATTCCCGCTGAAGGAAAATTTCTTGGGATGTCGTCCAATGGTAGGACACGAGAATTTCGAGCCCCCGTTTTTAAAATAATGGCGAGAATCCCGTTCGGGACGGTTACTTAGAGAAACGGGAGGGTCGAGCCGATCTCTCTGCCCGGTAGTGTAATGGTAGCACATCAGAATTTGGGTCTGACTGTTGAGGTTCGAATCCTCACCGGGCAATTGGAACACCACGTTTAATTCTATGAAAAAGAAAGAGTGGATTGCTTTAATTCTGGCTGCAGGTCAGGGGACACGGATGAAATCCGAAATCCCCAAGGTCCTTCATACTGTCTGCGGTAGGCCGATGCTTGCGTATGTGCTTGATGCGGTTAAGGGGCTGGCATTCAGGAAGGTTATTACGGTTGTCGGGTATAAGGGCAATCAAGTGGAAAAAGCCCTGCCGTCCGGTATTGCCGTTGTGAACCAAGGACGGCTTCTGGGTACCGGGGATGCGGTGAAAAAGGCTTTGCGTGCAGTGCGGGGATTTAAAGGCTCGATACTTGTACTGTACGGAGATAATCCTCTTCTTCAAAAAGAGACTATCAGAAAACTCATGCAGCACCATACCCAGGTCAAGGCGTGCGCCACCCTTTTAGTCGCAAATGTCGAGCAGCCTAAAGGGTATGGCAGGATCCTTCGCGATAAATATCAGAGCATTTGCGGTATCATAGAAGATAAAGACGCCGATGATTTTCAAAAAGAGATCAAGGAGATTAATACCGGTATCGTTTGTTTTCAGGCGCCTTTGTTGGTTAAGGCCCTCGCAATGATTAAACCCGGCAACGCAAAGAAGGAATATTATCTTACCGATTGCATTGAGGCATTATACAAAAAGCGCCAGGTGATTGAATATCAGAAGCTTACAGATACGCAGGAAGGCTTAGGTATTAACTCGCGGTTGGATTTGGCCAGGGCTGATAGAATTATGCAAAAAAAGATTAATGAGCGCCTGATGGAAGCAGGAGTTACGATTGTTGATCCCGAACACACCTATATTAGTTACGGCACGGTTATCGGTGCGGACACCGTAATTTATCCCTTTACAGTCATTGAAAAGAATGTTAGAATTGGAACACGTTGTCGTATCGGGCCTTTTATCCATGTGCGGGAAGGCACGGTTCTTGGTGACAGCGTGCAGGTCGGTAATTTCCTTGAAATCTCGCGCTCCAAGATTGCTTCCGGCTCAACAGCCAAACATTTTGGTTATTTAGGTGATGTAAAAATAGGTACACGCGCCAATATTGGTGCCGGCACAGTCACTGCGAATTTTGACGGCCGCAATAAGCACACCACCATAATTAAAGATAGGGCTTTTATCGGAAGCGATACGGTTTTGGTCGCCCCCGTTACCGTAGGCAGGGGTTCTAAAACGGGAGCCGGAAGCGTGGTGACGAAGTCGCATAATGTCAAGGATGGCATGACGGTGGCCGGCATACCCGCCAGGCCTTTACCGAAAAAAGGAAGGAAAAAATAATGCGCGAGTTGATGGTATTTAGCGGCAATGCCCATCCTGGGTTGGCAAAAGATATTTGTAAAAATCTGGGCATCACTTTGTCAGATGCGTTTGTCGGGCGCTTTAGCGAGGGAGAGATACGCGTAAAGATTAACGAGAACGCCCGCGGCAAAGATGTATTTCTTGTGCAGCCAACCTGCCCTCCCCCCAACGATAATCTAATGGAATTATTGATTATGATCGACGCCCTTAAGAGAGCGTCGGCGTATCGTGTGACTGCGGTGATTCCTTATTTTGGATATGCCCGGCAGGACAGGAAGGATCAGCCGCGCGTTCCCATCACGGCAAAGCTGGTTGCGAATCTCCTTGCCACTGCAGGGGCAAACAGGGTTTTGACAATGGATTTACATGCCGGCCAGATACAGGGATTTTTTGATATACCCCTGGATAATCTATTCGCAGTAGGCGTTTTTATCGACTATTTTGTTTCCTTAGACATTAAGGATAAAGTGATCGTATCCCCCGATGTGGGCAGTATCAAAATGGCACGCGCATACGCAAAAAGGGTAAGCGCAGGCCTGGCAATAATCGATAAGAGGCGCGATTCTCCGGACAAGACGGAAGTGATGCATATCTTAGGCGACGTTGAGGGCAAAAATGCAATCATTGTCGATGATTTGATTGCAACCGGAAGTTCTTTAATAGAGGCGGTTGAGGCCCTTAAGCGGGCCAAGTGTAAAAAGATTTACGCCGCGATTACGCACGGCGTGTTATCGGACCCGGCCCTGTCCCGCATAGACAGCTGCAGAGATTTGGAAGAGCTGGTGGTTACCGATAGTATACCCCTTGCGGATTCAAATCATCATCCCCGCATCAAGGTGCTTTCTGTGGCCCGGCTTTTAAGCGAGGCAATTAAACGAATCCATAATGAGGAATCGGTGAGTTCATTATTTGACTAGGTGAGGTAAACATGGAAGAGATATTTCTTGATGTAGAAGTAAGGCAAGAGAACGGTAGAATAAAAAGCAACGCCTTGAGGAAAGAAGGCTTTATCCCGGCTGTGGTATATAAAGAAGGGAAGGAATCGCTTCCGATAAAGGTTAGTCGCCACGATTTCATACGCTTGTCTCACGAGCACCACCTGGAAAGCGTTATTGTTAATTTACGTATCAGCGATGACAAAAAGAAAAAATCGCATCCCTGCCTGGTAAAGGAGATTCAATATGAGCCCGTGCACGGCGACGTCCTACACGTAGATTTTAATGAAATATCCCTCACTAAGCTTATTAAGGTAAATGTAGGAGTGGTAGCAAAGGGAGAGCCTGTCGGCGTAAAACAGGAAGGCGGATCCCTTGAGCATATATTATGGGAACTGGAAGTAGAGTGTCTGCCTACCGATATCCCGAAAGAATTTACGGTGGATGTCAGTCCGCTTAAGATCGGCGATGACGTGCACGTAAGAGATATTGCGCTGCCTTCCGGTGTCAAGGTCCTCAATGATCCCGACGCCGTAGTTTTATCCGTGGCCAGCCCCATGAAAGAAGAGGTAGTGGAGGCGGTTGAGGGCGAGGAGAAGGCAGAGCCCGAAGTGATCAAGGAAAAGAAAGAAGTACCGGCGGAAGGCGAAGAGGAGCCGCAGGCAGACAAGAAAGAAAAGAAATAATTAGTAATGAAGTTAATCGTCGGGCTAGGCAATCCGGGAAGGGAGTATGAGGCGACTCGTCATAATGCAGGGTTTTGCGTCATAGACGCCCTTGCAGATAGATATAACGTTGTTTTGAAAAGAAACCGCGGCAGTGCCTCTGTATCTGCCAAGGTTGCCATTAAAGGCATTGAAGTAATTTTGGTCAAGCCCCTCACGTTCATGAACCTTTCAGGGGTAGCGGTAAAGGCGCTCCTTGATAAATATGGACTAAAGAAAAGCAGCCTTTTGGTGGTCTGTGATGATATTGATCTTGCCTTCGGCAGGCTCAAGATACGGCCGCAAGGCTCAAGCGCGGGGCATAAGGGGATCAGATCGGTAATTGATGCATTAAAAAGCGAGGAATTCGCCAGGCTGCGCGTAGGCATGGGCAGGCCGAAGTATACCGAGGCCTCACGCTATGTGCTTGCCCGGTTTAGCAGGAAAGAAAAGGCATTATTTGAGGATTGTATCGCCGCGGCCAGCGACTGTTGCGAGTCGTGGGCGTGCGAAGGCACTACGAAAACCATGAATATCTTTAACAAATGGAGTAACGGATGAATAAGTATGAAGCGATGTTTATCGTAAAACCCGATTTATCGGAAGAAGAAAAGAAGGCCCTTTTTGCTCAGATAGCAGAGGTAGTTCAAAAAAACAACGGCAAGGTATCGTCTGCAGGCGTATGGGCGGAAAAGAGACTGCTTGCCTACCCCATCAAAAAACAAAAAGAGGGAATATACTATCTTATGGATTTTTCTCTGCCCTCGGATGCGATAGGCCAGATCCACTATGCCTTTAAGCTGAATGAGCAGATTTTGCGCGTATTGATCACGGCGAGTAAATAAGATAAGGAGACAGTATGGCTAGTTTTAATAAAGTTTTTTTGATCGGGAATCTTACCAAAGACCCTGAATTGCGCTATACGCCCCAGGGTACTGCGGTGGTAAACCTTAGGCTTGCGGTCAACCGTAGGTTCAAAACCAAGACCCAGGAGCTTAAAGACGAGACGTGTTTTATTACGGTAGTGGTGTGGAGTAAACAGGCAGAGAACTGCAATCAATATTTACAGAAAGGAAGCCCTGTGTTTATTGAAGGCCGGTTGCAGTCACGGTCGTGGGAAGACAATGCGGGGCAAAAGCGTAATACCGTCGAGGTAAGGGCGGAGCGCGTGCAATTCTTAAAATCAGCGGCCAAGGCAACAACCGAAGCGGCGGGCGAAGAGTTGATTGCGGATTCACCGACAGAAACGGAATGGCTGGAGGAAAGCGAGGAAAAGGCACATGAAACCGAGGGTTAAGAAGTTTTCGAATAGGAAGACAGGCGCAAGGAGGAGCGGTCCTTTTGGATCGTTTCGTAAGAGGGTCTGTCAGTTCTGCACAAATAAATCGAAAACAATCGATTATAAAGATAGTAAACTGTTGGAACACTTTGTGAAAGACCGGGGCAGGATCGTATCCCCCAGAGGGACAGGAAACTGCGCAAAGCATCAGAGAGAAGTAACGACGGCAGTCAAAAGGGCACGGTTCATTGCGTTACTTCCCTATGCCCGCGTGTAAAGAGGCGCATTGCCATGGAAGTCATTTTAAATGAAGATGTAAAAGGGTTGGGCAGGGCAGGAAGCAAGGTGTGCGTAAAAGACGGGTATGCCCATAATTATTTGCTCCCGAAAAAAATAGCCCTTCCTGCTACCCTGGGGAATATCAAGAAATTAGAACAGGCAAAGCAGAAAAAACTGTTTGAAGCAGAAAAAATAAAGCAGGAGGCAGAAGCGCTGAAAGAGCGGCTTGAGGGCGTGTCTCTGACGATGCCCATGCTTACCCAGGAGGATGATAAGGAAAAACTTTACGGAAGCGTTTCTGTAAGCGACCTTGTCAGTGCGCTCAAAGAAGAAGGTATTATAATCGATAAAAGCGCGGTGGTGCTTGAACAACCCTTAAAGTCCCTGGGGATATACGAAGTTACCGTACGCCTGCATCCGGAAGTCCAGGCCAAAGTCAAAGTCTGGATTGTCCAGAAGTAAATAAATGAATGAAATAACCAAGGAATTAGTGCCTCCCCATAATCTTGACGCGGAAATGGCGGTCTTGGGGTCTATGCTTATAGACGAAAACGCCGTTGCCTGCGCAATAGAGTCTTTGAAGAAAGAAGATTTCTACAAAGATGCCCACCGTACAATTTTTGAAGCGATCCTGAATGTATACAATTCCAATAAGGCCATTGACCTGATTACCCTTACCGACGGCTTGAAGAGGGCGGGGGCGTTGGATGCGGTGGGGGGTGCCAGTTTTCTGGCGGAACTGGCGAATATGGTCCCTACTGCCGCCAATATAGACCATTATATTAAGATCGTCAGGGAAAAACATGTGCTCAGGTCGTTGATAGCCAATGCGACAAAGATCCTCTCTATGTGTTATGAGAGCGAAAGTAACGTCGATGAGGTCGTGGATATCGCCGAAAAGCTTATCTTTGAAATAGGCGAACGCAGGACCGGCTCAAGCTATATTCCCCTTAAGGAAATCATCAAGGAGAATATCGAGACCATCGATATGCTCTATCAGAAAAAGGCGCATGTGACCGGTGTCCCTACCGGTTTTATCGATTTTGACAAACAGACTGCAGGGCTGCAGCCTTCTGATTTTATCGTTATTGCCGGCAGGCCCTCGATGGGAAAGAGCGCGTTTGCGCTGGGAATCGCAGAATACGCCGGGGTGAACGAAAAACTTCCCATCGCGTTCTTTAGCCTGGAAATGTCCAAAGAGCAGCTGGTGCAAAGGATGCTCTGCGCGCACGCACGAGTGGATGCGCATAACGTGCGCACCGGATATTTGTCTCCTTCGGACTGGCCGCGCCTGACTGCCGCCGCCGGAAAACTATCAGAAGCGCCGATATTCATTGATGATAGCCCTGCGATCTCGATGATGGAATTGAGGGCGAAGGCGCGAAGGCTAAAGGCAAACGAAAATATTCAGCTTCTCATCCTTGATTACCTGCAGCTTATGCGCGGTGCGGTCAACAGTGAAAGCAGGCAACAGGAGATTTCGGATATTTCCCGCTCCCTTAAGGCGCTGGCGCGCGAACTGCATGTCCCGGTGGTTGCCATCAGCCAGCTTTCGCGGGCGGTTGAATCCCGGCAGGACCACCGGCCGCAGTTGTCCGACCTAAGAGAATCCGGCGCCATAGAGCAGGATGCGGATTTAGTGGTGCTTATTTTACGGGAGGAATATTATACCCCTTCGCCCGAAAACGAAGGCCTTGCCGAAATCATTGTCGCAAAACAGCGGCATGGGCCGGTAGGCTCGACTAAACTGACCTTTATCAAAGAATACACGCGATTTGAGAATCTGGCGAAGATAGAATAGTTTTCTTTTATTCACAGCGCCGAAAACACGGGCGCCAACATATAAGGAAAAAATAATGAAAAAGAAAAGACTTATGGTGCGTGTATGTCTTATCGCTATGTGTATCGCGGTGCCTTTCTTGGCTGCATTTGGCCAGAACGAGGAGAATGCGACTGTGCAGGAACGCAGCGTTGTCTCGACTGAAGCGGCGCAGGCGCAAGAATCGAAGACGGTGACTGCCATGGAAGTCAGAGGCAATAAATCCATCAGCACCAATACCGTGTTATCCAAAATGAAGACCAGGATCGGTTCCCCTTATAACGACAACATCATTAATGATGATTTAAAACGCCTTTATCTTCTCGGTTATTTCAGCGATATCAATATCGACACGCAGGACTATAACAACGGCGTAAAGGTGATTGTGACGGTGGTAGAAAGGCCCATAGTGGAGAAGATCGGCTTTGAGGGGATAAAACGTCTGACCGTGAGAGAAGAAAAAATCAAAGAAGACCTTAAGACAAAAGAATCCCAATACCTCGATTATCCCAGCCTCAATGACGATATCGAGACGCTTAAGAAGCTCTATGCCAAAAGGGGCTACAGTGAAGTGGACATAGAATACAAGGTCGAACTTGACAATGCTACCAATAAAGCCAAGGTCGTCTTTAAGGTTTCAGAAGGCAAAAAGGTCCGCATAAAGAATATTGTCGTTAACGGCAACAGCGCGTTTTCAGACGGCCGTATCCTGCGTTTGATGAAAACCAAAAGGGCCTGGCTCTTTAACGCAGGTGCCTTAAAGGACGACGTGTTTAAAGAAGACATAGAGCGCCTAAAGTCCTTCTATCAGCGCGCAGGCTACCTGGATGTGGCGGTCAGCTATGATATCAAGAGAGCCGCGAAGAGGCCGCTTCTGTATATTACTATCACTATCGAAGAGGGCAAGAAGTACCTTGTGGGCAGCCTTGAGATCAGAGGGAACCAGGATATATCAGAGGAGGAGATCCTCGGGAAACTTAAAGAAGCAGTCCCCGGGAAGGTGTTCAGCCAGGAAGCCTTAAAGCAAGATATCGCCAATATCCAGTCTTTATATTTTGACCGTGGCTACATTTCTATGCAGATCCAGGAAGGAGTTTCCCTCAATACGTATACAGGCAGGGTGGATATCGTCTACACCATCAGGGAGAACGATATTACGTATGTCGACAAAATTAAGATCCGCGGCAATGTCAAGACCAAGGACCTGGTGATCCGCCGCGAATTAAGGATAAAACCGGGGGACAGGTTTGACGGCGATAAGCTGCGCCGCAGCAAAGAGCGGTTGCAGAACCTTGGTTTTTTTGACGAGATAAGCTATGATACGCAAGACACGGCTTCAGCCGAGAAAAAGGATTTGGTAGTTGACGTCAAGGAGACCAAGACAGGCGCATTTAGTTTTGGCGGGGGCTACAGCACGGTAGATGAATTTATAGGTTTTGTAGAAATCGAGCAGAAAAACTTCGACTGGAAGAATTGGCCGTATTTCACCGGCGGTGGCCAGGATTTAAGATTTAGAGGCCAGTTCGGCACGGTCAGCAGCGGCTTTGAATTGAGCTTTACCGAGCCCTGGATGTTTGATTACCCTGTTTCATTCGGTTTCGACCTCTACAAGCGCACGCATAAACGTGAAACCGACATTGGGTATGGGTATGATGAAGATATTACCGGAGGGGACCTGCGCCTGGGAAAAGAAATCTCAGAATACGTCAGGGCAAGCGCAACGTATCGTTATGACGAAATAGAAATTACCAATATCTCAGACGATGCAACCAGCGACTTAAAATCCGAATACGGAAAGAATACCATCAGCAGCACGGAGTTGGGCTTGACTTTTGATACAAGAGATAACGTCTTTGATACGCACAAGGGCGACCTCTTGAGCGGTTCTTTCCAGGTAGCAGGAGGGCCTTTTGCCGGAGACAAGGATTTTACAAAATTCTACGGCAGGGCGTCGCACTACTTCCCGCTTTTTAAGAATTCGGTACTGGAAGCCAGGGGGCGGCTGGGGCTGGCTGATCCGTACGGCGATTCAAGCAAGGTACCTATCTATGAAAGGTTTTTTGCGGGAGGCGCGTATACCATCCGCGGCTATCATGAACGAAAAATCGGCCCCATTGACCCCGTCTCAAAAGATCCCTTGGGCGGCGAATCTATGGTCCTGGGCAACCTGGAGTATACCTACCCCCTTATGGATTTCCTTAAAGTAGCAACATTTTATGATACGGGTAATGTATGGTCGAAGGCAAGCGATTTAGGCTCAGGCGGTTTTAAGTCTTCTACCGGCATCGGGTTCAGGATTAAGACGCCGATTGGGCCGGTGAGCCTCGATTACGGCATTCCTTTGAATAAGGAGCCCGGCGAAGAAGATAAAGGCAGCGGCCGTTTCCATTTCAGCGTAAGCCATGGTTTCTAACAAAGGCATTTACACACAAATAATGGTAAATACAAAAGGAGGAAGTATGCGAAGGTGCCTAGCGGGTGTTGTGTCGTTACTAATAGTATTGGGGTTGACCGGGTCTGCAGTGTATGCCGCAGATAAGTTTGCGTATGTGGACTTAAGCCGGATTTTTACCGAATACTCAAAAACCCAGGATTATGAAAAGGTCCTGAAGACAAAACAGGATGCATACGAAGCTGAACGTAAAAGCAAAGTGAACGAATTTACGCAATATCAGGAAAAATACAAGTTATTGAGCGCTAAGGAACAGGAAGCAAAGAGGACAGAGTATGAGAATAAGGCCAATACCCTGCGCGAATATGATTACCAGAAGCAAACCGACCTGCGCAAAGAATCCGACGAGAAGATGAAAGAGATCCTTAAGGATATCGAGGAGGTAATCAAGAAATACTCCGAGCAGGAAGGCTACACCTTGGTATTCAATGACCGCGTCTTGGTCTATCAGGACAAGGGACTCGATATAACCGATAAAATCGTCGATTTATTAAATAAAGGCACAAAGAAAAGATAATAGCGTTTAATAAGATGCGTAAGACCCTTAGGGAGATAGCGGATTTTATCGGCGGGAAAGTCGTCGGCGATGAAACGATCGCAGTGACGGGCGTTGCGGGCATTCAGGACGCAGGGGAAGGGGACATTACGTTTTTGGCGAATCCTAAATACCTTCCTTTCCTTGAAAGGACGCGCGCCTGCGCAGTCATTGCCTCGGCGGATACGAAAAGCGCGAAGAAACCGCTCATCCTGACCGATAACCCTTCCCTGGCGTTTGTAAAAGCAGTCTCCTTTATCGCACCCGAAGAAACCGTGCAGCCTAAGGGGATACACCCTAGCGCGTTGATAGGTAAGGATGCGCGTATCGGCAAAGATGTATCAATCGGGCCATACGCAGTGATTGAAGACGGTGTTTCAATCGGCGAGAAGTCCGTCATTTACGCCCATTGTTATATCGGCAAGTCCTGCCGTATCGGCAGCGCCGTACTTATGTATCCGAACGTATCAATTCGCGAGCACGTTACCGTGGGCAATAAAGTCATCATCCACAACGGGGCGGTAATCGGTTCAGACGGCTTCGGGTTTGTGACGGTAGAAGGGGTCCATCACAAAATACCCCAGGTAGGCACCGTTATCATTGAGGATAACGTTGAAATTGGGGCAAACGTGACGATTGACAGGGCCCGTTTTGACAAAACGGTCATAGGGGAAGGGACCAAGATAGACAATCTCGTGCATATTGCCCACAACGTGACCATCGGCAAGAATTGTTTTGTGGTTGCACAGGTGGGAATTTCAGGCAGTACCTCTGTCGGCAATAACTCGATTTTGGCAGGACAGGTGGGCGTTGTCGGCCATATCAGTATCGGCGATAATTGTGTGGTCATGGCACAATCGGGGGTAAGCAAATCCATCCCCGATAACACGGTTTCCTGGGGTTCTCCTGCAAAGCCGGAAAAAGTCGCCAAGCGGCTCAATGCGGCATTGGCGAATTTGCCCCGTTTATTCGATAGCGTCGGGGAATTAAAGAAGCGGCTGGAAGAAATTGAGAAAAAGATCAAAGAGAGAAAATGAGCACACAACTGACTATTAAGAAAGAAATACAGCTGCAGGGGATCGGGCTGCATACGGGCAAAGAAGTGCGCATGGTTTTGAAGCCCGCCGCAGAAGACTCCGGTATTAATTTCACGAGAACCGACCTTCCCGGCAAGCCTGTTATCAAGGCTTGCCTTGAGAATTGCCTCCCGCAGAGCGTAGAGCTAAGGCGTACTTCGATAGGCAAGGACGGAGTCCAGATACATACCATCGAGCACCTGTTGGCTGGCTTGGCAGGGTTAGGTATCGATAACCTGGTCGTAGAAATTGATAATGACGAAGTGCCCGGGCTTGACGGAAGCAGTTTGAGTTTTGTCGAGGCAATCAACAAGGCGGGAATCAGGGAGCTGGAAAAAGAACGCAGGTATTTTGCGGTGAAAGACCCGGTTTTTGCCGAGGAAGACCAGTCTTCCATTATGATCTTTCCCTCTACGGATTTAAAGGTTTCTTATACCCTTGATTACAATCACCCGTACTTACAGTCAGGATTTTTAGAGGTGACAATAACGCCTGAAACCTTTCGCAGCGAGATTATGCCGGCCAGGACATTCTGCCTGCAAGAAGAATCAGCGCAGTTGAAGAACCAGGGCCTGGGTAAGGGCGCTACCTATGAAAATACGCTGGTAGTTTCAAAGACGGGGGTCATCAACAATACGCTTCGTTTTCAGGATGAGTTTATTAGGCATAAGATATTGGATTTATTGGGGGATTTGTACCTGCTCTGCCAGCCGTTGAAAGGGCACATCGTGGCACTCAAAAGCGGGCATTCCCTGAATTTTAAACTGATGAAAAAAATAGACCAGCAGCGGCAGCGTTATGCGCTCAGCGGCATCAATATTACCTATCCGAAGAAGGAGCCGGCTGAATTGGATATCACCGAAATCATGAAGATACTGCCGCATCGCCAGCCGTTTCTTTTTGTAGATAAAATCATCTCCCTGGAAAAAGGCAAACGTATTGTCGGGGTAAAGAACGTGACTATGAACGATTACTTTTTTAAGGGGCACTTCCCGGGCAAGCCGGTTATGCCGGGAGTGATTATTATTGAGGCAATGGCCCAGGTAGGCGGGGTAATGATGCTTTCCCCGGAAGAGAACAGGGGTAAGATCGCTTACTTCATGGCCATCAACAATGCCAAATTCAGAAAGACCGTGCTGCCAGGCGACCAGTTGATCCTCGACGTAGAGGTGGTAAAGATAAAGTCCAAGACCGGGGTGGTGCATGGAAATGCCCTGGTAGAAGGAAAGGTCGTCGCAGAAGCGGACCTGATGTTTGCCTTAGGCGAATAAAGACCATGATTACCGTTCATCCGAGCGCTCTGGTTTCTAAGACGGCACAGCTGCAGGAAGGCGTGGGTGTGGGACCCTACGCTGTCGTTGAGGACGGCGTACGTATAGGCCGCGATACAAAAATTGCCCCCCATTGCGTTATTAAGACGGGAGTAACTATCGGGAGCAACTGCCAGATATTCTCCGGGGCAATAATCGGCAGCCAGCCTCAAGATCTAAAATATAAGGGAGCGAAGAGTTCGCTTGTCATAGGGGATTATAATATAATCCGCGAGTATTGCACGGTCAATCCAGGGACCGATGAAGGCGGCAGGACAGAGATCGGCAGCCACAATCTTTTCATGGCATATGCGCATGTGGCGCACGATTGTAAGATAGGGAGCCATTGTGTGCTGGCAAATTGCGGAACGCTTGCCGGCCACGTCGTCATCGAGGACCATGCGATTGTGAGCGGCCTGGCTGCAGTCCATCAGTTTGTGCGGGTAGGAAAACTTGCAATTATAGGCGGCTGTTCCAAGGTTGTGCAGGACATCCCGCCGTTTTCAACCTGTGACGGCCACCCTGCACGGGTGTATGGCCTAAACCTCATAGGGCTTAAAAGAAACGCCGTGAGCAGTAATTCCATAAAACAGCTTGAGAGGGCATTCAGGATTTTATTTCATTCCCAGCACACCTTAAAAAGCGCACTGAAGGTTATCGCCGGCGAATTAAAGCCTTTAACCCCCGAAGTAGCGTATCTTATCGATTTTGTCAGTAGCTCCAAACGCGGCATAGTCCGCTCTTGCCGTTCCTAAAAGGGTACAGGAGACACAATGGAAAAGATAGGGCTGATCGCAGGGAACAGAAAATTTCCCGTGCTATTTGCCGAAGCGGCAAAAGAAAAAGGCCACCCTGTGGTATGTATTGCCATTAAGGGAGAGACTTCTCCTCTTGTGAAACAGCACGCCGAGAGGGTATTCTGGCTGCACCTTAAAGATTACCGCCGCATCTTCGGAATCCTCAAGAAACAAGGCGTGCGTAAGGTAGTCATGGTCGGCCAGATCAGCCCCCGAAGGCTTTTTAGCAGAGAGGTACGCACAAATCCCGAATTAAGAGAATTACTTACGAGTATGCAGGACCATAAGGCAGGCACGATATTCGGCGGCATCATTAAGGAGCTGGAGGATGCGGGATTTGAACTTATTGATTCCACTACTTTCATCGAAGAGCAGTTGCCCCAAAAAGGCACTCTGACCATAAGAGAGCCGAGTTTCGCGGAATGGGAGGATATTTATTTCGGCGTAAGCCTTGCAAAACAAATTGCGCATCTGGATATCGGCCAAACGGTTGCAGTGAAGCATAAGGCAATAGTCGGTGTTGAGGCATTTGAGGGAACGGACAACCTGATAAAAAGGGCAGGGTCGCTTGCGGGAAAAGGCGTGGTGGTGGTAAAAGTCAGCAGGCCAAGCCAGGATATGCGCTTTGATATTCCCGTGGTCGGGCTTAACACCATAAAAAACCTTATCACTATTTCAGCGTCGTGCCTGGCGATAGAAGCAGGCAAGACCCTTTTTATCGACAGGATCAAGGGGATTGCGCTTGCTAATCGCAGAGGACTTTCTATCGTAGCTATATAAGAGGCTCTTAGCGTAAGGTATGCGAAAATTCCTTGACATAAGAGTATTTATTTTGTATAACTATAGAGGGTCGATTGCAGGTAGTTCGTGCAGTACAATTTTTTAGTGAAAAAGGAGGGTTCAAGATGGCAAAGGTAATGACGAAGTCGAAATCGCAGGAGTTTAAGTTGCATGCCCCCCAGGCAAAAAGGGTAAGCCTGGTAGGAACGTTCAATAATTGGGATATCAAGGCGCACCCTGCCAAGAAAGATACCGGCGGCAACTGGACGCTAAAGGTAAGCCTTAAACCGGGAAAATACGAATATAAATTTTATGTAGACGGTTCATGGATTAATGATCCTCGTTGTGGATCGGCTGTGTATAATCCGTTTGGTACGCAAAATTCAATTGTAGAAATTAAGTAATAGTACTACCTATACCCCCACCTGGCTGTACGTAACTATTTGCAGAGGTGGGGGTTTTGTTTCTGTATAAGAAAAGGCAGATGAAATATCTCTACGGCCCTGTTGCCTCAAGAAGACTGGGATTGTCGCTGGGAGTAAGCCTCACGCCCCATAAAACATGCGATTTTGACTGCCTTTATTGCCAGCTCGGGAAAACCACCAATAAGACCAAGGAGCGCCGCACCTACATAGCCGTTGGCGGAATTTTCGACGAATTAAAAACGTGGTTTCAGGAGAACGCAAGCCAGGCGGCACAACTGGCATTTGTTACGCTCTCAGGATGCGGCGAACCTACCTTGCATACGGAATTCGGCACGCTCATCCAGCGGATAAAGGAGAATTTCGCTGTTAAGGTTGCCGTGATCACCAATGCATCCTACCTTAATGACCCTTTCGTACGCAGCGCAATCATCAATGCAGATCTAATAGTCCCATCGCTTGATGCGGCAACCCAGCCGGTATTTGAGAGGATTGACCGGCCGGTTCCTGGGTTGCGCATCGAAGAGGTGATTGACGGGATTGTTAGTTTAAGGAATGAGTTTAAGGGTACGCTTTGGCTTGAGGTTATGCTGGTCAAGGGCGTCAATGACGACATAAGGCATATCAGGCGGTTAAGAGAGGCGATAGAGAAGATCAATCCGGATAAAATCCAGCTGAATTCCCCGGTCCGCTCGACTGCCGAACCAAATATTCTGCCGGTAGGGAAAAATAAACTCGAAAAGATTAGGGAGATGCTGGGAGAGAAGTGCGAAATAGTGTAGTTGCGTGAATTATTCAGTTAATTTTTTACGCCAGCACCCGGCGCTTATGCGGAATTGCGCCGGTGCAAAACATCTGTTTTACGCCTAGCCCCCTGCAGACTTGCTAAGCAAATCTGCAGGGGACACGGCGGAAGTAAGTAAGCTACGCGCCTGTAGCTCAACTGGATAGAGCGCAAGCCTTCGGAGCTTGGCGTTGCAGGTTCAACTCCTGCCAGGCGCACTGAATAACTAAGAGTGGTTCTCCCGCCACGCAATTTAAATCATCGGGCGGGATCCCGCTATCGAACCAGAAATGTTGAGCGGGAATTCCAGCCAGGCACATATTAGATTACTACCTCGGGATCCACTTAATAGATGGAAGTAAAATGAAAAAATATATTTTAATAGTTGTTTTTTTAGTATTGCCCTTGGTTAGTTTTGCGCAAGGTCTTAAAACAAGAAACAGTCCAAGGCCTGCCAAG
>JBFMDA010000031.1:0-17606 GCA_040754255.1 Candidatus Omnitrophota bacterium | reverse complement strand
TATCTCCCGAATTCAGGACAGGCACTGCAGCGGGCAGAGAAGTTGCGATACGCGCCGATGACCTGTTTTTATTCGTTATCTTCATCGGCTGGATGGCAAAGATGGCCTTAAATAAAGAGCTGGGAGTCTTGCGTAATACCCCGCTCAATGCCGTCATACTTGCCTATATCGTAGTCTGTATCTTTTCAAGTGCCTTAGGCGTTATGCAGGACCGTATCAGTATCAAAAGCTCGTTTTTCTTCAACCTCAAATACATCGAATATTTTCTTATCTTTTTTATGGTTACCAACAACCTGAAGACCATGAAACAGGCAAAGCGTTTCATGTTTTTCCTGTTTTTGACGTATACGATTATATGCCTGTATTCTATGGTGAAGATCCCGACCGGGGCCCGCGTGACCTCGCCTTTCGAAGGCAGGGGAGGGGGAGAGCCGAATACGCTGGGCGGATATCTTCTTTTTATGATGGCCCTGGCTGCAGGCATGATGTTGTATGGGCACAACCGCAGGAACCGGATTATTTTTCTGACGCTTTTTTGCGCGGCCTTACTCCCGCTTATGTTTACTCTCTCACGCGGCAGCTGGCTCGCTTTCTTCCCTATGGTCCTTACGCTTTTAGCCCTTACAAGGCGGTACAAGCTTCCTGCCATTGCGGTATTCATACTCGCGGTATCTGCCCTGCCCTTTGTTGCCCCGCAACAAGTCAAGGCACGCGTTCAGGAGACGTTTAAATCCAATAAATCAACGCGACTGCTCGGTAAAGATGTCTATGTCTCGGAATCGGCCCAGGCAAGGATAAACTCCTGGTCGGTCGCATTTAAAAAATTTAATATCCGCCCTGTGGTAGGGCATGGCGTGCCCGGCGGCACGGTAATAGACAATCAGTATGTCAGGGTCCTTATCGAAACCGGCATGGCCGGGTTTATTCTTTTTGCGCTTATACTGGGGATGATGTGTAAAACGGGCTTTGAGGTGTTGCGGTCGGCAGAGTCAACCGATTTTGCCCGGGGTTTAAGTCTTGGGTTTTTGGCAGGCTTAGTAGGGCTGCTTTTTCATTCTTTGAGTGCCGCGACTTTCATACTTGTCAGGATAATGGAGCCTTTTTGGTTTGTGGCCGCAATCTTATTCTCTTTGCCTGTCTTGATTGAAAAAGAAAAAGAGAAAGCCCCTGCATACACGTATACGTACCTATGAATGAAAACACCGTAACTGCCAGCCTCTCAAAAAGGCTTATCCGCAATATTGTCTGGAATTTTTCCGGGCAGGCGTGGATGCTGGTACTTGGTTTTTTTGCCACTCCTTACATTGTGCGGCACTTAAGTGTAAGCCTTTTCGGCGTATATACGCTTATCGGCGTTATTGTAGGGTATTTTTCTTTTCTGCAGCTGGGCTTAGGGACTGCCGCAATAAAATACATCTCCGAATACCTCGCCCTTAAAGAAGAAGAAAACATCAGAAAGACTTTTTGGACGTGCATGGTGACGTATTGTATAGTCGGCCTGATAGGGACTTCGCTGATATTCTTTTTTTCCGACACCCTCATTGAGAAGTTTTTTAAGATCCCCGCCGAATTACAGGCTGTATCCTTGATTGCGCTCAAGATCGGTTCATTGGGGTTTTTGATTGTGACGTTACAAAGCGTCATTATCGGGGTAATCCAGGCAATGGAGCGGTTCGATATCGTCAACAGGATTACGGTCATCTTCGGCAGTGCGCAGATTATAATGACGCTAGCCCTTCTTGTGTGCGGGTATTCGTTAAAGGCGATAATCACTTCGAATATCGCAATACAGCTTATCTGTACTTTTGTTGCCTGGAGGATCGTTATCCGCACCATGTCTTTTCTTTCTAGTCCGTGCTGGGATACCCCCACCTTTACCAAGCTCTTGAAATTCGGCGGGTTCGTGACCGTCTCAGTCATATTGAGCCCGGTCCTTATGAATATTGAGAAATTGTTTCTTACCGCGCTGCGCCCGGTTGCAAGCCTTACCTATTACGCCGTACCTTTTTTGCTCATTGATAAGTTTTCGGTAGTGCGCTGGTCTTTTACCTCTGTGTTATTCCCCGTGTTCAGCCATTTCCACAGGTCGGATAAGGACCACATAAGCGAAGAATTGCATTACCGAAGCACGTTGTACCTTGCCTTCATTTTTTCTTTTCTGGCCGTGTTCTTTATTGCCTATGGCAGGCCGTTCTTAGCAATGTGGCTGGGGGAGGATTTTGCGGAAAGGTCGTCTGGTATACTTGCAATTTTAAGTATCGCCGGCTTTGTCAGTGCCGTTGCGTCGCCTTCGATGTCAGCGTTGCAGGGAAGAGAAAGGCCCCAGGTCCCCGCGTTGTTCCACACCATTGAGACGCTTCTCTATATTCCTTCCAGCTATGTGTTGATACGCGCCTACGGCGCAACAGGCGCTGCGTATGCCTGGGCAGGCCGCGCGTTATTAGATGCGCTGTTGTTGCAGTGGGCTTCGTGCCGCCTGTTCGGAATCCCGCTGTGGCAGTGGTACGCAAAATTACTCTTGCGCAGTTTTATTCCTCTGGGTGTCTGTTGTATACTGTTTGCAGGGCTTGCGAGCCTTGGGCTTTCGTTTTTTTCTTGGGCGAATATGGCCGGTTTTTTTGCGGCTGTAGCCCTGTATTGCGTAAGTATCTGGAGGTGGGGACTCGACCAAAAGGCACGTGCCAAGGCGTTTGAGTTTACAAAGAACATATTGGCAAGATGAACAGTGAGTCAAAGAGCGGGAAGCAGAAGCAGTCAAATAGGCCGGTGATTGATAAGGAGAGATGAGATGCAAAAAGAGTATGCGCAGGAAAAGCCAAATCTGATTAAGTTATTGCTCAAACGGATTATTAGCGCACCGCACTGTATTGCGCATATGGAAAGCGGGGTGTATATTTCTCCCCTCGCAGAGATACGCTATCCGCGCAGAATAAGGCTTGCTGAAGGCGTGGTTTTGGAAAGGCATTCCCGGCTTTGTGCCAACGGCAGGAATGCCGCCATTACCATAGGGGCATATACCACTATCAGCCCCTACGCTTTGTTGAAGTCTAACGACGGTAAGATTATGGTAGGGGAGAGCTGTTCGGTGAATGATTACGCCATCCTCTACGGCTACGGCGGGCTTGCCGTAGGCGACAATGTGCATATTGCCTCGCATGCGGTTTTAGTCGCCTCCGAACATGATTACACAAAGCTTGAGACAGCCGATTTTAGCAAAGACGTACTGGGTAAGGGGATAAAAATTGAAGACAATGTCTGGATAGGCACGCACGCGGTTATTTTAGACGGAGTTACCATCGGTACAGGTTCGGTGATAGCAGCGGGAGCAGTAGTTACAAAAGATACCCCTCCGTTTTCGATAGCCGCAGGGATCCCGGCAAGGGTCATTAAAACGAGGCGGTAAGGTGAAAATTTTATTGGCCGCACCCCAGGATACTACGGTCTTGGGCATAATCACCGGGTATTGTCGCGTTGCAATGGAAGGGCTGGGGCATTCGGTTATAGGTTTTGATTTCCGGCTGCGTCCTTATTCGCAAAATAAACTCGGTTCGTTCTTTAAGGCAACGCTGAGGCCATTATTCCCGGGGCTGCCTTCGCCGTACGATTTTTCTTCTGTGAAGTCTTCGACCGATACTAAAATCAACCAGGCATTGCTAAGCCTGGTTTCGCAAGAGAGGCCCGATATTGTCCTGGTTTTATGCGGGGAGAATATTTCCGCTGAGACGCTGGATTCTATCAGAAGCAAGTTCTCTGTCCCTGTTGCGAACTGGTTTTACGATTCTCTTCTGGTGCCTGCCAGGAGGGCGCTGCTTTCAGAGCTACCGCAACACTACGATTATTTTTTTATCATAGATACC
Organism: Candidatus Omnitrophota bacterium; assembly: GCA_040754255.1. Lineage (GTDB taxonomy): Bacteria > Omnitrophota > Gorgyraeia > Gygaellales > Profunditerraquicolaceae > SURF-25. The sequence goes on along the minus strand of JBFMDA010000031.1, from coordinate 13,749 downwards.
CTTGAGGTGCTTTCGCAGATGCCGATTAAGGCCGCACATATTGTCAGTCTTCCGCTTGCCTGCGACCCGGACGTACACAAGCCCCTTACCCTTTCTGCGCAGGAGCGATCCTTTTATGGCAGCGATGTCGCATTTGTAGGCACGGTGACGCCCGAGAGGGCGAAGGTGCTTGAGGCGTTGAGTGGTTTTAATTTAAAAATATGGGGAAAATGGCAGAAAAAAAATAAAGCACTGGCACGGTGTTATCAGAAACAGGATATCTACAGAGAAGAGGTTGTAAAGGTGTATAACGCCTCTAAAATAGTACTTGATATACACACATTGTTCGGTAGAGAGCAGGCAATGTACAACGTAACCCCGCGCGTATTTGAAGTCCCGGCGTGCCGCGCATTCCTCCTGACCAATGCAATAGCGCAGCTTTCAGGCCTCTACGACGTGGGCGAGGAAATGGTAACCTATCGCAGCGTTGATGAGCTCAAAGAATTGATTGCGCGGTATCTTAACGACGATGAGGGCCGCTGTACGACCGCACAAAAGGGCTTTGCGCGCGTCCGCCGAGAACACACCTACGCCCACAGGGTCCGTACCTTACTGGGCACAATCGCTGTTTCTGCGGGGGGCAGCCATGCATAACATAGCCATACTGCACGAATTCCACGAGATTGGGGGCGCAGAGAACAGCCTTTTATATGCAGCGCAGAATATTGAGAGGGATAAATTCAGGCTTTTTTTTGTGCTTCCGAGACAGGGTTTGTTCTCCGAAGAACTGAAAAAGAGGGGGATAGAAGTTGATTTTTATGAATTTCCAAAGATAAGGGGCCTGCGCGGGGTAGGCAGGGCAGCCAATACCTTATCGGATTTCGTAAAGAGAAAAGATATCCACTTGGTCCATTCCAACAGTATCCGCACGCACATCTATGCGGTCATTGCTGCCAGGCGTCAAAGAATCCCCGTCGTCTGGCACCAGCGTAACCTGCTCATTAACGAACTGATTGACCCTGACAGCCTCCTGGCGTTTCTCCCCGATAAAATTATTTGTAATTCTAGAGCCGTTGCCCGCCGGTTTGCGTTATTCGGAATACTGCCGAGAAAGGTAACCGTTATTTATAACGGCGTTGACACGGCACTCTTCTCGCCCGACATATCCGGCGAGAGGGTGAGGAGCGAGTTCGGGATCAGCCCCGATCAGACAGTCGTAGGAATTGCCTCCAGGTTCCACAGGAATAAGAACCACGAAACTTTCTTTAAGGCTGCCGAGATTCTCTGCAAAAGATACAAGGCCTGCGGTTTTTTAAGATTTCTTGCTGTGGGCGCCAGCGTATTTGAAGAAGACAGTCGGCGGGAAACCTCCCTGAGGGATTTTGTACGTGCGCGGGGAATAGGCGATAGGGTGGTTTTTACGGGTTTCCGCAAAGATATGCCGGAGTGCTATGCAGCGATGGATATAGTCGTAATCCCTTCTTTTCGCGAAGCATGCGGCAGAGTTATTATAGAGGCCATGGCATGCGGTAAGCCCGTTATAGGCAGTAATACGGGAGGGATTAGGGAGTTAATCGTGGATAAGGAAACCGGGATTTTATTCCCCGCTTCAGACCCTCAGGCACTTGCCGAAGCGATTTTGCGCCTTGCGCAACATAAAGAAATCGCGCGTACGATGGGGCAAGTAGGTAGAAGGCGGGTTGGGCAGTATTTCGACATACGGCAGCACGTCGCCCAGATAGAGAGGGTGTATATGGAATTATTGGGGGGCGTGTAATGCAAAACGCGGTGTCGGCGGTAATTCTTACCAAGAATGAAGAAAAGTCTGTGCGCAGGGCGCTTGAGAGTGTGCGTTGGGCAGATGAGATAATTATCGTTGATGACGAAAGTACGGATGCGACGCTTGAGATCTGCCGCGAATATACGGATAAAATCTTTGTCAAAAAGCTCGCCGATTTCAGCGAGCAGAGGGAATACGCTATCAGCAAGGCGAGCAGCGAATGGGTCCTTTTCCTCGACGCAGACGACGAAATAAGCCCGCCTTTGCAGGAGGAAATAAGGCGGGTGCTCGCCGAAGAGAAGGAATATAACGGCTTTATGCTGCCTAGGATTTCAAGCTACTTAGGGAAATGGATTACGTATTGCGGCTGGAGGTCTCCACTTTTGTTATTATTTAGGAAAAACAAAGCACGCATTGACGGCAGGCTTATTCACGAAAAGATATTGATTGATGGCAAAGTGGGGCTTCTTAAGAACATGGTTTACCACTATTCTTACGATGATTTGTCAGAGCATATCGTTAAGCTCGATTTCTATACGCGCCTGGAGGCCGAAGAATTATGGAAAAGAGGGATAAGGTTGAAAGGTTTCGATTTTGTGCTTTATTTTTTTGCAAAACCGGTTTTTATATTCCTGAGAAAATATTTCGGTTATCAAGGATACAGGGAAGGGGTACGCGGCTTTCTTATCAGCGTCACGAATGCTCTTGTAGTGCTGCTCAGCTATGCAAAATTATGGGAAAAGCAGAAAAATGAGAAGATGCGTTAAGATTTTTTTCAAAGCGCTATATCTTTCCGTAAGAACGATCCTGCTTTGGCCTTTCCTTGTCTTTCGAAAGACGCTGTTGCCCCGGCCAGAGCAGATACACACTATCCTGTTGCTGCGGCATGACAGGATAGGAGATATGGTGATTTCAACTTCGGTATTCCAGGCACTTAAAGAGCGTTTTCCTGCTGCAGCGATAATAGTGCTGGCCTCCGAGAGGAATGCGGCATTAATCCAAAATGACCCTGCGGTGGGTGAGATTATTATCTATAAAGACATTGTTGCGTTCCGTAGGGAATGCCGCAAGAGGAGGATTGACCTTGCAGTTGATTTATTCCTGACATACGAATTAAAACAGGCCTTTCTTCTTTTTCTTTCAGGCGCAAAGTACAGGCTCGGTTTTGAAGAAGCGGGCAGAGAGGTATTTTTCAATATCAAAGGGCCGCGGATTTCTTCCTGCCGGAGCATGAGAGATCAGCTGCACGGTCTTTTAGTGCCCCTTGGGGTTACCGCGAAATACTTAGAGCCGAGATTGATTGTGTCGGAAGCGGAGAAAAAGGAGGCTGCGGTTTATTTGGCTTCAGTTGGCCTGCGCAAGGAAGATTTAAAGATTGCAATGCACCCGGGAGGGTTTTACCGGACCCAGCGCTGGAGCCGGGAAAGGTTTGTTGAAGTTGCAAGGCGCTGTGTTGACCGGTATGATGCCAGGATTATCCTTTTCGGAGATGCTACAGACAGAGAATTGATTTCGGGTATGCAAAAAGAAATCGGCAGGGGGTGCGCCGCGGCTGCAGCGTTGTCTCTCAGGCAGTTTGCAGCAGTGCTTGCGCAATGCAATCTGCTGCTGTGCAATAACTCCGGCCCCTTGCACATTGCTGCTGCGTTAGGCGTGCCTACCGTTTCTACCCTTGGCCCGACAGACAGAAACCTTTGGTCTCCAGAGGGCAAGAACCACATAGTTCTTAGCGGCAATCTGCCTTGCAGCCCTTGCAGCCGTATTGTATGCGCTGTGCATACCTGTATGGACTCTATTACGGTGTCGCAATTTTTGGAAGCGGTAGAAACGCAGCTTGCAGGTATGGGAAAAGCATAAAATGGGCGATTACAAAAAAATCCTTATTGTCAATTTCGGCGGCATAGGCGACTTATTATTGTCCACTCCGGCATTGCGTTCTTTAAAAGAACGGTATCCTGATTCCCGCATTTGTCTTTTGGTGGTGCGCAGGGTTGCAGAGATTGCCGAAAACCTTGGCTATATCGACGAAGTGTTGGTGTTCCATCTTAAAGGGGTAACTGGTTTTCTGGCGAACATAGTTACGTTGTGGAATTTACGGGCAAGGCACTTTGACCTTGCGGTTAACATGCGTACCATGGTGAGTACGCGTAGTGCGCTAAAGATGCGGTTTTTATTGAGTTTTTTAAACCCTGCATTGAAAGCCGGCCGGAACACAGAAGGCAGGGGCGGTTTTTTTGACATTTCAATCCCCGAAGCATATAGGGGGCAGATACATGAAATGGAATATGATATTGCGCTTGCCGAGAAATTAGGCGCAGCTGTCCAAAGCCGAAAAATAGATTTTGCCGTTAAAGGGGAGAGTACCGATAAGGTAAACGGGCTTTTGCGCGCACACTGTATCGGCGACAACGATTTTGTAATTGCTATCCATCCGGGCGGAATGCCTTCCAGGAGATGGGGCGTTGCGCACTTTGCCCGGTTGATTGCGGAGATTGACAAGAAGAGGCCGTCGGTATTTATTATTACCGGCTCTGGGGACGAAGGACGCCTTGCGCAGGCGATTATACGGCGCTCTCCCGGATTGAAGGTTTTGAACTTAGCAGGAAAAATTGGCATTAATGAACTGGGGGCGTTACTTAGGCGCTGCAGTCTTTTTATTACCAACGATACCGGCCCGATGCATATTGCAGCGGTATTAGGGGTACCCATGTGTGCTCTTTTTGGCGGAGGCGATATTGTCCGTTTTGACCCGCGCGTTATTTCTCCGAATGCAGTGGTGCTTCGCGTACAAAAAGAGTGCGCCCCTTGCGAGAAATTTTATTGCCCGCACCCGCAATGCCTTCAGGAAATTTCGGTAGATACGGTGTATGAGGCAGTTGTGCGTTTATTGCCGTCTTGATAAAGGGGCACTTTAAAAGAATTATGAAGGGTGAGTTATTGAAACAATTATACTATCGGCTGCACGACGCGTGTGCGAAAGACGCGACAAAAGGCCGTTATTCAAGCGGGTTCTGGCAGGATGCGGTAAGAGATAAGGCGCTTGCGTTATGCGCGTCATCCCGCGGGAAGCTTCTTGAAGTTGGCTGCGGGGAGGGCTTATTCCTGTTGCAGCTTGCAGGCAAGAATCAGGACTTAAAGCTGTGGGGCATAGATAACAGCAACGATAGGATCCAGGAGGCGAAAAAAGAGGGTGTTAAGGCAAAACTGCCGAGCCTTACATTTTATGAGGCGGATGCCACCGGCCTTCCCTTTGAGGAAAGTTTTTTTGATACCGTTGTGTGTATTAATGTACTATTTAACCTTCCTTCCTGGGATTGCGTAAAGAAGGTATTATTTGAGGCGACAAGGGTGTGCAAGAGGCAGGGAAGAGTGATTTTTGAATTTCGTAACTCCCTGAATCCACTCATTGTGTGCAAATATGCGCTGGCCCGTTATTACGACGAAACCGTCAAAACATTGCCGCTTAGGCCTTATCGCTTCAGCCAGCTTACGCGCGCAGCCAATGAATGCGGCCTTGATATAGTAAATGGATATGCTATCGGATTCTTTTTCAGGCCCCTGGCCCCTATTATTATGGTTGAGGCGGTGAAGAGATGATCGCAAAAGTCCCCATACTACGCACCCCTGCAGGATACAGGGATATATTGTGGTCATGCGTAGAGTCGCTGTATCCTTCTGTTGGCGAGAGATTCCGCGCTATATTCTTGCGGCAGTTTACATTCGCCCGCGTAACGGGATCGGGGATTGCTGCGTTCTATCTTTTACTTAAAGCAGCAGCACAGCGCTCGGGCCGTAAAGAAGTGATTTTGCCCGCCTATACAGCAGGAAGCCTGGTGGTTGCAGTAAAGAAAGCAGGGCTTATTCCTGTCTTGTGCGACGTATCGCTTAAGGACTTTAATCTCAATGAAACGGATTTGTATAATACGCTTTCAGGCCAAACCCTGGCAGTTGTCGCGGTGCATATGTTCGGTATAGGTGTCAGTTACATTGCGGCCCTTAAAGCAAAGATTGGTCCTGATGTGGTCCTGATAGAGGATTGTGCGCAGGCAATGGGCACGATGATTGGTTCCTGCGAAGTAGGCGCCTTCGGGGATGCAAGTTTTTTTAGTTTCAACCGGGGGAAAAATATTCCTACTTCTGCAGGAGGGCTCGTCGTTACGAATTCAGAAAAACTCGTCAGCCATATTGAAAAACTTTGGGCGCAGGAGGCGCCAAGGAACGTTATGTTCAGTAATGTGAATGCCTGTGTCCGCTCTTTTGCCTTATCTTGTATCCGCCATCCGTTTGTCTACGGATTGCTCTATCCTTTTGCATCGGTTTTCAAAGAAAAGAAATATGCCTCCGATTTTTCTATTACGCGCATTGCTCCTTTTAATGCTGCGTTAGGTTTTAGGCTTTATCAGAGAGTGAAAGAATTTGCGCGCGCTCGGTATGAGAACGGGGTCAGGATGCTCAACGCATTAGAAGGTACGCCGGGACTTATATTGCCAGTGATCCCTCAAGGAGTGAGCCCTGCGTTTAATCGCCTGCCGATTGTATTCAAAGAAATAGCAGCAAGGCAAAGGGCAGAGGATGAGTTGTACAGGATGGGGATTGAGACCTCCCGGATGTACGGGCAGCCGCTCCATTGTATGTTTGAGCTTGGTTATAAAAAAGAATCGTTGCCCAACGCAGTATTTCTTGCAGAGCGCCTCTTGACCCTTCCTGTGTATCCGGGGTTGTCCGATACGCATATGTCTGTGATAATCGATACGATTCGAAGGGCGGGGAAGGATTTAAGATGATGCCTTACAGAAACCTTAAAAGATATTTTCGCAAAGCCTTAACACAGCCCTTGTATGCCGTAAGGGTATTGGTTGCACGCCTTAGGGCCGCTATGTACTATTATTGGGGAAGGGGAAAGAGTTCTTTTCCCGAGGCAATTACCTTATTTTTGACACACCGCTGTAACTTACGCTGCAAAATGTGCGGCCAATGGGGAGAGGCCGGAGTCACAAAAAAGCAGAGCCAGGAATTCATCCGGCACGAACTTTCCCTGCCGCAACTAAAAGTAATTATTGATGCTGTTTCGCCGTTTTTGCCTAACATCACCCTTTTTGGCGGAGAGCCCCTGTTGCATACGGGCTGCATCGAACTTATCCGTTACATAACACAGAAGCGGATGCATTGCCTTATGATTACCAACGGCTCCATGCTTAAAGAGCACGCTTCAGGGATAATCAGGGCAGGGCTTGATGAGTTGAATATTTCATTAGACGGCAACTCAAGCCTGCATGATGAGATCCGCGGCATGCCCGGCTTGTTTGAGCGCATAATGACCGGCATCAAAGAAATCAATCGCTACAAACAGGAGTTTCTGACCAAGAAGCCCTTTATTAACCTGCAGTGCACAATCAACGCGCAGAATTATCTGCGGTTGCCTGAAATGCTGGAAGTGGCCAGGGAGGCGCACGCCGCGTCACTTACGTTCCATAACTTAATATTTCTTGATTCCCGCACCCTTGAAAAACAAAAAGAATACGACCGGCTGCTTGGATGTTCTTCTGCGGATTGGGAAGGGTTCGTGTGCGCGCCTGGTATAGACCCCGGAAAGCTTTATGCGCAAATGCAGAAGATCATGGCTAACACGTATGAATTTGGCGTAGATTTTTACCCAAACTTTTCAAAAAAATCATTTTTTGAGTATTACACTAACCCCTGCTATGTCCCGTCAGACTATCCGCTGCGCTGCCTTAGCCCTTGGATAGTGGCGTACATTTTTCCCGACGGAGAAGTGCGGCCGTGCCTGAACTGCAGTTATTCGTTCGGCAACGTCCTGCAGGAGCAATTTAGCCGCGTATGGAACAGCCCAAAGGCAGTAGCGTACCGCACGGTGCTTAAAGAGAAGGGCATGTTTCCGGTTTGCATACGCTGCACCGAGTTATACAGGTATTAACGTATGGCAAAATTAAAAGTCGCAGAAGTAATTACGAGGCTTGACTGGAGCGGTTCCCCGGAAATCGTACGCATCATCTCTACGTATCTACAACGCGATGAGTTTGAGGTGACCGTGATCGTCGGATTGACGCGTTACCCTACTGCCAAGACAAAAGAATTTCTTTTTGAATTCGCCGATAAGATCATTGTGCTGCCTTACCTAAAAAGAGATATAAGCCTTTTTGAGGATGTGAGGGCGTTTTTCTCGTTGTGCAATATTTTCAGTAAGGAAAGGTTCGATATCGTGCATACGCATACTGCAAAAGCCGGGGCCTTAGGCAGGCTGGCTGCGTTCTTTTGCCGCGTGCCCGTGATAATCCATACTCCACATGGCCATAATTTCTACGGATATTTTGGCAGGGCGTTGAGCGCTTGTATCATTCAGGTCGAGCGGCTTTTGGGCTTGTGCACTACTAAGCTCATTGCGCTCACTGAGCTTGAAAGGAGCGATTACGTGAAATATAAGGTCGCCCCAGAGTCAAAAATAGCCCTGATCTACCAGGGCCTTGAGCTGGACCGCTATGTCCCTGCGCGGGAGCGTACGTTAAAACTCAAAGAGGAGCTCGGTATAGGAGAAGGTAAAAAAATCATAGGCATGGTAGGCCGTCTTGAATCCGTAAAGGGAGCGCGTTATTTCATTGATGCTGCCGCACTTGTATTGCAGCAGGCAGGCGATAAGCCCGTATTTCTTATGGTCGGAGAAGGTAGCTTAAGAAATGAACTAAAAGAACAGGTGGAAAAGCTAGGACTCAGGCCTTCTTTTATTTTTACCGGTTGGCGCGAGGATAATCTTGAACTCATATCTATCCTTGACGTCCTGGTTGCGCCTTCGTTGAATGAAGCTGTAGGAATGGTTTTGATTGAAGCCCAGGCACTGGGTGTTCCGGTGATAGCTACGCGGGTCGGCGGTATCCCTGAGGTGGTCAGGGAGGGTGTTACGGGTATTTTGGTTGAACCTGCGTGCGCAGACGCACTTGCGCGCGCAATCACGGAGTTGCTGGAAGATGTGGCCAGGCGGTGCCGCATGGGGCAGGCAGGAAAGGAATGGGTATCCGGCCGCTTTAAGGCATACAATATGGTTGAGGCCATTTCCCAGCTATATAAAAATGAACTTGCAAAAAAGACGAAATCAGGCAATTAGGCATCTTATTTCCGGCTGTATCGCGCTTGGCTCTATTGTTTCGCAGGGGTTGTGTGCTGAAGCGTTATACATCCAGGTGCCAGCTGCCATACATATCAGCTCGACGATCAGCGAAGGCAAGCATACCATGCTTGAGATTGCTGAGATAGCCCGTAAAAACGATATAAAAGCAGTTATTATCACTGACTTTTATTTCAGTTGTATTGAGTACGGTATATGGCCCCTCAGGAATGTTATTAGCCGCAGGAAAGAATTCAATTCGGTTTTTACATACGGGATTGATAAGTATCTGGCATCAGTGCGCGATGTGCAGCGTCAGTATCCCGGCATGGTATTCATTCCGGCTGTTGAAACCGCGCCGTTTTACTACTGGGAAGGAAGTGTGTTTAAAAATAACCTTACGCTGCACGATTGGCACAAGCACATTCTGGTGATTGGGCTTGACTCTTCTGAGTCGTACCGCAGGCTTCCCGTAACGGGAAATTCTGCCGGGCTTGCCATGCCTTTTGCCGCAAGCGACCTGCCTAGATTGTGGCCATTATTGGTCATTGCCGCGGGCATTGCCTTTCTTGTGGCCAGTGGAATAAAATACCAAACATGTTACGCAGGGTTGCGGCATTTCTGTCTAGTGCCGCACTTTATTGCCGGGGCGACGTTGATACTTATAGGTATGCTCTTTACGTATAACAATTTCCTTGTGTGCCCTTTAAAATTTACTCAATACCAATCAAGCGCAGGAGTCGCACCTTACCAGCACCTGATTGACTATGTGAAGCAACAAGGCGGCCTGACGTTTTGGGCGCACCCGGAAGCAGAAAACCGGCAAGATTTAGGAATGCTTGAGGTCGAGACCAGGGAGTATACAGGCGATCTTATGCGCACGGAAGGTTATACGGGTTTTGCTGTTTTCTATGAAGGGTATAAAAAAATCGGCTGCGCCGGATGCGCCTGGGATGAGCTTTTGGTAAGTTACTGTAAGGGTACGCGTAACACACCGGTCTGGGCAATCGGAGGGCTTAGTTTTGATGAAAGCGGCAGCCTTGAAGAATACCTGAAAGACTTGAGAACAGTGTTGCTGGTGAGGAGGCTGAGTAAAGAGGAGGTGTTAGGTGCGCTTGCCTCCGGCAGGATGTATGTGGCGCGAGGAAGTAATTCAGGCGGTTTTGTGCTTGATGAATTCTCGGTAAAAGCAACCCCCTCAAACGGGCTGCAACAGAGGACTATGGGAGAAACCCTTGCATTGAAAGGCAGAACCGCCGTTATTATTATCAAAGGCAGATTTTTACATGGACAGGAGTTTCCTCTTAAGATACAATTAATCAAAGACGCAAAGGTCATCAAGACGTTCGAAGCTGCTTCTTCGTTTGATATTGAGTATCTTGACGAAACAAGCAGGGGTGAGGGAAAAAAGTCGTATTACCGGGTTGAGTTTCAGGGCCGCGACCTCACAGCGATTACCAATCCGATATTCACGGATACCAGGCTTAATTAAACATGATTCTTTCCGTCCATCAGCCGCACTATTTACCGTGGCTCGGCTATTTCCATAAAGTTGCCGCAAGCGACTGTTTCGTATTCCTTGACTGCGTTCAGTATAAACCCAGGGAGTTTCAGAACCGCAATAAGATTCGTACTGAGAACGGCTGGATCTGGCTTACCGTTCCGGTACAAGTGAAGCATAAAGGCAGGCAGCCGATCAGGGAAGTGATGATAGATAATGAATTACCCTGGATGCGCCAGCACGCAAAAAGCCTGCAGACCTGGTATGCGAGGGCACCGTATTTTAAGGAATATTTCCCTTTTTTTGAAGATGTATACCGCAAGACCTGGGAGAGGCTTGAGGATTTGAATGTATGTATAATAAGGTATATCCTCAAACAGCTTTCTATCGAGACCCCGCTCCATTTTGAGTCGGACTGTAATATTCTGGGAACTAAGACAGACCGGATCATTGCATTGTGCAAAAAAATGAATGCGGATACCTATCTGTCAGGCTCAGGCGGCAGGCAGTATCTTCAAGAGGACAAATTCACTGACGCAGGGATAACCTTGAAGTATCAGGAATTCGTCCATCCGAGGTATCGCCAGCAATTTTTACCCCGCACGGAGGATTTTATCCCTTTCCTGGCAGCAATTGACCTTTTGTTCAATGAGGGTTACAAGAGTAAGGAAATTCTATGCAATTCCAGCAAATAGCAGTATAATAATACTCTCGGGAGGTTCTTAATGAATGTCTTAGCAATAGGCGCTCACCCAGACGATATCGAATTTGGTTGCGGCGGGACACTGCTGCAGTATGCGGCAGCAGGGCACAACGTTTACCTTTTTATCGCAACAGATGGCAGCTTCGGCGGTAACCCGCAAGTGAGGCAGAACGAACAAAAGGAAGCCGCGAAATTCCTCGGCGTAAAAGAGGTCTTCTGGGGGATGTACCGGGATACAGAGCTTATGGACAGCCGTGAGTTGATCCAAAAAATCGATGGCATTATCCAGCAGGTTAATCCGCAGCTGGTGTTTTTAAACTACAAAGAAGACGTGCATCAAGACCATCGTGCGCTCGCACAGGCGGGGATTTCCGCTACGCGCTATGTCCCCGAGGTCCTCTTCTATGAAGTGCCCAGCACCCAGCATTTTGAGCCGGATATTTTTGTGGATATTCAGGGCGTATTGGACAAGAAGCGCAAGCTCCTTGAGCTCCATGCATCGCAGGTAGACAGGACCAAGGTCCAGAACCTTACTATCCTTGAGAGCGTACAGTCATGCGCGTATTTCAGGGGATATCAGGGAAGGGTCAAATATGCGGAAGGCTTTAAGGCATTGCGCGTCTTAAGGGAGATTGCATGAAGTCCGCTCTCGTATTTGTATACGTGTACTTATTTGTATGCGCGATAATCCCGCTTATCCGCAAACTTGCTTTTGCATTCAACATCTTGGATCACCCCGGCGGCAGGAAGGTGCACAAGGCGCCCACGCCCCTTTTAGGAGGGGCCGCTATTTTCCTGGGATTTGCCGGCGGGTTTTTGTTTAATTTCACCCAGCTCGGCTTTTTGATGCCCGTATTCCTGGGCGCGTGTATCATTTTTGTAGTGGGGTTGTTGAATGATATCAGGGAATTAAGCGTGAGGGTGCGGCTTTTCTTCCAGGTCCTTGCATCGCTGGTCGTTATGTCTTGCGGTATGCGCATCAGTTTCCTGCCTAACACCCCGTGGGGCAATATCGCAGAAGTAGTCATTACACTGATATGGATAGTAGGCTTGACCAATGCCTTTAATTACCTTGATGGGTTAGACGGTTTGGCTGCCGGTTCTTGCGTAATCAACCTGCTTGCGTTTATTACCATACTGTATATGACAGGTCAATATCCCATGGGCTTGTTGGCAATCATACTTATTGCCGGATGCGCCGCGTTCCTCCCTTATAATTTTGAAAAGAAGATTTTCTTGGGCGATTCGGGAAGCACCTTTTTAGGGTTTATGTTGGCTTGTTTTTCATTTACCGGCCATTGGGCGGGAAACGATATAGTAAAAATCTCTATACCTATATTAATACTGGGCGTTCCGATCTTCGATATGGTTTTTACGACTATTGTAAGGATAAAAGAGGGGAAGGTCAAAACAATGCTTGAATGGCTGCGCTACAGCGGCAAAGACCATTTTCACCACAGCCTGGTTGAACTGGGCCTTTCTCCCCGTGCTGCAGTCTTTTTTATTTATTGCACTACTTTTTCGCTGGGTTTAAGCGCGATAATGGTGAGCAATGATTCTGTGTATGAGGCCTTTTTGTCTCTTGCCCAATCTTTCATCATTTTTGCGATAATAGGCAATTTAATTATTGCAGGAAAACGCCATTGCTCCGGATGGGAACTGTCATAAAAGCCCGACAGACATTATTATTCTTTCGGTATCATACTACAGAAGCAGACGAACTGATTGCAAAAAGGAGGAGGATATGAAGGGTATGGTTAATGTAGCTCTTTTTGTTGCGGGTGTCAGTTTGTTGACCGGGATTATTTCCCGTATCACCCTTTTGCCCGTTCCCATAGCCAACACCGGGATCGAAGCGGAAGCCTTTTTAAGCTTTACCAATACCTGCCTTCTCATTGCGGCGGTGCTCCTTTTGCAGCAGCTTGTTAAGTCCAAGTAGCAAAAAGAGGTTGGAAAGTTTCTTAAAAAAGGAAGGAGGTGGTTTTAGGCCTACAGAATCTAGACCTATTGTTACCTTCCGCAACAACGCTCTGCAGTAAAAAAAGAAAAAAAGATTTGACAAAATCGCAATTTTAGTTTATACTTACTTTTCTTGCCCTAAATATATATAATATAAAACAAGAAGGGATATTCACTTTCTTGGGGGTGTTTTTTTTTATCTTTTAGGAGGAGGGCGAAACCGGCTCGCAATACCAGTTGGTGTTATAACATTGCTGGAGTAGCTCAGTCGGTAGAGCACGTCCTTGGTAAGGACGGGGTCACGGGTTCGATTCCCGTCTCCAGCTAAAATGATGACAGGCTAAGAATGCGCGAAAAAATTACACTTGAATGCACGGCGTGCAAAAATAAAAATTATACGGCAACCAGGAACAAAAAAACCAAACAGGAAAAGCTGGAATTGAAAAAATTCTGCAGGTTTTGCCATACACACACACTGCATAAGGAAATAAAATAGCATTTCCGCAAAAAACGGCTTTTAGATTCTTGGCGGTTCATTTATAGGAGCGTCGGTTAATGGCAAACCAACGGTCTCCAAAACCGTAACTGCAGGTTCGACTCCTGCCGCTCCTGTGTAGACGTCGAACCAAAAAGGGTGCGGGAAAAGAATTTTCCCGCGTCTTTGGGGTGACAGTCCGCCAAAGGCGGACGCCAGAGGGGAAAAGCCCCTA
>JBFMDA010000030.1:0-17843 GCA_040754255.1 Candidatus Omnitrophota bacterium | reverse complement strand
GGGCGAATACGAGAACACGGCATATTTGTCAATAATACAGTAGTTGAACTTCAGGTCAGCCAAAGGAAAGTCTTTAATCTCTACGCGCGTGACCGCAATACCGTTATATGGCTCGGTGCTGGTTGTCACATAGTCAACCACTGCTTCTTGCGCTTGAGCCCCTTCAGCGCCCTCCGCTGCCTCTTGGGCCTGTTGCGCAGCTTTTATCGACATTTCTCTTTGCCGGATGCTTGAGTTGATATTGGCGGTAACGTGCGAAATTATCTGATCCATGACCTGCCGCATCTTAACAGGGTCCTTTAATTCAAGCGTAAAATAAAAACGCGGCAACATCATCGGAAAACCTTGTGCGTGCGCAGGCGCTACGTTCCCCGGCTTAGCGGGAATCGGTATTTCCATTTCTTCTATATCTGCAAGCACGACGCTTACGTTATTGCCTGTCAGGGGCAATACGTCCTTCTCGATGCTGACGCCGATCGCCGACTCAAGCCTCTGAAAGAGGTCGCCCATCTTCACCGGCGGCATTGCCCCCCTTGTGCCGGGAAAACCGCCTTTAGCCTGCATGCCTGTTTCAGCTATTTCATCCATTGCCCCGTAAAATTTTTCAAAGCCCTTCCAAAGGCTTGCCATATCCTGAGTCCCGCCAAAATAACCTATCGCATTGCGGGGAATAAGCAAAAAAGTATTCTTGTCAACTGCCTGGTTGAAATACAGGAATTTGAACGCGTTTTCGTCGCTGCTAAGCGGTTTGTTAAAAGCCTGGTATGCCTTAAACAACAACCCGCTCTTTAATTGGTCGTATTGCACATAAAAAATGCTGTCTTCCAGTATGTTCACCCAGTCCATTAGTGATTTGAGCTTTGAGAAATTTACCAATGACTGGCTGTCGGGCGATTTTCCGGAACTAGACGCTGTGACCATATAGGCCGGCAGAACCTGCTTATAGTAATTCCTGTTGCTCATATACAGCCAGAAAAGCGCATCTTTGCCGACCCGTGCTTTTGCCTTACGGAAAGAGGCATTACCGGCAAGGCTGGGCTGGGACTGGTCTTTAGCCAAATCGATACTCTTCTGGATAAGGCCTATGCTGTTGCTTATCATCACGACATCGGAGATCACCGCATAGTGGATAGAGATATTCATCTTCGGCAAGCGGTAATTTGTGACGCTAACCCCCTTGTGCCTTTCAAAGCTCACCTGGTCTTTGGCTGCAAGGGAAAGATAGAAGTCCGAAACTGACTTCTTTATGCTCGCCTGTTTTTTCGGATCAACCCTAAAGAGGAAAAGGAAATCACCTAATTGCACCTCGCCGGGCTTTGTGTAACCGGCTGCCTTACCGAGAGAATACATCGCAAACGCCGTATCTTGCTGGAAGAAATCAGGCAAAAAAGGAAGCCTCTTCCTTATCTTACTTAGCTGTGGCTCAATCAGATTAAGGTAAAAAGAGGTAGTATAGACCTGCGTAAAGAGCTGGCTTGACTGAAAATCCTTAACTTTACTGCCGAGGTCAAAAGAGTATAGGTAATACACTACGTCATCGGGGGTTATGTGTTCCAAGGAAGAAATGGAAATCTTCTGTAGTTGCTGATAGCCGTAATAGGCAGCGCCCGCAAGAACCGCAACGACGACAAGTATCCCGAGCAGTTTTCTCATATTCTCTCCCCTTTTTATTTCTTCATCCAAGGCATCATGTCTCTGAGCCTTTTACCTACTTCTTCTATGGGATGTGTATCGCCCTTTTTGAGCAACTCGTTAAATACCGGCCTTCCTGCTTCGTTTTCTTTTATCCATTCCCTGGCAAATTTTCCCGACCGGATATCCTTGAGCATTTTTTTCATCGTAGTACGGGTCTTCTCGGTAATAATCTTTGGCCCGCGCGTCAAATCCCCGTAGCAGGCGGTGTTGGAAACACGGCGCCGCATACCGCTGATGCCGAACTCCTGAATCAGGTCGGTGATAAGTTTTAACTCATGAAGTACCTCGAAATAGGCGATCTCCGGCTGGTAACCCGCTTCAATAAGCGTATCGAACCCGGCCTTAATCAATTCTGTAACGCCTCCACAGAGGACCGCCTGTTCGCCGAATAAATCGGTTTCGGTTTCTTCCTCGAAAGTGGTCTCAATCACGCCTGCCCTCGTCGCACCGATGGCCTTTGCATATGCAAGGCCGAGCTCTTTTGCCTGGCCGGTGGCATCTTGGTATACTGCCAGCAGACTCGGTACACCCTTGCCTTCCTCGTACATGCGCCTGACCAATGCGCCGGGGCCTTTCGGCGCAACCATGAACACATCGACGTTCTTCGGAGGCTTGATCTGTTTGAACCTGATATTAAACCCGTGGGAAAAACAAAGGGCCTTGCCTTTTTTTAGGTTCGGCTTAATGCTTTCGTTATATACCTTTGCCTGCACGTGGTCCTGGGTGAGGATCTGGATAATATCGGCTTTCTCTGCCGCCTCTTTTGCCGAGATAGGAAAGAATTCGTCTTTCTTCGCCTGTTCGAAATTGGGGGTACCCTCCAGCTCCGATACAATAACCCTACAGCCTGATTCACGCAGGCACAAGGCCTGCCCGCGACCCTGGATCCCATACCCGATAATGGCTATGGTCTTATCCTTAAGAAGGTCCGAATCTGCGTCTTTGTCGTAATACACCTGTATCATTTTAAAACCTCCTTACCTTAATATGCCATGGCAACTCTGCCTGTCCTGACAAGCTCCTTGATGCCAAAAGCCTCCAGCCCTTGGAGCAATTGTTTCATCTGTTGCTGCCCTCCGGCAGCCTCTATGATAGCGCTGTCTGATGCATGCTGTACAATCTTTGCCGAATACTTTTCAAGCAAGCCCGTCAGCGCATGCTTGTCTTTCGGCGTATAGTTGATTCTCACAAGCATCAATTCCCGGTCTGCGTGCTCTTTTTTGGTAAAATCCGTGACGGTGATGACATCAACGAGTTTATTGAGCTGTTTCTTGATCTGCTCCAGTATCCTTTCGTCTTCCGCTTCCACCACAATGGTCATGCAGGAAGTAGCAGGGTCAAGGGTCTCGCTCACTGCCAGAGACGAGATATTGTAGCCGCGCGCACTGAACAAGCCGGCAATACGCGCCAGTACCCCGAATTTATTTTCCACTACTACCGATATGGTATGTTTCATAGCGTACCCGGTACCTTTTTAAGGGAGCTTCTTTTCTTTCACTAAACTTAGAAGTGCTTCCAGCACCTCATTGTCGATTTTTCCTTCCTTAGCCATTACCTCCAACTCGCTCTTTGCCATATCGATGCTTAGGGCCTTACGGTAGGGCCGGTCGGATATCATCGCATCAAAAATATCTGCTACCGTCAGAATCCTGGTGATAAAAGGAATATTGCCGTCGCTTAAGCCGTCTGGGTAGCCGTTGCCGTTAAGAAACTCGTGGTGATGCTTGATCGGCTCTATGATATGGCGGAAGTTCCGTAAAGGTTTTACTATCCCCTCTCCGATTTCGGGGTGTTTATGCATGATCTGCATCTCCTGGGTGTTCAATTTCCCCGGCTTATGAAGGATTTCATCGGTAATCCCTATCTTGCCGATATCGTGGAGCCGCGCAGCATCGCGTAATGTGTGTAAATCCTCTGGAGACAAGCGCAGGTATTCTGCGATTGCCACCGCATATTTAGCCACCCGGTCGGAATGGCCGCGTGAATATTTATCTTTTGCCTCTACGGCAAGCGCAAGCGCCGAAATCGTCTCAAAGTAAATCTTTTCTACTTCCGCATTTAAGGTAAAGTTCTCCAGCGAAACTGCTATCTGATACGCCAGGTTAGTCAGGATGTTAAGGTCCTCTTCCGAAAAAATCTCCGCTTCTGTCTTGCCGCTTATGCATATCGCGCCCCATATCTGTTCGTGCACTACCAAAGGGGCAGCAATAAGCGGAGGCTCGTATATTGCGCCGGGATCCTGCTGTGCCGTATCTAAAGACGGCACCAGAAGGGACTTTTTTGTTTCGATTACCCATCCCAGTGCACCAGAGCCAACCCCCAGCTCTAAGGGAATGGTTTTTTTGTCAATTCCGACCAAGGCCTTTGGCCGTAACACGCCCTTTGCCTGGTCTAAAAAAACGATAATGCCTTTCTTGGCCCTTAAGGAGCGTACCATCGTCTCCAGGATAAACTGGACAAGTAAATCGAAATTGTCTATCGAGTTGACGGTCTGGCCGATCCGGGAAAGGATCTGATATATAGTTGTCTTGGTCTCTTTTAACTCTTTAACGTTTTCTTCAAGGTTGGTGATGATTTCACTGAATGCCCTTGCCAAGTGCGCCACCTCTTCATCGCCCTGCGCCAATTCCATGAGCGTGTTTTTATCTATCTTATCCAACTTATCCAGCTTTGTGCTTTTTAGTTTATTGCTTAAGGTAACGATTTTTAAAAGGAAACTGCGCGTCCCCCAGAAGCCCAGCACGGAGAGTATCCCTGCAATCAACAATAGCACCTTTGAGTTTAGGTATCCGCTTGCTATCCCTACGCCTGCTGCCGACTGCAACAAGATATAAATAAGGATAATAAAGGGGATTACCGACGCAACGAAAAAATACACATAAAATTGCTTCAGGATCGATTCCTGTTTTACGGATTTTACTTTCATTTTACGCCAAGCCCTCAATCATGCGGTTAATTGCTTCCCCTGCGGGGACCATCGGAAACACGTTCTCTTCCGGCTCAATGTGAAAATCGATGAACACCGTATTCTCCGTCGCAATGGCCTTTTCGATTGCCGGCCTTACTTCCTCTTTCTTGGTCACGCGTATCCCCACCGCTCCGTAACTTTCGGCAAGCTTTACGAAATCGGGCCCAGATATACAGGTATGGGAATAGCGCTTTTTGTAAAACAGCTCTTGCCACTGCCTCACCATGCCCAAATAACCGTTGTTCAGTATCGCAACTTTCACGTGTATTTTATTGCATACGCAGGTGGCCAATTCCTGGATATTCATCTGTATCGAGCCGTCTCCGGCTATATCAAACACTATTCTTTCCGGACAGCCGACTTTAGCTCCCATTGCTGCCGGAAAACCAAAACCCATAGTGCCTAGGCCGCCTGAAGAGAGGAACGTCCGGGGATGGCTGTATTTATACCACTGCGCAGCCCACATCTGGTTTTGCCCGACTTCGGTGGTAATTATCGCTTCCGAGCCAGTTGCCTCATCAATCTGTTCAATCACGTATTGCGGCTTGAGCTTGCCTTCTGCCTTGTACGTTAAAGGGGACTTCTTCTTCCAGCCTTCAAGCGTTTTTAACCAATCGGATGTTTCCGGCACCTTAGTCAATTCCTCTAATAACTGGCCCAGTACATTCTTTGCATCGCCCACTATGGGTATATGGACCTTGATATTCTTGCTGATGGAGGATGGGTCGATATCAATATGAATGACCTTTGCGTAAGGAGCGAACGCGTCGATACGGCCGGTAACCCGGTCGTCAAAACGCGCGCCCACCGCAATAATAAGGTCCGATTCCATGATTGCGTGGTTCGCATACGCAGTCCCGTGCATCCCCAGCATCCCCAGGGAAAGTTTATGTGTGGAAGGAAAACAGCCTATGCCCATCAGGGTCCAAGTAACCGGCGCATTCATCTTCTCTGCTAATTCTCTAAGCGTTCCTGCAGCACCCGAAGTAACCACGCCTCCGCCTACATAGAGAACCGGCTTCTTGCAGGAAGCGATCAATTTTGCGGCTTTCTTTATCTGGCCGGGATGGCCGTAATAATTCGGCTTGTATCCCCTGATATTTACTTCTTCGGGCCAGACAAATTCGACGTCTTTCTGTTGCACGTCCACCGGAATATCAATAAGTACCGGTCCGGGCCTTCCCGTTGAAGCTACATGAAAAGCTTCTCTGACGATGCGCGCTAAATCCTTGGCGTCTTTTACCAGATAATTGTGTTTTGTAATAGGCCTGGTGATGCCGGTCACGTCAGCCTCTTGGAACGCATCGTTTCCGATGAGGTGCGTCTTGACCTGCCCGGTTATGGCAATCATAGGAATAGAATCCATGTAGGCAGTTGCGATACCGGTCGTCAGATTCGTTGCGCCCGGCCCGGAAGTCGCCAGGCACACACCCATGTTACCGGTTGCCCGGGAGTAGGCATCTGCTGCGTGCGCAGCTGCCTGTTCATGGCGGGTAAGGATAAAACGTATATCTGCGTCGTAGAGCGTATCAAACAAAGGCAATACCTGGCCGCCGGGATAACCGAATATGACTTCTACCCCTTCGCGCCTTAAGCTCTCAATCAAAATTTCTGCACCAGTCATCTTATCTTAAGACCGCTCCTTTATCTGCGGAACTGACCATCCTTGCGTACCTGGCCAAGTACCCTGTATTAATTTTCGGAGGCACTCTTTTGACCGCTTTGAGCCTGCGTGTGATTTCTGCATCGCTCAATCTTACCTCCAGCTTCCTTCGAGGAATATCAATTATAATTATATCATTATCTTTCAAAATGGCAATCGGTCCGCCACTGGCTGCTTCGGGCGAGATATGCCCGATACAGGGGCCTTTAGTCCCACCGGAGAACCGGCCATCGGTAATAAGCGAAACTGAATCTTCCAAACCCATCCCCACGATAGCAGAGGTGGGTGCCAACATCTCCCGCATACCGGGGCCTCCGCTTGGACCTTCATAGCGGATAACCACGCAATCCCCTTTTTTAATTTTGTTGCCTAAGATTGCCTGCATCGCTTCTTCTTCCCGGTTAAAAACTTTTGCCCTCCCGCAAAACTTCATCATCTTGGCATTGACTGCGGATTGTTTTACCACTGCACCCTGCGGGGCAAGGTTACCGTATAATACCGCGATTCCGCCCTGGGCATGATACGCTTTCTGGAGCGGCCGGATGACTTCTTCGTCGTCTATCCGGGCATTATCCGCGATGGCAAAGAGCTTTTCGCCGCTTACGCTGGGCGTATTGTGTAATTTAGTTTTGAGGCGTTTCAGTACGGCGGGAATACCCCCCGCGTATTCTAAATCTTCCATAAAATGCGGCCCGGATGGCTCAAGGTTTGTGATATGCCGCGTACGCCTGCTGATGGAATCAAACGTTTTTAGAGGTAACGGTATCGATGCTTCGTGGGCAATCGCCATTAGGTGAAGCACCGTATTGCTTGAACCGCCCAACGCCATATCAACAGTTATCGCATTTTCCATAGAGTGCGTAGTAATAATATCGAGCGGGACGATGTTCTTCTTGACTAACTCCACGATCCGCTCCCCGCTTGCCTGGGCAATCCTGCGTTTTTTAGCGGAAATCGCAAGCGCCGTGGCACAGCCCGGCAAAGACATGCCTAAGGTTTCTGTGATACAGGCCATAGTATTGGCGGTATAAAGCCCCTGGCAGGAACCGGCTCCAGGACAAGCCTCAAGTTCCAGGCACGTTAATTCTTCATCGGAAATTTCGCCTTTCTTTGCGCGGGCGAGCGCCTCGTAGGTATCATGGACAAACGCAAGTTTTCGCTGCCTGAAACGGCCGGAAAGCATAGGCCCGGCAGTCACGATGATCGCGGGAATATTGAGACGTGCAACCCCCATGAGCATCCCCGGGGTAATCTTATCGCAGTTAGTCAGGCAGACTATCCCGTCAAGGCTATGGGCATTGCACACGGTCTCGATGGTGTCGGCAACGATTTCCCTCAATGCCAACGGATAGCACATTCCCAGGTGCCCCATTGCAATACCGTCGCAGATACCCGGCACACCGAAAAAGAAAGGCACCCCGCCGCCGTAACAAATGCCGCGTTCGATAAAACGCTCCAGATCCCGCATCCCGATATGCCCGGGGATCAGGTCAGTAAAAGACGTGGCCACGCCGATAAAAGGCCTCTGTAAATCCTTTCTGCCGATCCCTGTCGCATGCAAAAGGGCACGATGCGGAACCCGTTCCAGACCTTTCTTAATCTTATCTGAACGCATTGTATCACCTCCAAAAATGGCGGGTCAATGGTCTATTGTCTATAGGCTATTGCCTATCAACCCATAGCAATTAATTATCGCTAATCGGCCCCTTCACCGTCATGATGCAGGGCAGGGCCATCTTTTCGCTTACGGCTGATTACCCGTTTTAAGGTAACGAACTTATCCACTATCTCTTTATTCTGTATGGCATTGAGTTGTTTAAAAAGAAACTCAAACCTTTCTTCGATTTCTCCTGCAATGGCATCTCTGGTTTCCTTGGGCAATCCCATAATATCTTTTTTAAAAGGCCCTAATGCCTTTTTACGCGTTTTATAGAAAAACTGTTCTTCTGTTTCTGCCTCTTTCTTCTCTGAGGCAGCATTGATGGCAAGCCACTCGTATATTCTTCGCTTTAACTCTTGGGGGAAATGTGCACTCTCATAAATCATATTCTGAAATTCTGTCGCAAGATGCACTTCGGCAGTCTCGCATTCCGGAAATTTGTGAAAGGCTTCCTGGGGAAGCGTAGATGCCCCATGCTGCACCGCTCCGGCTAATCCATATTCTTTCCGCGCAACCTCAGATAACGTCTTGAGCGTCTCAAAATCAAGCTTTACCTGGGCAATGGTCCCGTCGGGTAAGACGACGCCTCCGTGCGAGGTTCCGGTCTGAACGCTGATTTTGCTGATTCCGTCATAGCCTTTACGCAGCCTCTCTTTATACCCTTCCATAAACGCGCGCAGGTCTTCGGGGGTAGAATTTTTGCTCCCCACTTCTCCTATTTCTCCTCCGACCGAAACCTCTACCCCGCGCGGCTGAATTTGGCGTATGAACTGGGTAAGCTTTGCGCACACCTCATAATTAGACCGCTGTTGTTTCTTAATATCGGTTTTAGTCAAGTCAACAACGGTTGAAGAATCGATATCAATATTGTAAAAACCTGCCCCTACCGATTCTTCGATCAGGGCCTTAAGGCCTTCTAGCTCTTTCTCTGGGTTTTCGCCGAACTTCTTGGCGTTGACCTGAAAATGGTCGCCCTGGATAAATACGGGGCCGGCAAAATTTTCCTTAATCGCAGCGGCAAGTACGGCACTCGTATATTCAACCGGAGGCTGGGCAGTATATCCCATCTCCGATTTTGCAATTTCAAAGATAAACGCCCCGGCATTGTTGCGCTTGGCAACGCGGAATATTGCCCTGGCCAAATCATAGGTCATACTGCGTAAATTTATCGCAGGCACCGTAAATCCGGCAAACTCCCCCCTGCCTCGTGCCATATAGAGCTGGTGGATGCTCGACGGATAAATCCCTTTTTTATACGCCAGGTCGCGTATCTTCTTAGCCAATCCTTTCTTGACCAGCGGGTCATCGCTTTTCACCAAATCCATGATTATTCGTTCGATATCCAGAGGTTTCCTCCCCATGAATCAAACTCCTTTCTTTACACAAGCAATTTGATCAGCTGGTACAGCCTGTCCTGCTTGAAGGTTTTCTTGGTAACCGCATATTCCAAATCAACTATATTAATTTCATCTGAAATAACACCCAGGGCCTTTGCGCTATAGCCTTTAATCAGCAATTCTACCGCTTCCGCGCCGAGTTGGCTGGCCAGGATCCGATCCTGTGCCGTAGGCACGCCCCCTCGCTGGATATGCCCCAGCACCACCACGCGCGTCTCAAGGGTAGTCATTTCGGAAATCCTTTTGGCGATATCCTCGCCCCTGGCTTTACCTTCGGCAGTCACAATAATCCAGCTCACCTTCCCCCGGAGATTACCCTCGACGATATCCTGGCAAAGGTTATTAAAATCGAATTCCTTCTCCGGGATCAGCACGTCCTCTGCACCGCCCCCTACCGCAACTTGCAGCGCAATAAACCCGCTGTCTCTTCCCATTACTTCAACCACAAAGATCCGCTCCATGGAAGTCGCGGTATCCCTGATTTTGTCAATCGCATCAAGCGCGGTATTTACTGCCGTATCTGAGCCGATAGTCGCATCTGTGCCGTTCAAATCGTTATCTATTGTCCCCGGTACCCCTATTACGGGTATCCCCCATTTTTTACTCAACACAATACCGCCCCGGTAAGTGCCGTCGCCCCCTATAACTATCAGGCCGTCGATTTCGTTCTTGCGTATTATCTCAACGGCACTGCGTTGTCCTTGCTCGGTCAAAAATTCTTCGCTGCGTGCCGTCTTTAAAATAGTGCCTCCCCGATTGATAATATTGGAAACACTGCGATGGTCGAGTAATTTAAGCTCTTCGTTGATAAGGCCGGCGTAGCCACGAAAAATCCCCATGACCTCTAGTTTATAGTGGGTAGCGCAACGCACAACGCTGCGTATCGCCGCGTTCATGCCGGGCGCATCTCCCCCGGAAGTCAATACTCCAATCCTTTTTGTCGTCATACCGCTATATTCGGTTCTGCAATATCAATCGCTATGTCCCTAATTCCCAGCTGGATAAATAATCCCTTTGCTCCCTTGTAAGGGAATCAATGATGATACCCATGGATTTCAGTTTCAACCTCGCGATATTTTTGTCTATCGCTTCGGGAACACCGTATACCTTTTTGCCCAATGTCCGGTGAGAACGGGCAAGGTACTCGGCACTCAACGCCTGGTTTGCAAATGACATATCCATAACCTGCGCAGGATGCCCCTCGGCAGAAGCAAGGTTAATAAGCCGGCCTTCCCCCAAAAGGTAGATTTTACGGCCGTCTTTCAAGACGTATTCATCTACGAAGTCACGAGTGCGTTTTTTACTTCTACTCATCTTTTCTAGCGCCGGAATATCAAGCTCAACATTAAAATGGCCTGCGTTGGCAATAATCGCACCGTCCCTCATCGCGACAAAATGCCTTCCCCGGATAACATGCGTATCCCCGGTCACCGTCACAAATACCTCGCCTATCCGGGCGGCCTCGTTAATAGGCATGACTCCGTAACCGTCCATAGTGGCCTCGAGTGCCCGTAATGGATCGACTTCCGAAATTATCACCTTAGCACCCATTCCTTTTGCCCGCATGGCAACACCCCTGCCGCACCACCCATACCCGCACACTACCACTGTCGCGCCAGCCAATAATTTATTAGTTGCCCTGATGATACCGTCTATCGTTGATTGCCCCGTTCCATAGCGGTTATCAAAAAGATGTTTGGTCTGGGCATCATTTACCGCGATAATCGGATACCTGAGCTTTCCTTCCTTTGCCAAAGCCTTCAGCCGTATCACCCCGGTAGTCGTCTCCTCTGTGCCCCCGATAATGTTGCGGTGCGATAACTGAGGGCGCCGGTGTATGGTGCTTACCAAATCTGCGCCGTCATCCATGGTGATCTCCGGCTTAATCGCAAGAACCGATTCAATATGCCTATAATACCTTTTTGTATCCTCTCCTTTGACCGAAAATACAGCAATTTTGAGGTGTGCGGCAAGCGAGGCTGCCACATCATCTTGCGTGGACAAAGGGTTTGAGGCACACAGCACCACTGTTGCTCCACCGGCCTTAAGAACCTCCATGAGCGCAGCGGTCTCGGTGGTGACGTGCAAACAACAAGCTATCTTTAATCCTTTAAGCGGCCTCTCTTTTTTAAAACGATCAAAGATGAGTTTCAAAACAGGCATATTATTACGCGCCCATTCTATCCTTAAAGCCCCTTTCTTGGCCAGCTTGATATCCTTGATATCATACTTCATACGAACTCCTTTTCACTTGGTACATCTATGCACTAAACCTTAACCTCAGCCTTAACCTTCTATTGCTTAATTATAATCGTGATGCCTGTTTCTTCAATAGTTCCGCCTTATCCGTTGCTTCCCAGGTAAATTCGGGCTCTGTCCTTCCGAAGTGTCCGCCACAGGCGGTATTACGGAAAATCGGCCGCAGAAGGTTAAGCGATTTTATAATACCTCGGGGCGTAAGTTCAAAATTCTCTCTGATAAGCTTAATGAACTTCTCCTCTGATAATTTTCCGGTGCCGTACGTTTCTACACATATGGAAAGCGGCTCAGGATACCCGATCACATAGGACAGCTGAATCAGGCATTTACCGGCAAGCCCTGCGGCAACGATGTTCTTCGCAACGTAGCGCGCCATATACGCGGCTGACCGATCGACCTTTGTCGGGTCCTTGCCTGAAAATGCGCCGCCCCCGTGCGCCACTGTGCCGCCGTAGGTATCCACGATGATCTTCCTGCCGGTCATCCCCGTATCGGACTGCGGGCCGCCGACAATGAATTTCCCCGTTTGGTTTACATAGAACTTAGTGTCCTGGTCGATCCAGTTCTTCAGGATATATTTAGCGATCGTATCAATGAGTTCGCCTCTTGCCTTATTGGTAATATTATTCCCCGACTTATCGAGGATGTCTTCGGTATGCTGGCAGGCAAGCACTACCGAATCGACACGAACCGGTTTTCCGTCCTGGTATTCCAGCGTCACCTGCGACTTTCCGTCGGGGCCCAAATACTTCAATATCTCTTTCTTGCGGACCTCGCTCATCCTGCGTATGAGCTTATGTGCCAGCGTAATCGCCAAGGGCATCAATTCCGGGGTTTCATCGCAGGCATACCCAAACATGATCCCCTGGTCCCCTGCGCCCCCCGTGTCAACCCCCATTGCGATGTCGGGAGACTGGCTGTGTATTGCATTTAACACGGCACAGGTCTCGTAATCAAAACCGTACTTTGGGTGCGTATATCCTATATCTCTTATCAGCTCCCTGCAGATCCTGTGGGTATCCACATAACTGTGGGTCGTGATCTCTCCTCCCACAATCAACAGCCCCATAGTAACGTAGGTCTCGCATGCCACGCGGCCCTTGGGGTCATTCTTAAGCACCTCGTCGAGGATCGCATCGGATATCTGGTCGCAGAGTTTATCCGGATGCCCCTCGGCAACCGATTCTGAAGTAAAAAACGATTTCGGCATATCTACTCTCTCCTTTTTGAAAGTAAACGGTTTAACGTCATATATGTATCTACGCGCCCGATATCAAACCAGAGGGACCGGAATTGAAACCCGAACACCTCATCGTGTTCGATGAGCCACTTAATATATGCCCCTACCGCATCGCGATAATTCCTTGGATCGGCCAGGTAACGCCTCACCAAAGACACCTTAATAGAAGGAAAATAATAAAGGCACATCGCTACCAGCGTCGATTTCGGCGCTTCGGGTTTTTCCTGAAATTCCAGAATACGCTTTGTCCTGCCGATTCTTAACACCCCGTAATGCCTGGCCTGCTTTTTGTCTCCTATGTCTACCGTTCCCATGGCAATACCGGGAGATTTCCGCTGCGCAAAACGTATAAAACCATCAAGCGAGCCCTTAAAGAAATTATCTCCCCCGAGCACGAGGAAATCCCCCCTGTACCCTTCCTTCTTAAACGCCAATTCCATGTCTTTGATCGCGCCTAACTTGTCTTTAGGGCTCTTGCTTAAGTCATTCACAATTTCCAATGCGAGCTTGGTGCGTACATTCTTTTTCCAATACACAAAGTGCTTGTAAAACCTGTTATTCGTCACTACGATCACCTTAGTGACATCTTTCCTTCGCTCTAGCTTATGCAATAGGTATTCAATAATAGGCCTTCCTTTGACATCAAGCAGGGGCTTGGGGAAATTTTTGGTGTAAGGGTATAAGCGGGTGCCGTAGCCTGCCGCAAGAATCACTACCTTCATCTTAAGACAGCTCTCCTGAAGATTTGACGAATATATCCGCATAGTTAAAATCCAAGGGCCGGTTGAGAAAAGCCAGCTTTTCGGGGCTGCCGTTAATCAACGGATACATAGGAATTCCTTTGGCAAGCCCAAATGGCTCAATGCGGTCAGCGGGCTCGACAATCCTGAGTGCCGCAACTTGCTTGAAATTGGGGTTGGGAACATACGTTACTTTTGCGTTTTCCTTAATTATAAAATAGGCTGCGCCCTGCGTTTTCCTATATAATTCGTATTCCGATTTAAACTCGCTGCTTACCCAGTTAGAAGTAACCAAATGTTGCGGCCCGGGATTCACAAGAATATGCCCAAATCCGGGGGGAATAACTATCTTCTGCCCCGCCTCGGCCTTTACCAAAATCGCTTCTTCAACTACTGCGGTGTCGTTTCCTCCGTGGCGCTGCAAAAGGCAAAAACACCTGCCGTATAACACTTCGTACAACTCTCCGAAATCTCCCGGATGATAGTGGCCGGCTGTCTTCATATATTCTTTACCGAGCATATCGGGCTTTATGAGTGTCACATCGTAACGCAATTTATGCGATTGTAACGAACCTCTGTCTTTCTTTTCATATACATCTCGGTACATATAATATAATTCCTCCGGACGCGTAACGGCCTTATCAAGAATAACCTCGCGCATCTCTTCCAGCGTCCGTATGCCCGGTGCGTGGGCATTAAGCTCTTTGTCAAATACTAATCCCGGCGTGGCGGCATCTAAGGATACCCTGATTCCCGCGGTGTCTCGCAACACAACCATCATCCTAAAATCTCCTTTGTTTTCTGCTCCATAAACGATTCCACTGCTTTTGCCGTAGATAAACTTAATGCCTCCTGGGCTATCTTTTTTGACTCTTCAATTGTGACCGAGCGTATGATAAATTTCAACTGAGGAATAGCCAACGAAGTTAAACTAAATTCATCAAGCCCAAGGCCAAGAAGTATTACCGAAAAAGCAGCGTCAGAGGCCATTTCCCCGCACATCCCCACCCAGATGTTATTGGCGTGCCCTGCCTCGATAATGTTTTTGATCATGCGCAATACCGCCGGATGTGCCGGCTCGTAGAGATATGCCACTTTTTCGTTCGTGCGGTCTACGGCCAGGGAATACTGTATGAGGTCGTTGGTACCGATGCTGAAAAAATCGGATTCCTTCGCCAATAAATCAGCGGTCATTGCGGCAGAAGGAACCTCTATCATGACCCCTACTTCGATCGCGTCGTTAAAAGATAGGCCTTCATTCCTAAGTTCGCCTTTACATTCTTGAAGGATCGAATTTGCCTGCTTCAGTTCTTCGATCCCGGAAATCATCGGGTACATAAGCTTGAGCTTCCCGAATGCCGAGGCGCGCAATATAGCCCTTAACTGCACCTTAAAAACATCGGGGCGGGCAAGGCAAAACCGGATGGCGCGCCAGCCAAGAAACGGCTGCATTTCTTTCGGAATATCAAACTGAGAAAGAAATTTGTCTCCGCCCAAGTCAATCGTCCGAATGACGACCCCATGGGGGTTCATCTGTTCCGCAACATATTTATAGGCCTGGAAATGCTCTTCTTCGGTAGGCAGGTCTTTTCTGTTCATATAAAAAAACTCGGTGCGATAAAGCCCGATGCCCTGCCCGCCGTGAAGCTTGACCGACGATATGTCTTCCGGCAACTCGATATTTGCTGCGACTTCGATGACCTTCCCGTCACGAGTCACCGCCGGCAGATCCTTGACTGCAAGAAATTGCTCTGAAATCCCTTTTAGCTTCTGCTCTTCCTGGCGATAAAAGGTAAGCGTTTCTTCATCCGGGTTTACCGTGACCGTGCCCATGGTGCCGTCAACAATCAGCAGGTCGTTGTTCTTAATGCGGGCCGTTGCCGTTTCTAAGCCGACTACCGCCGGAATCTCCAGGGATTTCGCCATAATGGCGGTATGAGAAGTCTTTCCCCCTATATCGGTGACAAACGCAGATACAAGCTGTTTATGCATCGCAGCGGTATCTGAGGGCGAAAGGTCATGCGCTACCACAATCACTTTTTCCTGCAAATCCGCCAGGCTCTTCTGTTTTTTTCCTAGGAGGTTGCGTAATACCCTCCTGCCCACGTCGTTCAAATCGGCGGTGCGTTCTTTCAAATAATCGTCTTCTATCTTAGAGAACACATCAATATATTTCTTTAACACCTCGGAGAAAATAAAGGCAACTCCCACCATCTCTTTCTTCAGCCGCGAAATCACCTCTTCTATAAGCATGCGGTCTTCTAGAACCAAGAGGTGTGCGTCGAATATCTGAGCCTCTTCCTGCCCCATATCAAAACCGATTCTTTTCTGAAGCTCGAGTATCTCTCTGCGCGTCTGAATTAACGCCTCTTCAAAAAGCTGAATCTGTACCGGGATTTCCTCGGGCTTAATTGGCTCGCGGACAATATCAAATTCTTCCTTCCCGAACCTATACGCCGGGCCTATAGTTATCCCCGGAGCAGCGGCAATCCCTTTTAGTTTCAGCATGCTATTCCTCTTGACTGATAATCTTTTCTAACTCTTCCATTGCCGACTCTGCGTCGTGTCCCTCAACTTCAATCATAATCTGGCTGCCCTGTTCCGCACCCAGCATCAGTATCCCCATAATAGACTTGCCGTTGACTTCTTCCTCGTCTCTCCTGACAGTAATGCGGGAATCAAATTTATTCGCAATCTGCACAAAAAGCGCGGCGGGACGAGCATGCAGGCCTTGTTTATTTTTCACTATTAATTTTTTCTTCACCGTTGCCACATAACACCTCAGAGTTCTTCAATGAAACCCATGATTATCCTTGCTAATTTTAAAGGATCGTGCCTCACTACGTTATCGGTAATTGAAACTATATCCTCCAGGATAACGCGGTATCCCATATTTTCGATATTTTTTCTGTCACTAAGCACCGGCAGCCCGCCCTCGCTCTCATAACGCTTGAGTATCGAAGAAGGTATGACGCCGGTATTGACAATGCAATAGTCAAGGACCCTGGGATGGCTATGCGCAACGAGGGCCTTTACGTGCGCAGAGGCACTAAAGCCGTCTGTCTCGCCCGGTTGCGTCATGATATTACACACATAGACTTTTGTTGCTTTCGCGGAAACGAGCGCATCCGTTATGTCTTTTACCAAAAGGTTCGGTATAATGCTGGTATACAGGGAACCGGGACCCAGCACAATGATATCGGCATCCTCTATAGCCTTAATTGCCTCCGGGGTCGCCTCGGGATGCTCAGGCTTAAGAAACACATGCTCTATTGAAATACGGGCTTTGGGGATCTTGTCTTCGCCTTCGGTAATCGAGCCGTTCTGATGCTGAGCGACCAGAATCACGTTATTTAAGGTAGACGGGATCACCTGGCCGCGCAGAGCCAATACCTTACTTGTTTCTTTGATCGCTTTCTCAAAATCCCCGGTAAGCCTCGTCATTACGGTAATAAAAAGGTTGCCGAAGCTGTGGCCCGCAAGCTCCGAGCCTTTTTCAAAACGGAACTGGAATAATTCCCTCATAAGGGTAGAAGCATCTGCCAAGGCTACCAGGCAATTGCGTATATCACCCGGCGGCAAAATGTCAAATTGTTGCCTCAGGCGACCGGATGAGCCGCCATCATCGGCAACGGTAACGACTGCGGTAATATTAGAAGTATATTCCTTTAAGCCGCTTAAAAGGACTGAGAGGCCTGTGCCTCCTCCGACAACAGCAATACGCGCCCCCCGGCCCAATTGTCTTCTCTGGTATAAAATGTCAACGAGCACATCCGACCTGGAAGACGGGACGATAGCGCCGATGAGGGACTGAGCCATACGTTTAAAACCGAGTATTAAAATTACGATCCCTGACAGAATGACAATTACATCTAAAATCTTATTGACGAAGTATTCCTCGGCGTACCTAAAAAACAATGAACCGGTGACGATGAGGACAACTCCTAGGGAACTTAAGCCGATCCATCGCTTAATGCCGATACCGGGAGAAAGCCATTTAATTATGCTTTTGCCTCTGGCAACCAGCACAGAAAAGTTAAATTTTTTCATCTTCCTGGCCTATGACCTTGATAATGCCTTCGCGGTCCTGGCAGATGCGCAGGTTATCTCGAAAATGCTTATCTTTAAAAAGCCGCGAGATGCGCGCTAAGGCCTTCAAATGAGGGCCCGCAGAATCCTGGGGCGCAACCAGCAAAAAGAATATGTATACCTTCTCTCCGT
>JBFMDA010000029.1:0-17925 GCA_040754255.1 Candidatus Omnitrophota bacterium | reverse complement strand
CGCCTTATCTATATTCTAGAAATACTCGGCATCTGTTATACAGTCTCAATCCTGTTATTATTTGTTGCTTCGGGCTGGTCGCAACGTTTTGCGCTATACGCACGTTCGCTGGCTGTCAATACCTATGTGGCAGTCCCTCTTTATTTTTTGGGAGCCTATTTAGCGTACTGGGTCTTTGAGTTTCCGCTTGTGTGCTACCGTTCCTTTATATTAGAACACCGTTTTTCCCTCTCCAACCAAAGGCCGCTGCCATGGTTTTTTGACCACTTAAAATCCTCGCTTATCTTCTGTCTGATTGCCCTTGTATATACGGAGGTATTTCATCTCTTCTATAATTTCTTTCCCGCGAGTTGGTGGTTTACGTTTTCTTTATTCTGGATTTTTTCCGGGATCATCCTTACGAAGATTACGCCGGTAGCCATCCTGCCTTTATTTTTTGCCCATACGCGCTACCGCGACGAAAACCTTACGGGAAGGATTGGTGATCTTGCCCGCGGAATGGGGATAGGGCCACTTGAGGTATTTGAAATAAATTTTAGTAAAGTGACGCACAAGGCCAATGCGGCCTTCTTGGGGATGGGAAAAACGAGGCGTGTGCTTTTGGCAGATACCCTGCAAGAGCGTTATTCGCAAGAGGAGATTCTGGTTATCCTGGCCCATGAGTTTGCGCACCATAAGTTGGGGCACATGCGCAAAATGATTATGGTCGGGGCAATCCTCATTCTCGCATTTTCTTACCTGGTTTTTATAGGCAACAGCTACGTGTTGGCATTCTTTGGGTTTGCGTCGCTGGGTGACGTAGCGGCGCTGCCGATTATTCTTACGTGGCTAGCGTTGTTTAATTTTCTTACTCAACCTTTCACAAACTTCATAAGCCGACGCATGGAGCGTCACGCAGATAGCGTGGCGCTAGAGGCAACCGGATTGGCGCAGGCCTTTATTTCGATGCTCGGCAAGCTTTCAACCCAAAACCTCTCCGATAAAAATCCCCATCCACTGGTAAAATTCTTCTTTTTCGACCATCCCCCCATTGACGAACGTATTACGCTGGCACGCGCATTCCTAAAAGCAGTCTAACTATCCGTTTGATTAGTGCTGGCCTGTTACAGGGATTCTACGATTACCCTTGCAGCGCGCAAGGCTGCTCCTTTTTCTCCGAGCAGGCAGGATATATTGCCCAGTTCGGTTTGCAGCGCGGTTATATGGGCAGGGTCTTTGAGTATGCGGGCGGCATGGCGCGCAATAAGGCGGCCAGAGGCGCGGAATTGGATAAATTCCGCGACTATTCTTTTTTTAGCCAGTATATTCACTATGCTGATGTAAGGTACGGTAATAAGCGGGCGGTAAAGGAGGTAATTAAGCAGGTTGGTCTTATACACCACACAGAATGGCTTTTTTAAGATTGCTGCTTCCAGCGTTGCCGTGCCTGAAGCGATAAGGCAAAAATCGGCATACTGGATACAGTCGTAGGGTCTTCCTTCGACGATGTGTAAATCGATGCCGGGCGATTCGATTACGCGGCCGTAGAGCTCCCAGTCAAGCTGCGGCGATTTGACGATTACAAACTGCAGGTTCGGTATCCTTTTATTCAAACGCCTCGCTGCGTGTATCATTACCGGAAGGATATTGCGGATTTCCTGTTTTCGTGAGCCGGGCAGGAGGGTAATGATGTGTTTTCCTTCGGGGAGCGCAAAGGTATGGAAGAAATCTACTCTTGCCATGGTAGGCTTTACGATATCCAGGAAGGGGTGTCCGACAAAGGTTGCGTCGACTCCGCGCGCCTTGTAGAATTCCTCCTCAAATTTAAAAAGCACGATCATTGTATGGATGTATTTTTGTATCGTTTTTACCCTGCCCGGCCTAGATGCCCATACCTGAGGGCTGACATAATAAAAACACCTGATGCGCCTATTGACGGCTTTCGCAACCCGTAGATTAAAACCCGAGAAATCGACGAAAATCAATGCGTCTGGTTTTTCTTCGTCAATTTTTTTCATAATGAGTTTTTTGAGTGCAACGAAACGGGGCAATTTCTTGAGTACATCAAAAAAACCCATCACCGCAAGGTCTTTGATATCGTAATAGAGGCGGGCTCCGGTTGAGCGCAAGAAAGCGCCTCCTATGCCTGAGATGACGGCATCGGGGGAAATCTCCTTTATGGCTTCGGCGAGCATTGAGGCGTGGAGGTCGCCTGAAACTTCGCCGCAGACGATCATTATATGCAACTTTTTTTCCATATCTGTGCTTGGATGGTAAGGGCTACTGCCAGTGCGTCCCTGGCTACTTCCCCGGATACCAGCGGTTTTCGCCGGGAACGGATGCAGTCGAGGAATGATTCCAGCTCTTTTTGAAGCGGTTGTTCTTTTTCGATCGGTAGGTCTTCTTTGACAATCGCTGCCCCCGTCTTTTTATACACCGAGGCCTTGGCTTCTTTGTAATCGAGCGATATATAGGTATCTTCCTGAAAGATCCTGATTTTACGCATCACTTCGTCGGAAACGCGGCTTGCCGTAAGGTTGGCAACGCAGCCGTTTTTGAAGGTAAGTCTGGCATTGGCAATATCTTCAAATTGCGTCAACACATTGACCCCGACCGCTTCAATCTTTTTTACCGGTTGCGCAACGAGCCCCAGCACGATATCAATATCGTGGATCATGATATCGAGCACTGCGCCTACGTCCAGCGATCGGTTGGGGAAAGGGCTAAGCCTGTGGCACTCGATGAACTTTGGTACGCGTATGAGTTTTAACGTGGCCCCAAAAGCGGAGTTGAAGCGTTCGATATGCCCGACTTGGAGGAGCACGGATTTCTTGCGGGAGAGGGCAATAAGCGCATCAGCCTCTTTCAGGTTGATCGTGAATGGTTTTTCGACCAGGCAGTGGGCACCGTTGCTGATAAATTCCTTTGCGATTGCATAGTGCAGCTTTGTGGGGACTGCGATACTGACCGCATCGACTTTTCCCAGCAGCTGCCGGTAATCATCGTATCCTTTAACGCCTAAGGCATTGGCAATAGCGCTGAGGCGGTCTCTGTCTATATCGCAGACCGCCTGCAGCTGGCAGCCCGCCATTTCCTTATAGGTCTTTGCGTGCAGGCTTCCGAGGTAGCCTGTGCCGATTACCGCAACGCGTAGTGGGGTATCCATTACTTAAGATAATAGCAAAACCGCTTTTGCTGTGCAACTAAAATTTTGTCTCCCATAAAGATACAAAACTCGACAAAACAATAATGATGTGTTACAATACAATATTTATAAGGAAGGTCCTATGCGTGACTATATAAAACTCCTGAAGTTCGTAAAGCCCCACGCAGGGCTCTTTGTGTGCGCAGTAACCTGCATGGTATTTTCTACCCTTTTTGACGGCATCTCGCTGGGCATGATAGTTCCTCTTGCGGACAAGGTATTGACGAATAAGGCGATTGTGGTGCCTGCAAAACTGCCTGTATTTCTCTCCAACCTTATCGCTATTATCAATTCGACCCCTCCCTTGGTGCTTTTGCACTCCATGGTGGTAGTCATTTTGTTCGTATTCTTGCTAAAAGGGCTTTTTGAATTCTTGCAGAGTTATCTGATGTCCGATGTGGGGCAGAGGGTGGTGCGGGATATCAGGGCCGCGCTTTATCAAAAAATGCAGGAACTTTCCTTGGATTATTTCACTCATAAGCGGGGAGGGGAATTAATTTCACGCATCACCAATGACGTAAAACTTGTTGAAAACGCAGTATCTTACGGCTCAACCGACTTGGTATATCAGAGCCTGCAGGTGGCGTTGTTTACCTCGCTAATATTCTTTATCCACCCGAGGCTTGCGCTTTTGTCGCTGGTAATGTTGCCGTTAATAAGCTTTCCGATTTTGAAAATCGGCAAAGTGCTGCGTAAGCTCTCAACCAGAACCCAGGAAAGGATGGCGGATATAAATTCCGTCCTTTACGAAAACATCATCGGCGTGCGTGTGGTAAAATCCTTTAACATGGAGCACTATGAGATAAAAAAATTCAACACCGCCAACAATGATTACTACCGTTTTACCATGAAGGCAATAAAGCGGACGTTGCTGGTAGGGCCGTTCACCGAAATCTTGGGGTGCCTGGCAGGGCTTTTGGTGTTTGTCATCGCAGGAAAAGATGTGATTGCGGGAAAGCTTTCATTCGGCGTATTCGGGCTCTTTCTCGGCTCTCTCTTTTCCCTTATCCGGCCGTTTAAAAAACTTTCACAGGTCAATTCCATTAACCAACAGGCAATGGCCGCGTCGGTACGGATCCATGAGATACTGGATAAGGCCCCCTCGGTGCCTGAAAAGCCAGAAGCTGCCGCCCTGGGAGGTTTCCAGCGTTCTATCGTCTTCGATAACGTTTCTTTCGGCTATGGCGGGCAAGAAGTCCTTACGGATATCCGCCTCGAAGTAAAAAAAGGGGAGGTGGTCGCGATTGTCGGGCCCAGCGGCGCCGGAAAGACCACCCTCGTAGATTTAATCCCGAGGTTTTATGACCCCCAAAAAGGAAAGATTACGATAGACGGTAAAGACATAAGGGAGGTAACGCTTGGTTCCCTGAGGGCGCTCGTAGGTATTGTTACCCAGGAGACCATCCTTTTTAACGATTCCATTAAGGCTAATATCGCGTATGGCAGGATGAATGCCTCTTTCCAGGAGATTGAACGCGCAGCGGCGCAGGCATACGCGCATGATTTTGTCAAGCGCCTTGCACACGGATACGATACTTTTATAGGCGATAGGGGTATCAAGCTTTCCGGAGGAGAACGTCAACGGCTTGCGATTGCCAGGGCGCTCTTGAAAAATCCTCCGATACTTATCCTTGATGAAGCTACTTCCCAGCTTGATACGGAATCAGAGCGCATTGTCCAGGAGGCCCTCAACAGGCTTATGCAGGGCCGCACTGTGTTTATGATTGCCCATAGGCTTTCGACGGTAAAGAATGCCCACCGCATCCTTGTGGTGGCAGAAGGCAGGGTCATGGAAGATGGCAGCCACGAGGAGTTGTTGCGCAAGGACGGCCTCTATCGTAAACTCTGCCAATGCCAGGAACTTGGTTTGTAGGCGTATCCATCGCGCATCCCTTTGCGGTATCATAAAATCAGGTTGATTTATTCGAAAATTTGTGATAAAGTTAAACAGTTCATTGCCTTCCGCACATAACCTTAAGGAATAAAAATGACATATAGGGCACAGTTAGGCAACATCATAAAGAATTTCAACAGGGTGCGCATATTGGTGATCGGCGATGTTATTCTGGATGAATATATATGGGGCGATGTGGAAAGGATTTCCCCCGAAGCGCCGGTACCTGTGGTATGGGCGAAAAAATATACCTTTGTTCCCGGAGGCGCGGCAAATGTAGCTTCCAATATCAGTTCCCTCGGCGGCTCGGTGAGCTTGGCAGGAGTAGTCGGCAAGGACAAGAATGCGCAACTTTTGCGTTCGGCACTGGCAAAACGCCGTATCAACTCAGACGGAATCTTTGTAGATGCGGGAAGGCATACAACGGTAAAAACGCGCATTATCGCCGGGCATCAACAGGTGGTAAGGCTCGACTGGGAGAACGCCGAGACGCTGGAAAGCAGGTTGAGCAGGAAGATCATACAATCCGTGAAAAAGAAAATCAGGTATGTGGATGCGGTGATTATCGAGGATTACGGTAAGGGGGTAATCAGCCAGCAGGTGCTCAGAGAGACCATTTCGGTTGCCCGCGCACATAAAAAAATCGTCAATGTTGACCCCAAGGAGGACCATTTCCAGTATTATCGCCAAGCCTCTTGTATCACCCCCAACCGTAAAGAATTTGAAAATGCCGTCAGGAACCTCAAGATTGCAGATACCACACACAGTTTCAATTTGAGCACGTACCATCTTACTACGGATAAAGAGCTCGATAGGGCAGCGCAGTATATCCTGGATTACCTTAGGCTGGATTCCATCCTAGTGACGCTGGGCGAGCACGGGATGCGCTTAGTAGAGAAAAAGGGCGGGGTGACGCATATCCCGACCGTTGCCCAGGAAGTGTTTGATGTTTCGGGGGCCGGGGATACCGTTATCGCTGCGTTTACCATGGCGTTGTGCTGTGGCGCGACAAAACTACAAGCAGCGCACATCGCCAACATCGCCGCAGGCATTGTGGTGGGAAAAATCGGAACGGCAGTGACAGACAAAAAAGAACTCCTGGAAAGGCTTGTGTGATATGGATGTGATAGGCGTTATTCCCGCACGGTACTCTTCTACGAGATTCGAAGGCAAGGTGCTTGCCGATATCGCAGGCAAGCCTATGCTGCAGCATGTCTGGGAACGGGCGAAAGAATCACCCTTACTGGACGAGCTGGTAATTGCTACCGATGACGAAAGGATCATGCGCGCAGTTTCTGAATTCGGCGCAAAAGCAGTGATGACGGCACGCGGCCACGCCTCAGGCACGGACCGTATTGTGGAAGTAGTAAACCCCATTGACGTCAAGGTTATCATTAATATCCAGGGAGATGAACCGTTAATCCATCCTACCATGATTGATAGCGTGGCACGCACGCTTTTGGCCGATACGGCGCTGCATATGGCAACCATCATTCGTAAGATCGACAATGAAGAGGAATTGCGCGACCCCAACGTAGTAAAGGTGGTGACCGACAAGAATAATTTTGCACTTTATTTTTCACGGGCAACAATCCCCTACCAAGGGCATGGCCAGGAAATAAAGTCCGTTGCGTATTATAAGCATATAGGGCTATACGGCTATACCAAGGATTTTCTTTTTACCTACAGGAATCTTCCTCCCTCAAGCCTTGAAAAGATAGAAAGGCTTGAGCAGCTCCGCGTCCTGGAGAACGGCTACCGCATCAAGACAGTAGAGACAAAATTTGACACTATAAGCGTTGATACTCCCGAAGACATTTCTAAAATCGCTGAATACCTAAAAAGAGAAAAACCAAATGCGTAGTATCGCGGTGACTGATACCGTTTTTATAGGGGGAGGTTCGCCTCTTGTGCTCATTGCGGGTCCTTGCGTGATCGAAACGCAATCCCAATGCCTTGAGACTGCCGCCCGTATTAAGGATATGGCTTGTGAATGCAATATTCCTTTTATTTTTAAGGCGAGTTACGACAAGGCAAACAGGCTTTCAGGCAGTTCTTTCCGCGGGCCAGGATTAAAAAAAGGGCTTGGAATCCTGCGTAAGGTCAAGGAGCAATTAAAAGTGCCCGTACTTAGCGATGTGCATTGCGTCCGGGATGTTCCTGCCGCTAAAGAGGTCTTGGATGTACTTCAGATACCTGCGCTTTTGTGCCGCCAGACAGACCTGGTTGTTGCTGCCGCAAAGTCAGGCAGGGCCGTGAATATCAAAAAGGGCCAATTCTTAGCGCCCTGGGATATCCTGCCGATTATTAAAAAGGCGGAGTCGGCGGGCAATAAGTCGATTTTCATCACGGAGCGGGGCTTTAGTTTCGGCTATAACAATCTTGTTTCGGATTTCCGCAGCCTGGCCATCATGCGGGAATTCGGCGTACCGGTGGTGTATGACGCGACCCATAGCGTGCAGTTGCCGGGAGGCA
Organism: Candidatus Omnitrophota bacterium; assembly: GCA_040754255.1. Classification (GTDB taxonomy): domain Bacteria; phylum Omnitrophota; class Gorgyraeia; order Gygaellales; family Profunditerraquicolaceae; genus SURF-25. The sequence continues at coordinate 10,372 of JBFMDA010000029.1, read as the reverse complement.
GGGGTCAGTGTTCGGGAGGCCAGCGTGAATTTGTTACAGGGCTTGCACGCGCAGCAGTGGCGTTCGGTTGCGACGGGCTCTTTTTGGAAGTGCATACTCACCCGAATGACGCATTATGCGACGGCCCGAATATGATTAACCTAAAAGAATTGAAGAAGCTTCTGGTACAGGTGCAGGCGATAGAAGGCGTAGTATGAAAAGAGACGTACTCAAACGGGCAAAAGAGGTTTTGGACATTGAGATAGAAGCGATACGTTCCCTGAAGCCGCGGCTCGGCATCAATTTCAGGAGGCTTATCGAATTGCTCCTGAAGACCAAAGGCAGGGTCGTGGTGAGCGGCATGGGTAAGACCGGCATCATTGCCGAGAAGTTTTCTGCGACACTTGCCTCTACCGGCACGCCCAGCCTTTTTCTACATACCGCAGAAGCTGTGCACGGAGACTTAGGCCGCGTAACTTCCGACGATGTGGTAGTGGTGATTTCTAACAGCGGTTCAAGCGACGAGCTTAAGCAGTTGCTGCCGCTTCTTAAAAAAATAGGCTCTCCTATAGTGGGCCTTACTGGTAACAGGCGTTCGATTTTGGCGCAATACAGCGACATACTGCTTGATATATCCGTAAAGAAAGAGGCCTGCCCCCTGGGCCTTGCGCCGACTGCGTCTACGACTGCAACGTTAGCAGTGACCGACGCGCTCGCAGTATGCCTTCTTGAATTGAAAGGCTTCAAACAGACAGATTTCGCATTTTATCATCCGGGCGGCCTCCTTGGGAAAAAACTGCTTTTAAAAGTAGACGATATCATGCGTAAGGGCCATGCCAATCCTGTGGTCAGGGAAAGCGCTAAGGTGTCCGAAGTGCTCTTTGCGATTACCAACGCACGGGCAGGAAGCGCTTCGGTCGTGAATGCGGCGGGAAAATTAGTCGGTATCTTTACCGACGGGGATTTACGGCGCAACATTAAACTCTACCCCAACATCATTGCCAAAAGGGTTGCCGAAGTAATGACCAAGAAGCCCATTTCTGTTATGGCTGGTATGCGTGCGGTAGAAGCGATGCGGATATTGAAAGAGAAGAAGATCGACGAAGTCCCCGTGGTAGATAGTCGCCAAAGGCCTGTCGGGCTCCTGGATGTGCAGGATTTACTCAAAGCGGGTTTGGTCTAGCGTTTTCTATAGGCATGGATGAATTAGTCGTAGGGAAGGCAAGAAAGATAAAATTGTTGCTTTTGGATGTAGACGGCGTTCTTACCGACGGTCGGATCATCTACGATTCCAAAGGCAGGGATTCAAGGTTCTTTGATGTGCACGACGGCATGGGAGTGTACCTGCTCAAAAAAGCCGGTATTCCTACCATTCTTCTTACCGCAAAGGGCTCGCGCGCGATAAGGCCCCGCGCCAAAGACATGGGAGTTGAAAAGGTTTTCTCCGACGTGTCTCCCAAAAGCACGGTACTTGGCATAATTACCAGGCAGTATCGTATAACACTTGAAGAAATCTGTTTTGTCGGCGATGACCTGGTAGATTTATGCGTGATGAAAAAGGTTGGCTTTCCCGTGGCAGTTTTTAATGCTGCCGCGGAAATCAGGAGCGCGGCAGCGTATGTTACTTTCAAGCAGGGGGGGCGGGGCGCGGTGCGCGAGGTCGCAGAATTATTATTAAAAAGCCAGGGAAAGTGGCAGGCGCAGGTTGCGCATTACGATGCCTAAACTATCCGTCGCATACATAGGCGTAGTATTGATAGCGGTGCTGTATGGCGCCGGGGATGCTGTTGCCAACCCCAGAACGCAGGAGCCACAGCAGCAAATTACCGATTTTTCGCTTTCGGGGTTTGGGGAGAGGGGTAAAAAGAGCTGGGATGTGTCGGGTAAGTCCGCAGATATGTCCAGCGACATAGTCAAGCTTACCGATATAGTAAGCAATTTATACGGAGAAAACGAAGATATAAAACTGACTGCGCAAAAGGGCAGTTTCGATAAAAAGGAAGGCATACTGCATCTTGAGGATGACGTGGTGATCAGCACCTCTTCAGGCGCAACACTTACCACTAATTCGCTGGATTGGGACAGGAAGAATCAGGTAGTCCAGACGCAGGATAAGGTCAACATCCAGCGGGAGAACATAATTACGAAAGCGACAGGTGCTGCGGGGTATCCTAACCTGAATAAGCTCAGCCTTGAAAAGGACGTGCAGGTTGAAATTAACCGCTCTCAAGGGCCCGATAAGGATGCGCCTGCTCCGGGGAAAGATACAATTACCATTAATTGTGACGGTCCGCTTGAGATAGACTACAAGTCCAATATGGGCGTATTCAATACGAATGTGAAGGTTGAAACTGCGGATGTGTTGATATACAGCGACCGCATGGATGTGTATTTTGCGAAAACACAACCGCAGCCGCAAGAGCGGCAAGAGGTACCTCCTTCATTGATGAGCGCGCAGATAGACAAGATCGTGGCACAGGGCAACGTCAGGATCGTCCGGGGAGACAATGTGGCATATAGCAAAGAGGCTGTATATACCGCCAAGGATAAAAAGGTTACTCTTTCCGGCCAGCCGAAACTAGTCATTTATTCAACCGAGGATTTAGCGAATGCACCTGCTGGAAATTAAAGGATTAACCAAATCCTACGATGGCAAGGAAGTAGTTAAGGGCGTCGATATGACGGTCAAGAGGGGAGAGATCGTCGGCCTTCTTGGCCCCAACGGGGCAGGGAAAACGACAACCTTTTATATGATTGTCGGCATCATCCCTGCAGACGACGGCAGGATTATTTTTGACAATGAGAACTTAACGCAGCTTTCTATCCATGAGCGCTGCCGCTACGGCATAGGCTATTTGTCTCAGGAGCCGTCGATTTTCAGGAAAATGACCGTTGAAGAGAATATCATGGCGGTACTGGAGAGCATGCCTTTAAGCCGGAAACAGCGTCAAGAAAGGCTTAATGCGCTGCTTGAGGAATTAAAAATCGACCACTTGCGCCGCCATAAAGCCTTTACCCTCTCGGGAGGGGAAAGAAGGCGCCTTGAGATTACCCGCGCGCTCGTTACCAACCCTTCGTTTATCCTCTTAGACGAGCCGTTTTCGGGCATCGACCCGATTATTGTCAATGAGGCTCAGGAAATCATCAAGGAGCTGAGGAATAAGGGGCTGGGCATATTGCTTACCGACCATAATGTCAGGGAAACGCTCTCCATTACCGATAGGGCATACTTGATTGCCGACGGCAAGATCCTGATATCGGGCACTGCGCAGGATTTGATCAGTAACCCAAAAGCGAAAGAGATTTACCTGGGAGAGAAATTCAGCATGTAGAAAGGAAGACAATGAAAACAGAAGTAAAAAAGATAGACGCGACAAAGCTTACGATGCGCGTTGAGGTAAACGGCGATATCGTCAAGGAGAAGTTCCAGGAGGTATTTAAAAAGATAGGCCAGGAAGCCAAGGTTCCCGGGTTTAGGCCCGGCCATGCCCCGCGCGACATAGTAGAAAAGAATTTTTCTCACCTGGCGCACGAGCAGGTGCTTAAAGAATTGATCCCGCAGATCTACCAGCAGGCAATAGAAAAGGAAAAGCTCGATGTCATAGAACTGCCTACCTTCCAAGACGTGAAATTAGACAGGGCTAACCTTTCTTTCAGCGCTCAGTTTGAGGTAAGGCCTCAAATCCTGCTGAAAAATTATAAGGGCCTTAAAGTTGAATACAAGAAGATTTCGGTATCCGGCGATGAAATAAAACGGTACCTTGATTCCGTAAAAGAAGCAAAGAAGGCACCCGCGATAGACGACCGTTTCGCCAAGAGCCTCAGCTATGCCGACGTAGGAGAGCTTCAGAAGGCTCTGGAGAGGCAGATGTATATCCAGAAAGAAAACCAACAACGCCAGTGGATTGAACAGCAGATCATTGACGGCATCACCAAGGGCCTTGATTTTAAGCTGCCCGAATCTTTGGTGAAAAAACAACTTGAGGATTTGGTAAAACAGGCAAGAGTGGAGCTGGCGCTAAAAGGGGTCCCTCGCGAAAAGATAGCGCAGGAGGAGGCCAATTTGGTTAAGGAGCTTGAGCCTCAGGCAAGAGTGCAGGTAAAGGTATATCTGGTGCTGGCAGAAATTGCCCGGCGGGAGAATATTGCGCTTGATGACCAGATGCCGTCTAATGCTATCGGATTGCTCTTACAAGAGGCTGATTGGAAAGAGTCTGCGTAAGACCCCCTTAATACGTTACCCGCGCTTCACCAACAGTATGGAGGTATGCGATGAAAGAAAAAGATCAGATTATGATTCCCATGGTCATAGAGCAGACCGCGCGCGGGTATGAGCGTGCCTACGACATCTATTCCCGGCTGCTTAAAGACCGTATAGTATTCATCGGCACGGCTATCGACGACAATGTCGCAAACCTGGTAATTGCCCAGCTGCTCTTCCTGCAGATGGAAGACGCCCACAAGGATATAAGCGTCTATATCAACTCGCCCGGTGGCTCAGTGACTGCGGGCCTGGCTATTTATGACACCATACAGTTTTTAAAACCAGACGTGGCTACGTATTGCGTGGGCCAGGCGACGAGTATGGGCGCGATACTTCTTTGCGCGGGCACCAAGGGGAAACGGTTTGCGCTCCCGAATTCAAGGATTATGATCCATCAGCCCTGGGGAGGCATCCAGGGTGCTGCAGAGGATATCTCAAGGCACGCGCAGGAAATCCTGAAATTACGCGACAAGATCAATGAGATTATCTCTTCGCATACCGGACAATCCCTGGAAAAGATCCAAAAGGATACGGACAGGGATTATTTTATGTCTTCTCTTGAAGCAAAGCAGTATGGGCTCGTTGACGAAGTTATTGTAGAAAAACCGAAGAAATAACGGATAGAAAAGGAGGAGTTACGCAATGCGCAAGAATTATCTTCTGACGCCAGGACCTACGCCTTTGCCGCCTGAAGTGTGCGAAGCGATGGCCCAACCGATAATACATCACCGCACCCCCCAATTTCAGGCCGTATTAAAAGAAGTAACCGAGGGCCTGCGCTATGTGTTTCAGACCAAGAACGATGTTTTTATCTTGACCTCATCAGGTACCGGCGCTATGGAAGCAGCGGTCGTAAACCTTGTTTCTCCCGGCGATACCGTGCTTACGGTAGAAGGCGGAAAGTTCGGTGAGCGCTGGACGGAGTTATGCCTCGCCTATGGGATACAGGCCGAGGTCATTAAGGTGGAGTGGGGCAAGGCAGTAGACCCCGCTATCATAAAAGAGAAATTAAAGGGCGCGAAGTCTAAAATCAAGGCAGTGTTTACGACGCTGTGCGAGACCTCCACAGGCGTTACCAATGACATTAAGGCCATCGCAGAGGTGGTAAAGAATACGGAGGCTGTACTGGTAGTCGATGCGATAAGCGGGTTAGGAGCGATTGACCTAAAAACCGATGAGTGGGGTTGCGATATGGTGATCTCTGGCTCGCAAAAAGGACTTATGCTTCCTCCCGGCCTTGGTTTTATCTCCGTCAGCCCCAAGGCATTCACACGTATTGAATGCTCCAAGTGCCCGCGTTATTATTTCGATTTGAGGGCAGCGAAGAAGGCATTGGATAAAACCGATACGCCGTTTACCCCGGCGATTTCCTTGATTATCGCTTTGAACGCAGCGTTAAAGATGATGAGACAGGACGGGCTTGAGGCAATTTTTGCAAGGCATAAAAAGATGGCAGATGCGACGCGTGCCGCCATGAAGGCCTTGGGCCTTTCTCTGTTTGCCCCTACTGCTGCCTCCGATGTGGTGACAGCAGCGCGAGTGCCCGAAGGACTCGATGGAGAGAAGCTGGTCAAGACCATGCGAGACACCTACGGCGTTACCATTGCGGGCGGGCAAGCGGAACTGAAAGGAAAGGTGTTGCGCATTGCCCATATGGGATTTATCGAGGAGTTCGACATCATTCTGGCGATTTCCTGCCTTGAAAAGGTATTGGCAAAAATGGGGTATACATTTCAGCTGGGCGCAGGCGTTGGCGCGGCACAAAAAGTATTCTTGGGCTAATCGGCGTTGAGGAGGTTTCTATGAAAATCCTAGTCAGCGATTCTTTATCGGAAGAAGGTTTGAAGATACTCAAAGAGAACAAGGAGTTTGAGGTTGATGTCAAAACAGGCATGAAGCCCGACGAACTAAAGACGGTGATCGGCGGCTATGATGCGCTTTTAGTAAGAAGCGCGACCAAGGCAGACAAAAACATTATTGATGCGGCCAACCACTTAAAGGTGATTGGCCGTGCCGGCGTAGGGCTTGATAATGTCGACCTGTCAGCGGCAACCGCGCGCGGCATCGTCGTGATGAATGCGCCTGCAGGCAATACCATTTCTACCTGCGAGCATACGATGAGTATGCTCCTTGCGCTGGCCCGTAGCATACCACAATCAAACGCTTCCACCAAGAAGGGGGAATGGAAGCGTTCAAAGTTTATGGGCGTTGAGTTGTATAAGAAAACACTTGGTGTGGTCGGGCTTGGCCGGATAGGCACAGAGGTTGCCAGGCGGGCATCTTCTTTCGGCATGAAAATAGCGGCTTTTGACCCATATCTTTCCCGTGAAGTTGCCGAGGACCTGGGTATTGAGCTGATGGAGCTGGAGCCTTTACTGAAAATATCCGATTTTATCACGTTTCACGTGCCTTTAACCGAGGCTACGAACCACATGATATCCGATAAAGAGCTGGCACTGATGAAAAAGAATTGCCGTCTTATTAACTGCGCACGCGGCGGCATCATCGACGAAGCAGCGCTCTTGCGCGCCCTTAAAGAAGGAAGGATCGCGGGCGCAGCCCTGGATGTGTTCGAGAAGGAGCCTCCGGATCCGGAGTACGAGCTTTTAAAACTTGATAACGTGGTTGTCTCCTGCCATCTGGGCGCGTCGACGCAGGAGGCGCAGGTCAATGTTGCCATAGAGATTGCTGAATGCGTCAAAGATTTTCTCCTGGGCAAAGGCATTCGTAACGCCGCCAATTACCCGAGCATCGAAGCAGAACTGTATAAAATTTTGCAGCCTTATATTGTCATGGCTGAACGCCTTGGTTTGTTTGCCAGCCAGCTTATCGAAGGGAGAATCAACGAAATCGAGATTCAATATAGCGGCGAGATTACCAAATACGACACCGCGTCGCTTTCAATGGCATTAATGAAGGGAATGTTAAGCCCGGTGCTTAAAGAAACGGTTAATTTTATCAATGCGCTTCCCATTGCGCGAGAGCGCGGTATCCAGCTGAGGCAGACCAAAACCTCTGTCGAAAAAGAATACTTAAACCTCGTCTCCCTTTTGGTAAAGACCGATAAAGAAACCAGGCATGTCGCGGCTACGATTTCCGCGAAAAGGGAGCCAGTAATTGTCAAGATCGATGATTTTGATGTCGAAGGCAGGCCAGAAGGCTATATGTTAGTTATGAAAAACTGGGACAAACCCGGTATTATCGGCAATATCGGCACCCTGTTGGGAACACATAAGATTAATGTCGCCACGCTTACCTTCGGTCGCAATATTCCCGGTGCCGAAGCGCTGAGCATTTGGAATATCGATAGCCTTATTTCCGAAGATTTGTTGGGGAAGATAAAGAAAACGGAGAATATACTTTCCGTCAAACTCATCAAGGTATAGCGGATTCCACACATTAGTTAATTGCGTATGTCTACAAGGAAGATATGTATGGCAGTGGCATGGTGTAGCATGCTTCTTTGCCTTAGGCTGCCTGCGGCGTATGGCCAAGAGGTCACCATCCTCTTTTCTGGCCAAACCCACGCTATGCTCTATCCATGCAATTGCCCTAAGCAACCCGACGGAGGAGTCGCGCGCCGTGCAACGGTAGTAAAAGAGATACGCAAGAGCGGTCAAGCACTACTTCTGGTCGATGCGGGAAGGTTCTTCTCAGGCGGCCTTTTGGATGAATTTACCCAAAATACACAACTGGATATGCGACGTGCAGAGATTAACCTTAATGCGATGGAGAGTATGAAGTATGACGCTGTAGCCGTTGCAGACGAAGAATTTAATTTCGGCCAGGAGTTTCTTGCCAACGCTATTGCATCCGCAAAGGTGCCTTTTCTTTCCTGCAACGCCGATTTACCCGGAGTAAGGCCTTATGTGATCAAGGATGCCAATGGGCTTAAGGTAGGCATTATCGGCATCACTACGCTTGCCGCAATAAAGAAAGCCTCAGGCGCACAGTTCACTGAGCCAAAAAGAGCGCTGCAACAGACGCTTCAGGCCCTAAAGAAAGAAAAGGTTGATATAGTAGTGTTGCTGAGTAATCTCAGCGAAGAAGAATCGCTGCGCCTCATTGAAGATGTCGGCGGGATAGATGTGCTTGTTTTGGCAGGAGGCGTAAGGCAGGAGCCTTTTGAGCAGGTTGGTGCTACATGGCTCCTTCGTTCGTCCTGGCAGGGCAGAGAGCTGGGCAAGGCAGTATTTACCGTAAAAGGCCGTAAGATCGAAAGCGCTCGAATAGAATCAATCCGCTTGTCGGATGAGGTTGCCGATGACAAAGAAATACGCGCAATACTGCCGAGCTGTTTTTCCGATGCGAACTGTAAGCAGAAAGGCATGGTGGGCGAGTGCAAAGACGGCGGCAGCCTTCAGTCGCAGTGTCAGTTTAGCGAAGCAGCAAAGATACCGCTTACCGTGATTAGCTCTAAGGAATGCGCCACCTGCCGCCCCGAGAGAGTGGTTGATTCCCTCAAGAAGGTCTTTACGGGCCTGGAGGTTTCCTATATATACTATCCTGAAGCCCATGCAAAGGAGCTTATCCTCACCCATCAGATTAAAGGCTTGCCTGCGTATTTGTTCGGTAAGGGGATAGAAAAAGATAAGGCTTTTGATTCGTTTAACAAAAACCTCGTTGCCGCAGGGGATTTCTATATCATGAAACCAGAGGCAAGCGGTGTGAGTTACTTTATGGAGAGAGAACGACTCAAGGGCAAGTTTGACCTGTTTGTGAGCCTTTATGGCTCAGAGGCGCCTGCATTATTGGCAACCGTACAAGAGTTTAATCCGCAGATACATTTCCTCGCCGTACAGCAGGAACAAGGCTTTGATGCGCTTAAAGGCCTTGCGGAGGTAGAGGATGATTTGCGCGCGGTGTGCGTGCAGAAATATTACCCGTCGCAGTTCTGGCAATATCTGGAATGCCGCGCCCCGAAGGCAGCCAGTTCCTGGTGGGACGACTGCCTTAAGGACTGCGATGTCGCGCAAATAAAAAATTGCGCAACGACAGAAGAAGGAAGGCAGCTTTTAAGAGAGAACATCAGCCTGAATAAGGAATTAGGCATTATGTTTGGGCCGACGTACCTTATAGACAATCGGGAGGTATTCAGCTCCGCAGGGGTCCCCACCAAGGAAGAATTAAGACAATTAATAAAGAGGTGAAAGGATGACACAGAAGCCGAAAATTTATATTATTGACGTGACGAACCGCGATGGGGTGCAGACCTCGCGCATCTGCCTTTCAAAGCTCCAGAAAACCATGATTAATATGTACCTTAATGAATTTGGGGTATTCCAGTCAGAGTTCGGGTTTCCGCTTACGCACCATGAGACCAATTATCTCAATGCGAACCTCAAGCTCGCTGAGGCGGGAGCGCTGACTCCTATGAGGCTTGGCGGATGGATCCGGGCAACCAGGGAGGATGTGGTTAATTCATTCAAACTCGTTCCCGGGATTACACATCTAAACCTCTCGATTTCTACTTCCGACCAGATGATTGTGCATAAGTTCAGGGGCAAGCTTGATTACTCTACCGTCATAAAAGAAATGGCAGAGGCTACGAAAGAAGCGCGTAAACTGGGCGCTGAAAGCGTCGGCGTGAATGCCGAGGATGCCTCAAGGACCCGGATGGAGTATTTGGTTGAATTTGCGCTCGCGGCAAAAGAAGCCGGAGCAGACAGGATTCGCTATTGCGATACGCTCGGGTACGAAACGCCCTCGGTAATGTATGAAAGGATAAGAAAGCTGGCCGAAGAAGTACGGTTGCCGATTGAGGTACATTGCCATAATGATTTGGGGTTAGTGGTCGCTAATTCTATCGCCGGTGCAATGGCGGCAAACGATGCCGGCCTCGATGCCTATATTAACACCTGCGTCAACGGAATGGGTGAGAGGGCGGGCAACGCCGATTTGGTCGCCGTAGTGCTGGCATTACGGTATGGCAGCGGCACAAAAGATACGTACGTGCTGGATGAGGGTATCAATCTGAAAGTTGCCTGGCGGCTTTGTAAATATGCCTCGTACGCATTCGGCATACCTATACCGATTAATCAGCCCGGTGTCGGCGCAAACGCATTTGCACATGAATCAGGCATTCATGCCGACGGGGCCCTTAAGGACAGAAGGAATTACGAACTGTAT
>JBFMDA010000028.1:0-18021 GCA_040754255.1 Candidatus Omnitrophota bacterium | reverse complement strand
GCTCATAGCTCTAGCCCGCCTACGCGCTAGTAATGACTCCGTGCATTACTATGATGCGCTACGGCGGGTCCTCCGAAGCCCGTCAAAGCTCTTACAAGTTGATGCAAAGGGCGTAGGAGGATTGGTGTATAGGTGTTCGCTGCGCGCAATGCAATTAAGATAATCGGGCGCTTAGCTCTAGCCCCTACGCCTTGACGTGTAACTAAAGCGCGGGTCGGGGTCCCGATGGAAAGCTTCGAAGAAGCGCCACCATCGGGATTGGTTCATAGGTGTTCGCTGCGCGCAATGCAATTAAGATAATCGGGCGCTTAGCTCAGTTGGTTAGAGCGAGTGACTTACATTCACTAGGCCAGGGGTTCAAGTCCTCTAGCGCCCATTTGTCTAGAAGGTCGAGGTCAAGGCTTAGGTTAAGAGGGAAGGGTAAGGTTGATGGTTTGGTGTATAGGTTAAGTTTTTGGTGTGTTTTAACATCAACCACTTTACCCAACAACCCGACCCATAACCTAACCCGACACCCAATAACCGATATTGCGCTGTACGCAATACGCGGTACGCAATACGCAGCTCGATTCTGAAAATATATTGCATAGCTAAGCGTTTTCGTTTACAATAAGTCTCCACAATTAAGGGGTCGTAGTGTAGCCTGGTTTAACACGTCGCCCTGTCACGGCGAAGATCGCGAGTTCAAATCTCGTCGACCCCGTGGTTCGACGCGCCCCACCACAAATGGGCGTTTTTATTAGTAGTGGGGCTTGCTCACCACGGCACCTAAACAGCACCGCACAAAGTGCGGTGTAATTCGGCACTCCCCGTTTCCACTCACGGGGATTTTTTATTTCTTTTTGTTGGCGGGGATTCTGTATTAGGCATTCCTGATAAATATCACGGCAAGCTTTACGGTTTCTTCCTTATCTTTGAGAGGGAAGATTTTTAAAGCGACCTGCCTTGAGGCATTGCGGATGGGCATTTGAAGGGTCACTACGCCTTCCTTGGATACCTTTTCGCGCTCTACGGCATTTTTAAAAAACTCCATAAAATCCCTGTTTTTTTCCTGCTTTTCAATAGAATCAAAGGTCATAGTTTCTTGCTCAATGCCGAAGATCTCCCGCGCTGCGGGATTGGCGCGTAGGTTCTTTTTTTCCATGTCCGCGATAATAATGCCTTCTTGTATATGGTGATAGACGGTATCCATTGCCCTGGAGATAAGGTCTATCCGTTCGATGCGAAGCGCGTCGTACACGCGTAGCTGCTCGCAGGTCCTGTTGATAAGGCGTTCCAGGCGGGTTACCTCGTCGTCAATTCTTTCGCTTACCCTTATCCCGGTCTCATATTCGTTAAAGAGGACGCGCGTGAGGACCAAGGCTATTTTTTTCTTTACAATAAGCACCCTGATAGCGATGTAGAGCCAGCATAACACTGCCAGTACGAAAAGGGCAAGCAACGCCTCATACAAAGGCCCTGAAAAGCGATACGTGCGGAATAAAAGGTAATACCCAAGCGAAAGAAGGGCAAGCAGGGAGAGCCAGAAAATTTTTATCAGGTTGGTCCTCATTTATGCAGCCTTGGCAAATTTTTCTATATCTTTGTCTGTCCCTACCACCAACAGGACATTGTCTTCTTCCAGGGGGGTATCCGGCGAAGGGACATTTTCCACGTATTCCTCGAAAATCCTTTCTCCGAGGTCGTTGATTTTCGGCCTTTTTTTCTTGATCGCTACTATATTGATGTTGAATCTTTTTCTGGTGTTGATTTCTCTCAACGACTTCCCCACGAATGATTTATGCATCTTGATTTCTGCGATACTGCAGCCTGAGGTGAGAGGGATGTGCCTGGTGACGTTGGAAGAGGTAAGGCTGTTGGCAATGATCTTACCCATCTCTTCTTCGAGGTTTATAATATAGTCTACCTGCAGCGTCTTAAATATTTCCTGCTGTAAGGGGCTTATCGCCCTGGTCCATATCCTTTTTATGCCCATTTTTTTCAATAATAACGTGGTCAAGAGTGCAGCCTCGATGTTTTCGCCTATGCAGATGACTGCGATGTCGACGTTCTGGATGCCTATGGCCCGTAAGGCATTCTCGTCGGTAGAATTGACTGCAACGGCATAGGTCACCGACTCTTTCAGGTTTTCGACGCGCTCTTTTTGTTCGTCTATGGCGATTACCTGGGCACCCCGTGCGGTGAGTTCTTTCGCCACTGTCCCGCCGAATTTCCCCAAACCTATTACTGCTATCTGGCGCATAGTATCATCTCCTCTTATCCTATGGTCACGCTTTCCTGGGCATAGGTATACTGGGCAGCCCGTTTGTACCTTAGGAAAGCATACGCCACAGTCAATGGCCCGAGCCTGCCTATGAACATAAGTACAGTAATGACAATTTTTCCTGCAACCGACAATAGGGGAGTAAGCCCTGTTGATAAACCGACGGTACCAAAGGCGCTCACCGCTTCAAAGAGTATCCCCAAGGGGTTGTAGGTTTCAGTATATAATAAAATAGTCCCGGAAACAACCACTATAAAAATGGATATGGCCGATACAATGATCGCCTTTTTAATTACCTCGGCAGGGATTGTCCGCTTAAAGATTTCCACCTCGTCCTTGCGCTTGAAGCTGCTTACGATAGTCGACCATATCACCGCCACTGTGGTAGTTTTAATACCTCCTGCCGTAGAACCGGGCGAGCCGCCGATGAACATAAGCACCAGTATCACAAAGAGCGTTGCCGGAGACAGGCGTGCCATATCGCAGGTGTTAAAACCGGCGGTCCTGGGTGTAATGGACTGAAACAGGGAGAGCAGGACTTTGGATTTCATGCTGAAGGCGCTGAAGGCATGGTTTCTCTCTAGGGCGTAAATAAGCAGCGCCCCCCCCAGTATCAGAAAAAACGTGGTTCGTAAGACAATCTTGGTCTGTACCCTGATTTTAATCGGCTTTATCGAGGTATCGGTAATTTTATGGCTGGTATTTTCGTGCAGGTCCTTGATAGCCATAAAACCCAGGCCTCCCGCAATAATCAGGCCGCAGATGATAATGTTGGTCGGCACGTCTTGGGAGAATCCCATCAGGCTGTCTGTGAAAGTGGAGAAACCCGCGTTACAGAAGGCAGAGACCGAATGGAAGAGCGCATAATAAAGGGTCTGCGCAATGCTTGCGAATTTGCCGTGCCAGGCGATAAAAAGCACCAGCGCGCCCGTTAATTCGAATATGGCAGTCATTCTTACGATGAACACAATCAGGCTTTTGACGTTCGCCAGGGTATCCTGGTCCAAGACGTCCTGCATCATAATCCCCTGTTTCATATCGATCGTCTTCTTTAAGAGGTATACCAATGATACCGAAAATGTCATGATGCCTAAGCCACCGACTTGAATTAAAAGAAGGATGACTGTTTGCCCGAAAAGGCTAAAATACGTTGCCGTGTCCCTGACGATTAAACCGGTAACGCAGGTCGCAGAAGTGGCGGTAAAGAGGGCGTCAATGAGCGGCAACCGCATCCCTGTTTTGGTTGCCGCAGGAAGCATAAGCAGTATTGCGCCGACAATGATGGTAAAACCGAAGCTGGTAATCATCAATTGGGCGGGCTTAAGGCTTAAAAGCGTTATGAGTGTATGAGATTTTTTAAGCCTCGAGGCCAGCATCGCTACGATGACTACCTGTCTGATAATGACAAAGAAAGGGGTGTTTGCTATCCCGCCGATTGTTTGCAACAATGGTACAAATACGATAAGGTCAAACCAGTTGTGTTTTAGGTGGGTTTTCCTGTCTTTGCTAAGGGCATATCGTGCCACTACATCGGTGATAAAAATAATGAGAATAACAAAATTTATTATCGAAACGATAGAAGTATATGCCCGCAGGTAGGAGCTGTTTTCCAGAAGCAGTAGGAGGAGAGCAAAGACCGCAACTACGCCAATGAAATAATCGACGAATTTTTTAATCATATCGGGTCATCCGTAGGTGAATTTAAGATACCATAAGGAGCAGCTCCAGGCAAGGGTTTTAGAATACGCACAATCCAACCCACTTTTGTAGAACGAATATTTTTGTGTATGCATTTTTGAGTATGCTATAATACATTTTAAAGAAGGGATACATTAAGGGGTGCATAAGCGATGAAGGAAAAAATCCTTATTGTTGACGATGAGAAAGACATAGCCAGGATGCTTGAGTATAACCTGAAAAAAGAAGGCTTCAGGACGGTTTCTTGTTATGACGGAGAAGAGGCGTTGCACCGCGCGCGCAAAGAAAAACCGAGCCTGATTGTTCTTGATTTGATGCTGCCCGGAATGGACGGGCTTGAGGTGTGCAAGGTTTTGAAAAAGGACCCTACTGTTTCGGCGATTCCGATTATCATGCTTACTGCCAAAGCGCAAGAAACCGATAAGATAGTGGGGTTAGAGGTGGGGGCAGACGATTATATTACCAAGCCTTTCAGTCCGCGGGAGTTGGTTGCTCGGGTCAAGGCTGTGTTGCGCCGCGTAAGGGAAAAAGAAAAGATCCCCGAAGCAATCGCCATAGGAACACTAGTGATAGATTTTTCAAAGATTACGGTGGCGGTCAAAGGAAAAACAATAGAATTGACTTTCAAGGAATTCGAGCTGCTCAAAACACTGATTGAGGCAAGGGGCAGGGTGTTATCGAGGGATTATCTTCTTGACGTGATCTGGGGTTTCGGCCATGCCAATGAAATACAGACGCGCACTGTTGACGTACACATCAGGACCCTGCGTAAGAAACTAAAAAAGGAAGCCTGGCGCATCATCACCGTGAAGAATTACGGTTACCGCATTCAGATGGAGGAAGGCAGAAGGTCGTGAACAAGAAGAGTTTTCAATTCAGGCTTATCCTTTCCTATGTGTTCATAATCCTGGCGTCCTTTGCCTTCATTGCCTATTATCTCGATAAATCCTTAGAGGAAAACGCCCTCCTTGAAGTTAAGAATTCTCTTACTCGGGAAGCCTCTCTCATAGAGTATTATTTACATGCCGATTCTATCATCAGGCAAGATGAGCCATACCTTGAGAGTCAACTCAGACCTCTTACCCGCAGAATACAAAGCCGCATTTCCCTCATTAATTCCGGGGGCAAGGTGCTTTTTGATTCGGAGAAAACACTGCAAGAAGCTGCCCGGATGGAAAATCATGCGGACAGGCCTGAAATCAAGACTGCTTTTCAAGGCAGGACCGGAGAAAGCATACGGTATTCTGCGACACTGAAGATCGATATGCTCTATATTGCCCTGCCCCTTAAGGATAAAGGAGAAACCATCGGCGCTATCCGTCTTTCCTTGCCCCTTGAAAACGTAAAGAAAATCCTGCTCACTATACGTAAGACTGTTTTCTTAAGCCTCTTTTTTGCGTTGGGGCTTGCTTTTTTCTTGGGCTCCTTGATTGCGCGGGGAATAATCAAGCCGATACATAAGATTATCCATAGTGCAGGTAGATTTGCCAAGGGCGACTTTAGCCGCAAGATCCTCATTGATACCAAGGATGAAATTGGAGAGCTCGCCAAGGCCTTGAATATGATGGCCCAGCAGATTGAAGAAAAAGTAAGAAAAATTGAAACACAAAACCAGGAACTCCTTGCCATCCTTAACAGTATGGTTGAGGGCGTGATTGTGGTAGATAAGGAAAGCCGCATTCTTTCCGTTAATCCCACGGTTGAGAGAATATTTGGGATAAGCCAGGGCCAGGTGCAGGGGAAATTCTTTTTGGAAGGCATCCCCAACAATACCCTCTCAGACGTTATCGTAGAAGTGCTTAAAAAAGGAGAGGCGGTTTCTGAAGAGCTTACGCTATCCTGGCCGGTGCAAAAGATCTTTCAAGTAAACGCAACGCCTGTATTCGAACGCCAGACGGTCTGCGGTTGTCTCTTGGTTATCCACGACATTACTGAAATGCGCAAGCTTGAGACAGTTCGCAAGGACTTTGTCGCCAATGTCTCTCATGAACTCAAAACTCCGCTTACTTCAATCAAGGGATTTGTGGAGACGTTATTAGCGGGGGCGTTAGAAGACAAGGAGCACGGCCATAGCTTCCTTGAGATCATCAAGGACCACGCTGACAGGCTCGAAAACCTCATTAATGATTTATTGGCGCTTGCCCACCTTGAGTCAAAGGAGATTAGCCTTAAGAAAGAACCGCTGGAGATTAAAGATATCGCTGACAGAATATTGAAAGGCTTTAAAACCCAGATACACAAGCGCTCCCTTACTATTCAGAACGATTTACCAGGCACACTCAGCGTAACTGCGGACCGGGATAAACTCGAACAGGTACTTACTAATCTTATTGATAACGCCATTAAGTTTAACAAAGACAAAGGCTCAGTCCGACTTTACGGAGAGTGTATACAAGAAGAAGCCAGAGTCATAATCGAGGATTCCGGAATCGGTATCCCCGCAAAAGACATCCCCCGCATTTTTGAGCGTTTTTACCGGATTGACAAAGCCCGCTCCCGCCAGCTCGGAGGCACAGGCTTAGGCCTTTCTATTGTCAAACACTGCGTCGAATTACACGGTGGTAAAGTCGGCGTAGAAAGCACCGAAGGCTTGGGCTCAAAATTTTGGTTTACCCTGCCTTAACACAAGTTCCTAAACTTTACCTGCATTTTACTTTGTTTTCAACCATACTTAACACTCCTCTTCTATACTAATGCTTACATGCGAGAAAGGAGGTGAGATGTTGCACGATTTAAGCAAAGTATGGAGCATGCGGGTTGTAGTAGAATTAAAAAGAATATTGCAAAAAAGGAGAGAGGATGAGGAAATACTTTTTTCTAATGGCGGGCTTATTGCTAGTTGCTGGTTCTGTATATGCGTATGACGACGGGGATTTTCAGGTATGGCATACTGAAAATCAGGAATTCACCATAGGCAAAAAATCAAAAATGACGCTCGAAGAAGAATTCCGCTTCGGAGACAATGCAGACGATTTCTATTACCACCATTATGATGCGGGATTAGTATACAGCGTGCACAAAAACCTTGCTATTGGGGTCAATTACAGGCAAGTGTATGAAAAAAAGAAAGGCGACTTTAAAGAAGAAAACCGCCCCCATGTGAATGCGGTATTAACATATGACCTGGGTGGGTTTAGACTGGACGACCGCAATCGTCTTGAGTACAGGCATTTTGATTATCAGGCTGATGCATGGCGGTACCGCAACAAATTGACAGTAAAACTTCCCTGGAAATTTACAAAGATGCAAATTCAACCCTATCTTGCCGATGAAGTTTTTTTGGATCTTAATAATAAGGCATTTAACCGAAACAGATTATATTCCGGGTTCAGTATGAGTCTGACAAAAAATTTAAAAGCCGAGGTGTATTATCTACTGCAGACCAGTAGAAGCGGCGGCGGTTGGCTTGATGTAAATGCATTAGGCACCAAAATAAAACTACTCTTTTAACATTTTACATAGATTTAACATTACCTTCATTTATTTTTGATATAAAACGTATAGACTTATTAATAGAAGGAGGAGCAATGCAGAAAAGATTATTTTATATCGGGGCGATAGTGGTATCCTTGAGTTGTGCCCTTACCGCATTAGCCAGGAACTCCATTCAGATTAAGGGCTCGGATACCATGGTTAATCTCGGCCAGGCATGGGCGGAGAAGTATATGGAAAAGAATCCCGAAGAGTTTATTGCCGTCACAGGAGGAGGCTCAGGCACCGGGATATCCAGCCTTATTAGCGGCACCTGCGATATCACTATGAGCTCAAGGAATATTAAGGACAAAGAAATTGCGTTAGCGAAACAAAAAGGGATAAATCCCTACGAGATACAGGTTGCCTTAGACGGCCTGGCAGTGGTGGTAAACCTAAGAAATCCTGTCGGCAAACTGACGGTAGCGCAGCTGGCCGATATATTTACCGGCAAGGTTACCAACTGGAAAGAGGTCGGCGGAGAGGACAAACAGATTGTGATCCTTTCCCGGGAGGTTAATTCCGGCACGCACGTGTATTTTAAAGAACACGTATTAAGAAAAGGCAACCCGAGCGCAAAAGACGAATTTGCGCCTGAGGCGCTATTGCTGTCTTCTTCCCAGGCAATTGCCGATGAGGTAGCCGGTAACCCCAGCGCCATAGGCTATTACGGAATGGGGTATATTTCAGAAAAACAAAAGCCTGTCATGGTCGCTAAAGATGAAAAATCGGAATACGAAGCGCCGACCATTGCCAACGTAGTAAACGGCAGATACCCGATATCCAGGCCGCTGTTTCTATACACCAACGGCCAGCCCCAGGGGGTAGTAAAAAATTTTGTGGACTTCTGTCTTTCTCGGGAAGGCCAGGGTATCGTGTTACAAACCGATTTTGTCCCTGTCAAAGAATAACGCCTGATGCGTAAATTCAAGGAATATATCATTGAGAAGCTGATCCTGGCAAGCGGATTAGCTTCTATTTTCTTTGTCATCCTTATTTTCCTGTTTTTACTGAAAGAAGGCTTGGCAGTATTTAAGATTGTCACGCCGGCCAATTTTCTTTTCGGGAAAAACTGGTATCCTATCTCAGAACCCCCGCAGTTAGGCATCCTGCCCTTAATCCTCGGCTCACTTTTAGTTACTTTGGGCGCGGCCATCATTTCTGTGCCTATAGGCATTGCCTGCGCAGTATATATTGCCGAAGTCGCTCCTGTAAAAACTAAAGAGATGCTCAAGGCAAGCATAGAATTGTTGGCAGCCATACCCAGCGTAGTGCTTGGTTTTATCGGCATGGTAACCCTGGTGCCCTGGGTCAAGAGTATTTTCAAATTACCGACAGGCCTTACGGCGCTGTCCGGCTCAATAATGCTTGCTTTTATGGCGATGCCGACGATAGTTTCGATTGCCGAGGATGCGCTGTATTCTGTCCCGAGGTCATATAAAGAAGGCGCGCTTGCGTTAGGCGCTACCCATTGGCAGACAATTCATCGCGTGTTATTACCTGCTGCTTCTTCCGGGATTCTGGCTGCGGTAATGCTGGGTATCGGCAGGGTAATTGGCGAAACTATGGCAGTGATGATGATTACCGGCAATGCAGCACTTATGCCCCATAGCTTCCTGCAGCCGGTACGGACTTTGACTGCGACTATCGCTGCGGAAATGGGCGAAGCGGTGGTCGGCAGCGAGCACTATTTTGCGTTATTTGCGATAGGTATCGTATTATTTGTTATGAGTTTTGCGATTAACATAACAGCAGACCTATTTTTACACAGGAAACGATAATGAGGAACCCGCAAAGAACAGAAAAAATCGCTTTTTTCTTCCTCTTCCTGGCAACGCTTGTCATCGCCCTTCCCGTGGGGCTTGTTGTTATTATCATCATCTCAAAAGGGCTGCCTGCAATAAACTGGCAGTTCCTTAGCGATATCCCCAGGCAGGGTATGCGTTCAGGCGGCATCTTCCCGGCAATTATGGGGACCGTATACCTGGTGACAGGGGCAATAATTTTTGCGCTGCCCATTGGCTTATTAGCAGCGGTTTACTTAAGCGAATACGCCAAAGATAATCTGTTAACGCGCGTGATTAAGCTGGCTATCGTCAATCTTGCCGGGGTGCCTTCGGTGGTCTACGGGCTTTTTGGTTTGGCGCTATTTGTCGTATTTTTTAAATTCGGTGCTTCCATCCTTTCAGGCTCGCTTACCTTAGGCATTATGATCCTTCCGATTATTATCACCGCCTCGCGCGAGGCCCTGGAAAGCGTGCCGTATTCTTTCCGTGAAGTAAGTTATTCGCTCGGCGCAAGCAAATGGCAGACTATCCGGCATATCGTTTTGCCTAATGCCATCCCGGGAATCCTTACCGGCACTATTCTGGGGCTGGGCAGGGCAGCAGGAGAAACCGCGCCCATCTTGTTTACCGTCGCCGCATTCTATTTACCGCAACTGCCCAAATCTATTTTTGACCAGGCCATGGCATTGCCTTACCACCTCTATGTAATTTCCACGCAGGTGCCTAATGTCGATGAAAAGATACGCTACGCAACGGCATTGGTGCTATTAGTCTTGGTGTTATGTATGAACCTTGTCGCGATACTTATACGCTATCAGTTTAGGAAGAGAAAGAAATGGTAAAATTTAATATCGAGGGTTTAAACATCTGGTTTGGGCAGATTCATTCGATTAAAGAGCTGCGTATGGAAATATATGCCAATGAGATCTTAAGCGTGATAGGCCCGGCTAACAGCGGTAAGACTACGTTCTTGCGCATGCTCAACCGCCTCAACGAGCTGGAAATGAATTTCAGCATGAAAGGCAAAGTGGAATTTGACGGGCAGGGCATTTTTACTTTTGATACAGAGGTGTTACGTAAAAAGATAGGCATGGTGTTTGCACTGCCCTTGCCGCTGCCGTTGTCTATATTTGGCAATGTGGCGTACGGGGCCAGGATGCATGGGGTGCGTCAGAAAAAGAAATTAGAGGATATCGTTGAGAAGGCACTGCAAGAGGCCTACCTTTGGGATGAGGTAAAGGACAGGCTTGGGGCTTCCGCATTTAAATTATCCGGCGGACAACAACAGCGCCTCTGTATTGCCAGGACGCTTGCGGTTGAGCCGGAGGTAATTTTATTCGATGAGCCATGTTCGGGGCTTGACCCGATATCAACGGCAAAAGTAGAAGAGGCTATGCGTAAATTAAAACAACACTACACATTGGTCCTTGTCACCAATAACGTAAAACAGGCAGCCAGGGTCGGGGACAGGACCGCATTCTTCTTAAGCGGCGAACTGGTTGAAATAGACAAGACAGAAAAAATATTTACTATGCCTTCGGATACAAGGACCGATGAGTATATCAGGGGGAAATTCGGATAAACATGAAGATTGAAACCAAAAACCTTAACCTTTGGTACGGGACATTTCAGGCGCTTAAAGAAGTGAATGTCGCTTTCCAGGAAAAGCGCATTACGGCAATCATAGGCCCTTCGGGTTGCGGCAAGTCAACTTTGCTGCGCGTGTTCAACCGCATGAATGACCTCATTGAAGGCGTGCGTACGTCAGGCGAAGTCTTCATAGACGGGGTCAATATCATTGACCACGCAGCAGACCTTGTGTCCTTGCGCAAGCAGGTAGGCATGGTGTTCCAGAGGCCCAATCCCTTCCCGCTTTCGGTGTATGAAAATATTGTATTTGGCCAGCGGATACACGGTGCGATGAGTAAGGGCGCCCTCGATGAAGTGGTGCAGCAAAGCTTAGAGTCGGTATTGTTGTGGGATGAATTAAAAGACAGGCTCAACGAGTCGGCGATGGGGCTTTCCTTAGAACAAAAACAGAGGCTCTGTATTGCCAGGCTCATTGCAGTGCAGCCGGACATTGTGCTTATGGATGAGCCTTGCTCTACCTTGGATCCTCAAGCGACCCAAAGGATAGAAGAATTAATGCGGGAGCTTAAGAAAAATTATACTATAATAATCGTGACGCACAATATGCAGCAGGCAGCACGCGTTTCCGATGACGCGGGTTTTATGTTGTTGGGGGAACTGGTAGAATTCGCAAAGACCGAAGACGTCTTTACGAAACCGAAAGACAAGCGCACGGAAGATTATATAACCGGCAAATACGGATAGGGGGGGCCAATGCAGCGCCATTTTGACGATGAATTAAAAGAATTACACAAAGAAGTACTAACGATGGGCGTGCTCGCCCAGGAAGCGATATTTAAGTCAGTTGAAGCACTGAAAAACCGCGATAAAGCGCTTGCCCAGGAGGTGATAGATGCTGACAGTCGCGTTGATGAACTGGAACTTGTAATTGACGAACGTTGCGTTGATCTCATTGCCCGCTATCAGCCACTGGCCGGCGATTTACGTTTTGTCACCATCGGCATGAAGATCAATGCGGAACTCGAACGCATTGCCGACTTAGCAGTTGATATTTCGCAACGCGTCCTTGAGGTAGCAGACAAGCCGTTGCTGAAGCCCCTCATTGATATCCCCAAACTTTCTTCTATCGCGCAACAGATGGTCAAAGATGCCATCGATGCCTTTATCAACAGGAACGTAGAGTTGGCAAGAAAAGTTGTCCTCTCTGATCCCCAGGCAGATTCACTTCGTAATGAAGTCCAGCGGGAACTGGTCAACGATTATATGACGCGCGACGGTAAAACCGCTGACCGCGCCGTGCCCCTCTTGCTCATTGCCCGGCACCTTGAACGCATCTGCGACCATGCAACCAATATCGCAGAAGACGTTATCTATATGGTGGAAGCCAAGGTAGTCAAGCACCGGCCTCAGGAGCTATAGCCATAGAAGGGACAATCCGCTAAAAACACCATCCTATTTTGTTTGCTTCGCAAGACTTTCTGTGTTACATTAATACACTATGGAGAGCCAAGAAAAGAAGCAGGTTAAGTTAACCAGCCGGCTGCGCAATTATTTCTTCGCCGGCCTCCTGATTACCCTTCCGGTATTTTTAAGCCTCTATATACTCTACATACTTTTTGGTTTTGTAGACGGCATCTTGGGCAAGTTTATCAATATCTATGTCCAGGAGCGCTGGGGTTTTTATATCCCCGGCTTAGGGCTGTTTCTGTTTTTACTGATAATTATTTTCGTAGGTTTCACAGGCACGCTTCTTGCGGGCAAGGGGCTGCACCGGTTTTTTGACAAATCCATCAGCCGTTTTCCGTTGCTCAATATCATTTACCCCTCGCTGAAACAGGTGGTCTCTATTTTGTTTTCAAAGGAGAACCTCGCGTTTAAAAAAGCGGTGTTAATCGAATATCCCTTTAAGGGCAATTGGACACTCGCTTTTATCACCAATAAAGGTTTTGAAGAGGCGCAGAAGAAGACAGGCCAGGACCTGTTGAATGTTATCGTGCCTATTGCCCCTAATCCTACTTCCGGCATCATTGTGTTTGTCCCCCGCAAAGACGTAATCATGCTCGATATAAGTATTCAGGACGCAATGAAGTTGATTATTTCCGTCGGGGTGCTTAATCCCTCCGATTCCCTTGAGCCGCCCGCAAAAGAACCGTAAGCAAAATCATATGCGCGTACGCAAAGATATAATGTTGGCAGGGGCGTTGTGTGGTGTAGTATGCCTGCCTTTGCCCGGTTACGCAGGCCCGCTCTATGAGTCAGAGAGCGTACTCCTCTCTCTACAGGGTTACTTTAGGAATGACTTGGTCAGTTTCAGCAATACGGTGGATTTAGACAGTAGCAACCGCGATGATAAGACAACCTACCTGGGTATCGATTATAGCATAGGTACGCTCCTTGAATTCAAGAACGAAGGGCCGAAGCTGTATTTGAAATTAGAACGCAACGGCCCCACAGACTACGATGCGCCGCTGTTTGTGCATAATGCACTAATGACCAGCGGCGGAATAATCGAGCGGTACCGTAACGACGAGCTCCTGCCGCAGGTGGAAGAATTTTGGATAGATATGCCGTTGTCCGGCATAGCCAGGCTTAAGACGGGGCTTTATACCTATGCGGTGGGAAACGGCCTTAGCCTAAACGGAAGTTACGAAAATTTCGGAGCGTCCCTTTATAAGGAATCGGAGCATTTGTCGTGGCGGTTTTATTATTGCCGCCCCGACGTTGTGTACAAAAATCATTTAGGCCCGCGCATCCGCCAGGACGAAGAGCAGGGCGTGGTATATAACCACAACGCCTCAAATTTTTTTGCCGCGGATTTAAAATATACTGCGGATGAAAACACCTTTTGGCCCTATGTAGGGGTGTTGTCGGATTATACTTCTTCCGGCAAAAGGAATAATAAATTCACTACACCGGTAAAGAGAGATATCCTGGGGACATTCGGTCTGGGCTTCACCAGGGAAGATAAGGCATATGTGTTCAGGACGGAGTTTGCGCATAACTTCGGAGAGGCACAAAGCGCAGACCCGGCGTACAAAGATATCGCACATACCGGCTACTTGTTCTACGCAGACATAGATTACATGCTGAATAAGTTTATCCCGACTGCGGGCATCCTTATTTCTTCGGGTAACAAGGTAACCCCTGAAATGGCTCAGGACAGCACTGTAGCCGGCAGTAAAAACCGCGCATTCAGCTGTTTTTCTCCCCTCAATAATAATCTGGGCGATTCGCTGGGACATTGCCATACTGATTTACGGCCTATTGTCGCCAGCGGGGCGGGTTACGGCCTCAATTACGGCGTTCCCAGGCCGGGGACCTTTGCCTCCTCCGACCTCGATAATCTGATTATGCCTTCCGTAGGGTTTGATTATAATGCCACAGATAAGCTTACCGTCGGACTCTACGGGTTTTATCTGAGGTCATTTACACGCCCGGTGGGGACATTAGACGGCCAGGCACGATATTTATCGCGTGAATTAGGGTATGAAGCGGACATATACATTGATTACCAGGCAACAAAAGAAGTATTGGTCAGTGTGTTGGGCGGGTATTTTATTCCCGGGAGGTATTATAAGGAGCACAGAGACGATGCCGCAGGAAGCCTCTTGAGCCCGTTTGTCAGGGGAGATGGCAGCGCAGATCCTGCGTTTCAACTGGAACTGGCAGTAGAAATCACCTTTTAGCAAGGAGTAGCGCATGATTACTATCGAAGAATTCAGGAAATTAGAATTAAAGGTGGCGGAAATTAAAGAAGTAAATGACCATCCTAATGCCGACAGGCTATATGTGATTACCCTTGACGCGGGGGAAGGCATGACAAGGCAGGTGGTGGCAGGGATAAAAAATTCCTATACGAAAGAAGAACTTGTTGGCAAGCAGGTGGTGGTTGTCGCCAACCTTGTACCGGCGCTCTTTCGGGGCGTTGAGAGCAACGGGATGGTCCTTGCGGCTTCCGACGAGAGCGGCATCCGCGTCATTATGCCGGAGAGAAAAGTGGCATTGGGCAGTACGGTAAAATGATCAAACAATTCGTTCCCCAAAAAATCTGCCTTTCCTGCCAGGGGTGTTGCCGCTTTGCGGAGGCTAAAAGCGTATGGTCTGTGCGCTTGCTGAAAGAAGAGAAAAAGAGGCTACGCCTTGCCGCGTATGACCTTCCGCTTATCCCTGCCTCTGCGCACCAGCCGTATGTATGCGTCTTTTTTATGCCCTGTAAAAATAAATGCCTTGAGTATGCAACGCGGCCTTTTGAATGCCGGCTGTATCCTTTTTTGCTCAACCGTTTCGGCAACAAGGTGGTCCTGGCAGTGGATACCCATTGCCCTTTTGTGCAAAAAACCATACATAGCAAAAAATTCAGTTCGTATGCCGCCTATCTTGCAAAACTGTTTCTGACCGGGCCATATCTGGCGTTACTCAAAGATAATGTCCATATCGCAGGGTGCTATCCCGACGCAGTAAACCTCAAAGAACTTTTTTCGCTTACATGAAAGTTGCACTCAGGGAATTGAAGCTTAAAGACAGGGGCGTATTTGAGAAGCACCTGCGTTTTTCGCAGCATGAGCTTTCGGTGTATGCATTTGAGAATATCTATATCTGGAGGGGGCTTTTTGAAATCCGCTGGGCGCTTATCGCAGGGGCACTGTGCGTATTTTTTAAAGACGCAATAGGCTGCTTTTTGTATCTTGCTCCTTTGTGCCGGAAGATGCCGCAGGGGGGCCTGCAGAAAATTTTTTCTGTGATGGATATGTACAATAAAAACCCGGCGTTTTCCCATATCGAGAATATCGAGGAAGCCGATCTTGCGGCATTTCCTCCTGATACCTATCGGATAAAGGCAAAGGGAGTTGAGTTTGTTTGCAAAAGGACTGATTTGGCAGGTTTAAAAGGCGATGCCTTTAAATCCAAACGCTGGGCAGCCAATTATTTCACTTCCCATACCGATAGAATAGAGTACGTTACGTATACGGATGCGCTTAAGGCTGCGTGCCTGCGCCTGTACGAGGAGTGGGCGACGGGCCGCAGGCAGGACCATACCGACCCTCTGTATCGGGCGATGCTTGAAGATAACTACTCCGCGCTGCAAGTGCTCCTTAAGGATTTCCGCCATTTCAAGTTCCTGGGACGTGTAGTAAAGATAGGAGGAAGGGTGCAAGCCTTTACCTTTGCATTCCCGCTTACTCAAAAGACACTTTGCGTCGCGTATGAAATCGCCAACCTGGATTACAAGGGTCTTGCCCAGTTTATGTTCAGGCAATTATGCCGAGAATTGAGCGAATACGAGTACATCAATATTATGGATGATTCAGGGCTTGAGAGTCTAAGGCAGGTAAAGCTTTCGTACCGCCCTCTACGGTGCGCGCCGAGTTTTATTGTTACCAGATACCATGGATAAAAAAATAGACGAAGCAGAATTTATTATATTCGACACCGAGACCACCGGGCTCAACCCGGAAGCAGGTGACAGGATCGTAGAGCTGGCAGCGATACGCTGGAGGGCCGGAAAAGAAATTGCGCAATTTGAGACATTCCTCGACCCGAAAAGGCCTATTCAGGATGCTGCTTTTGAGGTCAACAGGATTACGCCGCAGATGCTTCAAAATGCTCCCGAAGCCAAAGACGTCATGCCTCGCTTTCTTGCGTTTATAAAAGGTGCCTGTATCTGTTCGTACAACGCGGCATTCGACCTAGGTTTTATCAACAGTGAATTAGGCAGGCTTGGTTTGACGCTTCCGAAAGGAAGCATGGTGGTAGATGTCCTTAAGATGGCGCGCAGGTTGCTGCCCGGGCTTGAGCGTTACGCGCTGTGGTTTGTTGCAGAGAAAATGGGCGCAACACACATGCAAGAGCATCGTGCGCTTTCCGATGTGAAACTTACCCTTGAAGTATTCGAGAAGTTCCTTGCGCGCCTTAAGCCCAAAGGCGTCCTGGATACGCTGCATCTGGTGAGCCTTTTTGGCGTTAATTCTGAACTCTGGGAAGAGGTGAATGGACAGAAGATAGCCAAGATACAGGAAGCAATTGACTTGGGGCTTGCAATTAAGATACAATATCTTTCAAATGCGATGGTTGCGCTTTCAGAGCGCCAGGTGGTCCCTAAGGAGGTCACCCGCGACAAAGGCAGGGCGTATTTAGTAGGCCATTGTTGTTTAAGGAACGAAGAGAGGACCTTCAGGATAGATAATATTATCAATTTAGAGGTGGTCAAGACAGGAAAATGAAAAAAGAACCACTGTTACATACAAAAGCTGTTTTTATACAGAAGATTTTAAGCATGCTGTTTTGGTCTTTTGCCTTATCCGGCTGCGCACTGCATTCAGATATATCCCGGGCCCGTATGTATGGCAAAAACGCAGAGGCATCTTACCGGCACGCAGTCGCATACTATCGCAGGGCGATTGCGCAGGCAAAGGCTCCTGAAATACTCCGGCTTGAATTGGGCAGGTTGTATTATGACCACGGGGAATTTAAGGCTGCGATAGCCCAGCTTAAGGGTGCCGAAACCGCCGTCTCGCAAAAACTGCTGGGCATCGCGTATTACCGAATCGGTGATTTTGCCGATGCGCTAGAGGTATTCGGCAAACAGGAGCCCAGCGACGACGAATACCGTTATTATTATGGGCTCGCTTCGGAAAAACTCAATCTGTTCGACCAGGCGATTGCGCTTTACCGCAAGGTAGCTTCCCCAGAATTCCTGCCCTTTGCATTGCAGCGGCTCAGCCTTATTGAAAAAGAAGCCAAAGGCGCGCACATCATACAGGATAAAGATCAAGGTATCGCGCAGCTGTTGCAAAACGCACCTCCTGCCGAAAAGTATCCCCAGGCAGGGGCACTGGTGTTGTTAAGCGATGAGAAAATTGAGGTCACCGAAGAAAATACGCAGACGTTTCAGCTCCACTACCTCATCAAGGTCCTTAATGAGCGCGGCAAGGAATCTTACTCTGAGGTGCACGTCGGTTACGATTCTACCTACGAGAAAGTAGAACTGGAATATGCGCGGACCATAAAACCCGACGGCACGTTTGTGGAGGTGGGGAGCCGTCACCTGCGCGACGTATCCAGGTATCTGAATTTCCCTCTTTACAGCAATGCGCGGGTTTTTATTATATCTTTTCCTGAAATAAGCGATGGGGCAGCTATCGAGTATAAGATTAGAGTCCGGCGCAACCGCCTGATCAATGAGGAGGATTTTGTCGTGCGTTATCCGTTACA
>JBFMDA010000027.1:0-18456 GCA_040754255.1 Candidatus Omnitrophota bacterium | reverse complement strand
AACTATGATTCTTTCAGGATCTGCCCTCAAAAAAAAGAAATCCTTGAGGGGCTTCTTGCAAATGACCTTTTAGGTTTTCATATCCGCAACCACCGCGATAATTTTATAGAGGCCGTGGACAGGGAGATAGAATCGAAAATCGACCGGGAGAAGTTCTCTGTGACCCGTCAGGACCACGAAACCCTTATCAGGCCGTATCCTATCAGTATTGATTTTGAAGGCATCAACCGGATGTCTGTTTCGGCTGAGGTCCTAAAGATCCAGGGGGCACTCGTTGAAGAATTCAGGCTTGGCGGCTACAAGGTCTTGCTGGGGCTTGACCGCATTGATTATACCAAAGGTATCCCCGAGCGGCTTCTTGCCATGGATGGGTTGCTGGAGAAGCACCCGGAATTGAAAGAAAAGGTCGTCTTCTTGCAAATGGGAGAGCTGAGCCGTATTCACATCCCTAAATATAAGGAGCTCAATGACGAGATCAATGCGCTCGTAGAAGAGATTAACTGGAAACACTCAACCGATACCTGGGAACCGATCATTTTAGTAAGACGGCACCTGTCTTTTCTTGACCTTATTGCGTTTTACCGTATGGGCGATGTATGTCTGGTAAGCTCGCTTCACGACGGGATGAACCTTGTTGCGAAAGAATTTGTTGCCAGCCGTTCGGATGAACAGGGGATGCTTGTATTAAGCCAGTTTACTGGCGCATCAAGGGAGCTCACTGATGCGATCCTGGTGAATCCGTATGATCGCGAGCAATTCAGCGAAGGGATTTTCTTTGCGTTATCGATGAATGATGAGGAACGCAAGAAGAGGATGTCGAAAATGAGGGACCTGATTCAACAGCACAACATTTTCCGCTGGTCTGGTAAAGTCTTATCTGAACTTTTGAAGTTTGAATTCAAGGAGTAGCCATGCTGATAAAAGAGATAATGTCGAAAAATGTGATTACCGTAAAGCGCAACACCACGCTTAAGGCATTGCTCAAAATATTTATTAAATTCCACATATTTCCCCTCGTGCCGGTTGTCGATGCGCAGGGCCATTTAGCGGGTATTGTTTCTTTCCGTAACCTGCTTAACGTATTCCGGCCCTATAACCCCGAAGTATTAAAGGCGGTCCCTTTCCTTGACGAAGAAGAAGGGGAGGACATATTCCATATAGATTTGACCGAAGAAATAGGCGATTTAGTGGTAGTGGAAGATATTATGGAAAAGAAGGTCGTTTCTTTAACAGAGGAGGCGACCCTTGAGGAGGCCTTCAATCTTATGAAAATGCACCTTAAAGAAGAATTCCCGGTTGTTGACAAAGGAGGCAGGCTCGTGGGGATGATAGGAATATTTGATATTATCCGCGAGGTCTTCCGGCAAAAAGGCGTTGTGTAGATGAATACGGTGTTAGGGATCGGTTTTACCCTGCTTGCGGGCCTGGCGCTGGCGAAGCTGCTCAACAAAATAAAATTCCCTGCAGTAACCGCCTATTTGTTGCTGGGTATACTGGTAGGCCCTTCGGTAGGGTCGTTGCTTTCGGGCGAGCTATTGCAGTCATCGGCGCTGGTTTCGAATATCGTATTAGGAATGATTGCCTTTGGTATCGGGCAGAATTTTTCTATAGAAAATTTCAGGCGTATCGGCAAGTCTGTGCTTTGGATATCCGTGCTTGAAGCAACGGGTGCGTGGATTTTTGTGACGCTGGCATTTTTATTCATCCTGCATCAGCCTTTCTATATCGCGTTAGTATTCGGTGCCATCGCTTCAGCAACAGCCCCGGCAGCTACCGTGATGGTGATAAGAGAATTCCGCTCAAAAGGTAATTTTACTGATACGCTTCTGGGGGTAGTAGCAATTGACGATGCCTGGTGTCTTATCATATTTGCAGTTTCCTTGGCGGTTGCCCAGGCAATTTATAACCATATGCTTGCAGGGTTCTTTTTATTTAAGGTATTTTCTGCGTCTTTATTAACTATAGTGGGAGCCTTTGTATTAGGTGCCATAGTAGCGGCGTTGCTTTCTTCTCTGTCAAAATTTTTGCGTTCCCAGGCAGAGCTGTTAATCTTAACAATAGGTTTTGTTTTTCTCACGATAGGCTTGGCACTACGGTTTCACCTCTCAGTACTGCTCTCAAATATGTTTTTTGGAGCAGTCCTTATTAATATAGACAAAACCCCGCTTAAATTCTTCGAGAGTTTAAAGACCATAGACCCTCCTTTGTTCTTGCTCTTTTTCGTATTGGCGGGCGCAAATCTAGAAATAAGTATTTTACCAAAGCTGGGATTGATTGGTATCACTTACCTTATATCCCGCGTACTTGGGAAAATGTGCGGGGCAGGCGTTGGGGCGCATTTTGCGCGCGCGCAAAGTAATATTAAAAAATATTTAGGCCTTGCCCTAATTCCCCAGGCAGGCGTTGCGCTCGGTTGCGCGCTTATCGCAAAGAATGATTTTCCCGATGTCGGGAATATGATTTTTACAACTATTATTGCCACAACGGTTATCTATGAAATAATTGGCCCTTTGTGTACAAAGTACGCGTTGCACAAGGCCGGAGATGTAGCATTGCAGAGTTCTTCGCCATGAAGTACGCGCTCGGGCACTGGGAAGAGTTTGAAGAGAAGCTGCATAACAAGCGTATAATGTTATTTTTAGATTACGACGGGACTTTAACGCCCATTGTCGATAAGCCGCAGAGGGCGCTTTTGTCTAGAAAAACGAAGCAACTATTGAGTGATTTGACACGGCAGAGAGATTATACTATAGTAGTTATTACGGGGAGAGCGTTAAAAGATATCAAGCGGTTGGTCGGTATCAAGGGAATCATATATGTGGGTAATCACGGTTTTGAGATTGAGGGGCCGCAGATAAGGTTCAGGAGCCCTGTGTATGCGGGTTTCAGAAAGATACTCCGAGAGCTTAAACCAGAAATTTTAGAGAAGGTATCCCGTTTTAAAGGCGTATTTCTTGAAGATAAGGGTTTTTCTTTGAGCCTCCATTACCGTCTTGCGAAGCGCAGCCTAATTCCTGAAATAAAAACAGCGTTTGAGGGATCTGTGATGACGTATGTTCTTACGCATAAGGTAAAGACGAGCTCGGGAAAGATGGTGATGGAAATAAGGCCGCCGGTTTCTTGGGATAAGGGCAAGGCAGTGTTGTGGTTATTTGCGAGGCAGAAATTTTCAAGCAGGGAGGCTTCCCTTTTGCCGATTTATATCGGTGATGATGTTACTGATGAGGATGCGTTCCGTGCAGTGAGAAACAAGGGTATAGGTGTGCATGTCGGTCTTCCGAAAGAATCCTATGCGCGGTTCTACGTGCGAAATACAAAGGAAGTAGTGCGGCTGTTTGAAGAGCTTATGCGGCTTAAAGAAGGAGATGTTCGGTGCCGGAATTAAAAAAAGCAAAAGAACCTTTCAGATTTTATACTCGGTTACACCTTTCAGGGCTCACCGGTTTACGTGCCTCTACGCTTAATCAGCTGCTTACGCTTGCCAAAGAGGTACCGGGGTCAAGCATTTACCATCATACTCACCGGTTTCTTCAGCAGCATCAGTATCTTTCTCCCGAGCCGCCGAACGATTTTGCGTACTGGGTGACCGAAGTGCTGGGAGAAGATGAACTGGGAGAGAAATTGGCCAGTATCGATACGATCCAGTTTAATACCATCAGGGCATTGCGCGAACGCATCGTTGAGACCATTGAATCGTATTTGAAGGATAACCCCCTGGCCAAAATGAAATTTTCTCACGAAGGGGATGAGTTCTATTTCATAAAGTCAGTCAGCTTTGTACTGCCTACGAATTATGTAGTGTACGACTTAAATGAATTTGTGGATGTGCTGGCCAAGATTACTATCGATTCCATTTATTTCCATATCTTTGAATCCCGCTTAAGGCTTGAGAAGGCAAATAACGATTTTTCCAACTGGATCGAGAGTTCGTTCGGGGATAAGGAATTGGCGGATTCTATCAACAAGCTCGATCCTTATACCTATACGATAGAGGATTTGCGCAAGACCATGATTAAAATTATAAAGAGAAGGATTGCACGCTACGATGGCAAAGGTTGAAGAGTATATCCCTATTGTAGGCCAGTCTATCATCGATGACTTAAGGCTCCTTGCCGATAAATTAAAAGGCAAAGTCATCCAGCAGATTAATTCCACATCTGTCGGGGGCGGGGTTGCCGAGATTTTGACCAACATGGTGCCTCTTTTAAGGGAGCTGGGCGTAGATACCCGGTGGGATTTAATAAAAGGCGGGGAACGGTTTTTTCAGGTTACCAAGAAATTCCACAACGCCCTTCACGGCAGGTCGGAGGAAATTTTGCAGTCGGATTTTGACGTATTTATGGAGACGAGCAATGAAAATATCAAAGAGGTCAATATATACGGGGATATCGTCTTTGTCCATGACCCGCAACCGATTGCACTGGTTGAAAAAAAGGCGGCTAATAAATGGATCTGGCGCTGCCACATAGACGTATCTAACCCAAACCAGAAGGTATGGGGCTTCTTAAAAAACTTTATCGCAAAATATGACGCCGCTGTTTTTTCTGCGCCGAGTTTTTCCCAGAAACTGCCTGTTCATCAGTTTTTGATTTCTCCCTCAATTGACCCCTTAAGCGATAAGAACAAAGAAATTCCGCAAGAAACAATCGATGCGGTGTTAAAGAAATATAGAATATTCCAAGACAAGCCGATTATCACGCAGATCTCGCGTTTTGACCGGCTTAAGGATCCGTTGGGCGTTATCGAAGCCTACAAAAGGGTGAGGAAGTATAATGTCTGCCAATTAGTTCTTGCTGGCGGCACGGCTACCGACGACCCCGAAGGCGCAAAGGTGCTTGAAGAGGTTAACAATGCGGCGTCAGGCGATCCCGATATTCATATTCTGCTTTTGCCACAGAACGATATTGAAGTTAACGCGCTACAAAGGGCTTCGACAGTCATAGTCCAAAAATCAATACGGGAAGGGTTCGGCCTTACCGTGACAGAGGCCCTGTGGAAAGCAAAACCGGTGGTTGCTTCCAATGTCGGAGGGATTCCTCTTCAGATAAAACACAAATATTCGGGCCTCCTGTGTCATTCAATCGAAGGGGCAAGTTTTGCTCTAAAGCAGCTTTTGAATAGCCCCGAGTACGCCGTCAAGCTTGGCCTGAACGGAAAAGAGCATATCAGGAACAACTTCCTCATCACACGCCATTTACGGGAATACATGCTATTATTCCTTTCGGCCTACCATACCGAAGACATCGTTTACCTGTAATAACAAAGGAGCAATTGATGGATGCTTTTTTCTGGGCAATGATAAGTGCTTCTATTTGGGGCATCGTTCCTTTATTGGAGAAAATCGGGCTGACGAAATCAACGCCCCTTGCAGGGCTATTTTACCGTTGTATCGGAGTAGTAGTCGGCCTCCTGGTCCTTGTGTGCATGGTTAAGCCTCGCGAAATCAGGTCGATTGAGCCGCGTTCAGCGCTTCTGCTTGTTTTAAGCGGGTTCCTTGCCAGCTTTGTAGCGCAATTTTGTTTTTATAACGGGTTAAAGCTGGGCCAGGTCTCCAGGGTCGTCCCGGTTTCTGGGAGTTATCCGTTTATCACATTTCTCCTGGGGGTTCTTTTGCTGGGAGAATCATTCAGCCCCCAGAAGATGGCCGGGGTTTTCCTGATTATTGCGGGAATCTGGACTCTGAAGCTGGGATAATCGTTTCAAATTGCTTGCCCGCGGCAGTTTCTTGTGTTACACTAAACACCTAATTGCAAATTGACGAGAGGATTCTATGAAAGTTGTCCTAATTGAGCCACGCGCATCGGAGGTGAATGTATACAGTAAAATACCTATGCCTTTGTTGGGCCCCGTGTATCTGGGCACTATCCTTAGAAACCGCGGGCATGAGGTAGAGATCTACAATGAGAACATTTATACCCCTGATTATTCCGGTCTTAAAGCCGATGTAATTGGAATATCAATCCTAACCTCTAATGCGATGCGCGGGTATGCTGTTGCGAAAAAATTTCCGCGGGAAAAAATCATCATGGGTGGCGTACATGCCAGTCTTATGCCAAAAGAGGCCCTTACGTTTGCGCGGCAGGTGGTAGTGGGAGAGGCTGAAGAAGTTATCTGTGATGTGGTAGAGCGCAAGGTAAGCGACGAGATTGTTTCCGGCAGGCCCATCGAGTACCTGGATGCCTTGCCGCAGCCGGATTTTTCCCTGATCAAGGGCTACAAATTCCCCCCTATTGTCATGCCGATTTCTACCTCCAGGGGGTGCCCCTTCGACTGTAGTTTTTGTTCGGTAACCAAGATATTCGGTCGTAAATACCGTTTTCGCAGCGCAGAAAATATCATGGAAGAGATTGCAGGGAGGGAGGCATCTTCATTTTTTTTCTGTGACGATAACTTTACTGCGCATCCTGCGCGGACCCACCGGCTCCTCGACCTTATGCTGCGGCATAAGGTCCCCGAATGGACCTGTCAGGTGCGTTGCGATGCAGCGAAAGACCGGGCATTGTTGAGCCTCATGGCCAAGGCAGGGTGCTCTTCGGTATGCATAGGTTTCGAATCGGTCAATCACCTCACGCTTAAAGCCTATGAAAAAAAACAAACCCTGGAAGAAATAGTTGAGGCGATACGCTCTTTCCGCACACGGAAGATAAAAATCCACGGCATGTTTGTCTTAGGCAGCGATAATGATAATGCCAGGACCGTCTGGGAGACGCTACGCTTTGCCATCAAGCAAAAAATCGATACGATACAGATGATGATACTTACGCCTTTTCCGGGGACCAAGGTTTATCAGGAATTGGAGAGCCAGAAGCGTATTTTTACGAAAGATTGGAGCCTTTATGACGGCCAGCACATCGTATTCAAACCGAACCTACTATCGGCCCGGGAGCTGCAGCAAAGTGTGCTTAAGGCCTATGCAAGGTTCTATTCGCTTACGCGGGCCTTTTCCAGCCTTTTAAAATTTAATTTCCGCAATGCGGTATTTAGTTTTATGGGGTATTCTATTGTCAGGCAGTGGAAGAAACAAAACGGCGGTATGGGCTGGCTTATGCAGGTAAAGACAAATACAATCTAGGAGGAACATTATGGAGAAGAAACTGGAAAAAGCGCTACAGGAGCAGATAAAGAACGAATTGTATTCTTCCTATCTGTATCTTTCCATGGCAAGCTACGCGGATACGAACAATTTACCGGGGTTCGGCCACTGGTTCAAGATACAGGCAAAAGAAGAGCACGCTCATGCAATGAAGTTTTACGAGTATCTTATCGACAGGGGGGTGCGGGTATTGTTGCAGGCAATCCCGGAGCCGGATGCCGAATTCGCATCCTGCCTCGATCTTTTTGAAGGGACCCTGGCGCATGAGAAAAAAGTTACTGCGATGATCGAAAAGCTCTGCCTGCTTGCCGAAGAGGCAAAGGATTACGCAACGTTAGCCATCCTACAATGGTTTATTACCGAACAGGTGGAGGAGGAAAAGAACGCAACTGCAATTTTAGAAGATTTGAAAAAACTTAAAGCCGGTCCTTCTGCCGGATTGATAATGCTGGATAGGGAATTGGCAAAGAGGGAAGGTTAATCGCTGACCGTTTGCCCTCAGATATGAAAAGGGGTGCCTTCCAATTTATGAGGGCGCCCCTTTTTATATAGATGTACATTTTTTACGTAAGGACATAGGGATGATTGTATTGTTGGGGGTTTTATTTTTGGCGGGCCTTGGACTTGTCGCATACGGGCTTTTCGGAGAATACAATGCGCCCGGAGAAAAGCCGAAACGGAAAAAAGAGAGCCATTTACTATGGGGAAGGCCAAAGCCGGCAGTGCCTGAATCGCAGCCGCAGGAAGAGGCGGTCGGTACCTCTATACCTAAAGAGGAACTTGATATCCTCAAGGCTAATTTTGGGGAGCTGCAAAAATCATATGAGCAGTCGAAAAAGAGAGAGCTGGAGTTAGAAGGAGAGCTGAAGAAAAAGCAGGAATGGGTAGAGAAGGCTGAAGAGGCGGCAAATAAATTAAAGGAGCGCAGCAATCAGTATGAAATCAAGTTTGTCGAAAAAGATAAAGAGTTGCAGGCGGAATTCGCAAAGAATGTAAATGCCAACAGAGAGCTCGCGGAGCTTAAGGAAAGCTATAAAAGCCTGGAAAAAGAGAACAAGGAAAAAAACGAAACGATTGAAATCTCAAGGCATAAGGCCGAAAAATACGACGAAGAGATCAAGGGGCTTCAAGAAAAAATTAAGTCCCTCAAAAAACAACAGGAAAACAGCGAGTGGGTCCCTAAGGTTGAGTTTAACAAGTTGAATGAAGAATATACTGAACTGGAAAAAGAGCTTGAGCAGAAAGAAGAGCGGATAAAGTCACTGGAGGAGAAGTTACGCACGGACGGCCAGAATGCCCCTGCCGAACCGAAGGAGATTATCATTGCCGAAACTACCGCTGCGCCGCCGGAAGTTGAGGCGAGCCAAGAGGCAAAGGGGCCAGGCGTACAGGAAGATGGGTCCGTACCATCAACGGATCAGGCGCCTATAGAAACACAAAAGGAAGAACCTCCGGTTCAGGAACAAAAACCCGAGGTTAAGGAGAGGAAGGCAAGAAAAGAAAAAGAAGAATTGGTCAAGCCGGTTCCCAAGACCAGCCTTGAAAAGATAAGAAATATCGGGATTATGGCGCATATCGATGCAGGTAAAACAACCCTTACTGAACGAATTTTGTATTATACGGGGCGCTCCTATAAGATCGGCGAGGTCCATGAGGGCAAGGCGCAGATGGACTGGATGAAACAGGAGCAAGAGCGCGGCATTACGATTACAGCCGCGGCAACTACCTGTAGTTGGAATGATGCCAGGATTACTATTATTGATACGCCCGGCCACGTTGACTTTACGGCAGAGGTCGAAAGAAGCCTGCGGGTGCTTGATGGCGCGGTCGCCGTGTTCTGCGCCGTAGGCGGAGTTGAACCGCAGTCGGAAACGGTATGGCATCAGTCAGATAAATACAACGTGCCAAAGATCGCCTTCATCAATAAAATGGACCGTACCGGCGCTGATTTTTTCGGAGTGCTTAAAAGCATCGAAGAGCGTTGTGGGGCTAATGTGATTCCGATAGAGATCCCCTTAGGCGCAGAGTCGGATTTCCGCGGGGTGATTGACCTGGTCGAAATGAAGGCGTATCTTTATAAAGACGAGACCCAGGGCAAGGAATTTGATATTGTGGAGATCCCTCAGGATTCATTGGAAAATGCCAAGCAATATCGCCACACTATGCTTGAGAAGGCCGCGTCTTTCGACGATATCCTTACCAAGAAGGTGCTTGAGGCCGTGGATACGATCTCGCCGCAAGAGATACGGCAGGCATTGCGTAAGGCTACGCTTGCCAATAAAGCGGTTGTCGCGCTTTGCGGTTCCGCGCTAAAGAATAAGGGAGTTCAGAAGTTATTGGACGCGATAGTGCACTATCTTCCTTCCCCGGCAGAGTTGCCCGCGGTTATCGCTCACGATGTCAATGACGCAGAGAAAACAATCGAAAAGAAGTCTGATATCAACGAGCCCCTGGCTGCGCTTGCGTTTAAAGTGCAGTCGGACCCGCACATGGGGAAATTGGTATACGTGCGTATTTATTCCGGCTTTTTAGCTTCCGGCATGCATGTACTTAACGCAGGCAAGAACAAAAAAGAAAGAATCGGCAGAATCGTACAGATGCATGCGAATCAGCGGGAAAATATCGAGTATGCGTTTGCCGGAGATATTGTTGCGGTGGTAGGGCTGGCGCATACATCTACCGGCGATACCCTAAGCGATGTTGAGTGCCCCCTATTACTTGAAGCAATGGAATTCCCGGTTCCGGTAGTTTCACTGAGCGTTAAACCCAAGAGCAGGCAGGACCAGGATAAGCTCGGCAAGGGCCTTGCCAAATTACTTGACGAGGACCCTACCTTTTCGCTGCAGGCTGACCAGGAGACTTCAGAGACCATACTTACCGGTATGGGCGAGCTTCACCTTGAGATTATAGTTGACAGGCTTAAGACCGAATTCAACGTCGAAGTCGAAGTAGGCCAGCCAAAGGTTGCGTATCGCGAAACCATCCTGGCATCAGGCAGCGATGAGTATAAGCACGTAAAGCAATCGGGCGGCAGGGGTCAATACGGCCATGTCGTAATGGAACTTTCTCCGCTTCAAGAGGGAGGCCATCAATTTGTCGATAGCATAAAAGGAGGCGCTATCCCGAAGTCTTTTATGCCGGCGATCGAGAAGGGTGTTAATGAGGCGATGCGCGAAGGTTCTTTTGCCGGCTATCCCGTAGTGGACGTAAAAGTAAATATTATCGACGGCTCATTCCACGAAGTCGATTCTTCGGAGCTGGCGTTTAAGCTTGCCGCAATCGGATGTTTTAAGAAGGTTTTTATGAAGTGTAATCCGGTCCTCCTTGAGCCTTACGTGGAAGTGGAGGTTATTACCCCGGAAGAATATTTAAGCAGCATTGTAGGAAATATTTACTCCCGCAGGGGAAAAATATTGAAAATGGAAAACAAGGCGAATCAAAAGGTCATTACGGCAGAGGCGCCGCTGGCAGAGATGTTCGGGTATGCTACGGCATTCCGTTCGTTAAGCAGCGGGCGGGCAAACGCGTCAATGCATTTTAAGAAATATATGCAGGTCCCCGCAGAAATTGCCAATAAGATCCTGGAAGAAAAAAGCAAAAAGAACCAGAAAGACCAAAGTTAGCGGCAGCAGAGACCGGCTCTTTAAAATATCCTTGATTGCCCATAATTGCGAATATATAATAATACGAAACTAACCCCTTGATATCCTAGATGTTAGGCCTCCTACTCAAATGGTTTTTGAATACGCTCGCCTTGTTTGCCGTGGTGCATCTTTTGAAGGGCATTCATTCGGATAGCTGGCACACTACGGCAACAGCTGCGTTGGTGTTTGGGCTGGTAAACGCGTTTTTAAAGCCGCTCGTGATTCTCTTCACTCTGCCTCTTACCATTCTTTCCTTGGGATTATTCACTTTGATTATCAACGGCTTTATGCTTTATCTTGTTTCGAAGATTGTGGAAGGTTTTTATATTACGGATTTCTGGTATGCGTTTTGGGGAGCTGCCTTCTTTAGTTTTTTCAGCGCATTGCTCAATCTTTTTATCAACCCCTCCGGTAAATTCCGGTTTCGCCCTTATACCCTCGGCAATTCTCATTATAGGCCTTCAGATGATGATATAATTGACGTCGAGCACGAGAGAGAGGATTAAATGAGCAGCATTTCTTATAGTACTTTAACCGCAAAGAGAAGGGGAGGATAGATGAGGAAAATTCCGCTCGTTATTCTTTTTTCCTTTTTGTGGATGTGCGCAACTGTAGCTTACGGGAGGGCAGAAATGAAGCTTACCAGTCCTGATTTTGTACATAACGGGTATCTCCCCGCTCAGTTCTCCTGCGAGGGGCAGGATGTGAATCCTACACTCGTCATTGAGGGTGTTGCGCCACGGGCGCAAAGCCTGGCATTAATAATGGATGATCCTGATGCCCCGGGCCGTACCTGGGTGCACTGGGTTGTGTACAACATTGAGGTTACCGGTAGGATTGAGAAAAACAGCGTGCCGGGCCAGCAGGGGCTTAATGATTCCGGCAGAAAAGCCTATCACGGGCCCTGCCCGCCCAGCGGTACGCACCGCTATTTTTTTAAAGTATACGCCCTGGATACAAAATTAAACCTTCCCGGCACCGTAGATAAGCAAGTGCTGGAACGCTCTATGCAGGGCCATATACTGGATAGCGCAGAATTGATAGGGCTCTATAAAAGAGGCGCCAGATTATAACAATTCCAAGGAGGGGTCATGAAAAGACTAACAAAAATAGTAGTGGCGATCCTTGTTATTGCGGTTGTGTTATTTATTGCAAGGAATGTCATTGTCAAGGCTGCCTTCCAGGGAGCGGTAAAGCTTATTACAGGCTTACAGCTTGATATCGAGAGTATACGCATAGGTGCGTTTAAATCCGTTATCGACGTGCAGGGGCTTCGCCTCCTCAACCCACCCGGGTTTGTGGATAAGGTAATGTTGGACATACCGAAGATATACCTGCACTACGATATCAGTTCGTTCTTAAGGGGCAAAATACACATCTCTGCACTTG
This sequence comes from Candidatus Omnitrophota bacterium, assembly GCA_040754255.1. Classification (GTDB taxonomy): domain Bacteria; phylum Omnitrophota; class Gorgyraeia; order Gygaellales; family Profunditerraquicolaceae; genus SURF-25. The sequence continues at coordinate 6,330 of JBFMDA010000027.1, read as the reverse complement.
TGCTTGCCTTCAATGAGTTTGTCGTGGTCAAAAATGCCGAAGGGCAAGTCAATGTGAATACACTGACAGCGCTTGAAACCCAGGGAAAACCGCAAAAAGAAAAAAAAGGGAAGATGCCGGAATTAAACATAGACCTGATGCAGCTTAAAATAGGAAAAGTGGTGTATAAGGACTATTTTAACAGGGCGGTACCCGCAGTTACAGAGTTCCGCATCAATATTAACGAAGAGTACCGCAACATTGACAATCCGGTTGCATTGGTCAGCTTGATTACCTTTAAGGCCCTTTCGCATACCACCGTGGCAAGCCTGGCAAACCTTGATTTAGGGCCGTTGAAGCTAGCGGCAACTGAATCATTGAAGGGGGCAACGAAATTAGTCTCTGATACTGCGTCCAAAGTCGTTGACTTGGGCGAGAAGGCAGGCAAGGCCGCAATAGGGACGGTTCAGAATGCAACGCAGAAGTTGAAGAGTTTTCTTTCTACGGATAAGTAATCCGTTTTTGCCTTTTGTTGCTATGGAAAAAGAGATCATTTTAGTCGGTGACCGGGTGTTAATCCTGCCGGATGCGGAAAGCAACCGGACCGAACACGGTTTGTATTTGCCTGAAGGCGTCAAAGAGAAGGACAAGGTACAGATAGGCAAAATAATCAAAGTAGGCCCCGGCTACCCCGTCCCTGACCCTACTGCGACGGAGCTGGAGCCGTGGCAGAGCCCTACAGTAGAAAAGAATTATTTTCCGCTCCAGGCAAAGGTAGGGGATACGTGCATTTTTCTGCGCAACGCCGGGATAGAAATCGAATTTGAAGCCAATACATACATTGTAGTCCCCCATTCAGCGATCCTGGTAATCCTGCGGGCCCATGATGCGTAAGATTAATCTTCTTTATGTGGTTACCAAGCTGGAATTAGGGGGAGCCCAGCAATACGTCCTCTCGTTCCTCACCCGCCTGGACAGGGAAAAATTCAACATCTTCCTTTTTGCCTCAGATGAGGGGTATTTATTTGCCGAAGCCGCCGCGTTAAAAGATGTGACGGTAGAAGGGTCGCGGTTTTTAGAAAGGAAGATTAACCCGATACGGGATATTGCAACACTGTGCCAGCTGTGCGGATGTATTAAAAAGAACCATATCGATATAGTCCATACCAACAGCTCTAAGGCAGGAATACTCGGGCGCTGGGCAGCGAAATTGACCGGCGTAAAGGCAGTGATACATACGGTGCACGGATGGCCTTTTCATGAGTATCAATTCCCCTGGATGCAATTCCTTTTTATTGCCCTGGAAAGGCTCACCTGCGGATTGACCGATGTATGTATCGTTACCTCCGAAAGCGATAGGGTAAAAGGCTTAAGAAATGGTATCGGCACCGAAGCGCAATATGCGCTGATACATATCGGTTTTAATCGCCAGCGTTTTATCGCTTCGGGAGAAGGGGTAAGAAATGAGTTGGCAATAAAGGGCAATAACGCGGTGGTAGGTACGGTTGCGTGTTTGAAGCCGCAGAAAGCACCGCTGGATTTCATCCGACTTGCATCATTAATTACAGAAAAAAACCCCGATCTTAAGGTAAAATTCTTATTGGTAGGAGACGGGGCCCTACGGGAAAGAATAGAAAAGGAGGTCCGTAAGAAAGGGTTAGAAGGGAAGGTTATTCTTACGGGCTGGCGGAGGGACATTCCTGAGCTGCTCGCAGCAATGGACGTATTCGTACTTACCTCCCTATGGGAAGGGTTCCCTTTTGCGGTGCTTGAAGCGATGACTTCCGGCAGGCCTGTGGTTGCCACGGATACAGGCGCACTCAGGGAAGTGGTGATCGCAGGCAGCAACGGATATGTAGTGCCTCCTCGCGCCATGGAAGCAATGGCAGAGAGGGTTTCGTTTTTATTGCGCCACAAAGATAAGGCAAGACAGATGGGTGTACAGGCAAAAAAAACAGTAGGCAGTGAGTTTGACCTTGAGCGGATGCTTGACCTGACTGAAGCGCTGTACCTGAAACTGTATTCGCAAAAATACGCCTTATGATGCTTACGCGTGTCTATATATGGCTTGGCAGTGCGGCATATACTGCGATGTGTGTGTATCTTTTGCGTGCTCTCGCCTTAAGGCGGCGTATGCTGCTATCGCAGGGGATTCCGCAGGTAGGAGGGATTGCGCTCGGCGCAAGTTTTGTGAGCGCGTTTATACTGGACTATTTTTACGCAGGGAGCCTTCCAAGAGAAGCGTTAGGCATAATTTCCTCCTCGTCCTTAATGCTGGCGTTCGGAATTGTCGACGATTATAAGGCGCTATCGGTTAGGCTTAAATTTTTAACTCAGTTTGCGGCAACCGCCCTTTTGGTGTGGTGCGGGGTAAAGACCAAGATTATCTATATCGAGCCATTTTTAAATACCGCAGTGACCTTTATCTGGATTATCGGGATTACGAACGCATTTAACCACTTGGACGTGATGGACGGCCTGGCAGGGGGGGCAGCTTTGATTACCTCTCTAGCCTTGGGAACGATTGCTTTTCTGAATCACGATATATATTCTTTTTTTATCGCCCTGCTTATTGCAGGGACAACGTTGGTATTCCTTTGTTTCAATTATCCTCCCGCAAAGGTGTATTTAGGCAATAGCGGAAGCCATTTCTTAGGCTTCCTCCTTGGCTCGCTTGCCATATTGATCAGCTATGCGCCGGTTAAAAGAGAAGTTGCACTCCTTGCGCCGGTGCTTATATTGGGATTGCCGATTTTTGACACCGGCTTCCTTATCGTCACCCGCCTGAGGAATAAAAGGTCTGCATTCCGCAAAAGCGGGGATCATTTTGCGCTGAGGCTCTTAAAACAGGGAAATTCGGTAAGGGCGTCCTTGCGGTATATGCTTTTACTCACTGCCACCTACGCCTCTTTGGGTGTGCTGCTTAGCCAGGTGTCGAACCGGGCCGGAATTGGTATAATTATTTTTGCGGCCCTGATAAGTCTCATATTACTCAAACGGGTAGGGGCAATAACGGTCGATGCGTAAGAAACGTATAATAATCGTTGGCGCAGGATTAGCAGGCTTAAGCGTTGCCTGGCATCTTGCACTCAAGGGCAAGGAGGCGCTTATTCTGGAGAAAGAACATGAGCCGGGCGGTTTATGCCGTTCAAAGCAAAAAGGAGAGTTCGTATTTGATTATTGCGGACACCTCCTCCATTTTAAGAAAAAGTACACACTGCGCCTTGTGAAGAGCCTTCTCGGGAATAACTTAAAGTGCATCAAAAGGAGTGCCTGGGTGTACCATTCGGGAGGCTATGTCCCTTATCCGTTCCAGGCGCACCTTGATTGGCTTCCGCCACGCATCCGTAAAGAGTGCATTGAAGGCTTTATGCGCCGCTCTTCTTACGGGAAGCACACCGCGCGCGAAAGGTGTAATTTTTACGATTGGATACATGCAACGTTCGGAAAGGGCACGGCGCGGCACTTCATGCTTCCGTATAATACCAAATTCTGGAAAGTGCCTTTGGCCCAAATCACCTGCGATTGGATTGACGGCCTAATCCCCGACTCGTTTTCGAGGCAATCACGTGTGGGGAAAAACGCTGCAGGGTATGGATATAACCACCATTTTTGGTATCCCAAACAGGGAGGGATAGGGAGCCTGCCTGCTGCGTTTGCCGATAGCCTTAATTCCATCGTTACGAATGCAGAGGTAGTTGAAATCAATACAAAAGAAAAGACCGTCAGGGCCTCAAACGGCATAAAGGAAAAGTTTGATGTTTTGATCCTTACTCTTCCTCTTCCCCTGATACACAATATTATTACCCCCCTTCCGCAGCCTATCAAGCACTTATGCGGCCGCCTTCGTTTTAATTCGATATTTAACTTAAATTTAGGAGTAGATAAGAAAGACTCATCAGGGCGGCATTGGGCATATTATCCCCAGCCGGACATTGCTTTCTTTCGCGTCGGTTTTTTCCATAATTTTTCTCCTTCTTGTGCGCCAAATGGCGCAAGCGCCATATATACCGAAACTGCGTACAAGCATGATTCCCTACCCCTGTTGTCCCGCATGGGCAGGTTGATACATAAGGATTTACAAAAGACAGGCGTGCTCTCCGGCGCAGGCAAAGTAATTGCGCAGGATATTAACGCGATCGAATTCGGTTATCCGGTGTACGATTTTAATTATCGCCCGGTTACAAAAATGCTTTTTACGCATCTTCTCACACACGGCATTATCCCCTGCGGCAGGTACGGTGCCTGGAGATATGCTTCTATGGAAGATGTAATCCTTGAAGGCAGAGATATTGCCGGGAGGCTTTAAACATGCGCTATATGCTAAGGGACATCATCCAGCTCCGCAGCCTAATCAAAGAGCTGGTGAGCAAGGACCTGAAACTGCGTTATGCAAGGTCAAGGCTTGGTTTCCTCTGGCTCTTTTTAAGCCCGCTTTTGTTAGTGGGGATATTTTACATTGTGTTCTATAAGTTCCTGCAGGTCAGGACCGAAGAAATGCCGTTTCTCTTGTATTTAATGAGCGCGGTCTTTCCGTGGATGTTTTTTCAGAACTCGCTGACCGGCGCAATTACCAGCCTCTATGATAACAGGAATTTAATCAGGGAATCGGGCTTCCCCCATTACCTGATACCCCTCTGCGTGGTTTTGGTCAACCTCATACAATTCCTGCCTTCCCTTTTAATACTACTGGCTTCAAGTGCCTTTATGCGCGGCGGACTGCCTATGTCGGCAGTACTGTTACCGGCCGTATTAGGGATGCACTTTGTGATTACGTTGGGGCTGGCAACTTTATCTTCTTTGCTCTACATAAAAGCCAGGGACATAAAATACATTATCGAAGTATGCCTCACGTTGTTATTTTACCTTACTCCGGTATTTTATCCGCTGTCATTCGTCGAGGCTTCGTTATCGCCGGATTTATTCAGGCTTTACAAGCTCAATCCGTTCGTAGGCATAGTAAGTCTGTATCGGGTTACTTCAGTGAAGGGCGGTTATTATTCAATGGCCGGGTCCCTGGACATGGCAACACTTGTGTATGTCCCTGTATTATTTGCGGTATTCGTCGCATTGTGCAGCGCGTTATATTATCGAAAAAACAAACGCAGCATCAATGACCACCTTTTTTATTAGCCGTCGTCATTTACAATGCCAGAGCATATAATCGAATTAGAGAACCTTGGCAAAAGGTATGAGCTGCGCGGCGTTTCGGTAAGCGGCCCGGTTGTTCATACAAGAGACGTCTGGGCGCTTAAGGGCGTCACTTTTAAGGCAACAAGAGGCACAGTTACCGGGATAATCGGCAGGAATGGCGCAGGAAAGACTACCCTCCTTAATATTATTGCCGGTACGCTTTCATCAAGCGAAGGTAGCCTTGCCGTAAAGGGAAACGTGCTCGGTTTGTTTAATTTAGGGGTGGGGTTTCAGGATGAGCTAAGCGGCAGGGAGAATATTTTTTTAAACGCTGCGCTCTTGGGGGCGCAGAGGAAGGAAGTAGAAGAAAAGCTGGATGCGATAGTTGAGTTTTCAGAACTGGGCGACTTCATCCATATGCCCCTGGGTACTTATTCGCAAGGAATGCGCCTGAGGCTCGGTTTTAGTATTATCGCAAACCTTGAGTTTGACATCCTGGCCATTGATGAAGTGCTGGCGGTAGGGGATTCATTGTTTCAGAGCAAATGTTTTCAGCGCCTGATGGAATTTAAACGCTCAGGCAAAACACTGGTATTCACCAGCCAGAATATGGATTTGGTGCGCCGGCTTTGCGATAAGGTGGTATTACTTGAACACGGCAGGCTTTTATACGAGGGGACAGCCGAGGAGGGGATACGCAGGTATCAGCAGGCGCTTGAGACTGAGCGTTTCTATGTGGGGCAGGGGCGTTTGTCTTCAGGGCTGGTAGAAAATACAAAGAAATGGGCGCAGGATATGGAAGACTGGGGAAAAAAATTAGGGACCAAAGAGGTGGAAATCGAAACAGTTGAATTTATACACAGATTTGGCCTGCGCTCGAACCGGGTAAAGACGAGGAGCCCTTTAACTATCAGGGCAACGTGCAGGGTGCATACTACCATCAAGGACCCTCATTTTGGGGTGGCAATTTTCAGGCGTGACGGCGTATACTGTTACGGGCCCAATACCGTATTTGACGGGCATGTAATCGAAATGATGCAGCCGGGAAAAGCAAGCTTCCAGCTGCGGCTCAAAGAGTTGCTATTAGCGCCCGGGGAATACCGCATTTCCCTGGCTATCTGGGATAAGGATGAGGCCTTGCCTTTTGATTATCATAACGGCTTCTATCCGTTGCATATTACCGGCGGCGATAATAAAAACGATGCATTGCTTAATACC
>JBFMDA010000026.1:0-18662 GCA_040754255.1 Candidatus Omnitrophota bacterium | reverse complement strand
TTCAGGCTGTATTGCCCGGTTGCGATATCGAATTTTTTAACGAGCCTATTTTTCGCAAATATCCCGAAACTTATTTTCGTATTTCCGATATCAACTGTTAGTAACATGGCTACCTCAACCTTAACCTCGGCCTTACTTAACCTGAACCTTAACCTTTTTATACTCTTTGATCCGGTCCCTCAACTCCGCTGCCTTCTCAAACTGCAGGTTCCTGGCAGCCAGTTCCATCTCGTATTCCAACTCTGAAATGTAGCGGTTCAGCTCGAACTCTTCTTCGCTTAACCCAGCCTGTTGACGGACATACTCATCTGCCTGTTCCAATGACTCAATCCCCTCTTTTATGGCCTTCTGAATGGAGCGCGGGGTTATTTGATTTTTACGGTTAAACTCAAGCTGAATTTCCCTGCGCCGGCTGCTTTCGCGTATTGCTTTTTTCATTGAACCGGTCATTGTATCCGCATACATAATCACTGTGCCGTTGATATTACGCGCAGCCCTGCCTGCGACCTGAATCAGGGAGGTTCCCGAACGCAAGAAACCCTCTTTGTCCGCATCCAGAATAGCCACCAGTGAAACCTCAGGAAGGTCAAGCCCTTCCCTCAAGAGGTTAATCCCCACAAGACAGTCAAATTCCTTTTCCCGCAGCTGGCGCAATATCTTTGTGCGCTCTATTGTCTGGACCTCGGAATGCAGGTACCTTACCTTAAGGCCTTCTTCCTGTAAATAACTGGTCAGGTCTTCAGCCATCCTCTTGGTAAGCGTAGTCACCAACACCCGCTCATTAATCTTTGCCCGCTTCCTTATCTCCTTTATCAAATCATCTATCTGCCCGTCACTGGGCTTTACGATAATTTCAGGATCCAGGAGGCCGGTCGGCCTGATGATCTGTTCAACAACCTTTGCCTTGCTTTTGGCGATCTCATATTCATCCGGGGTCGCAGAAACAAAAACCGTCTGCTTGATCAGGCTTTCGAACTCCTTGAATTGCAGAGGCCGGTTATCAAGGCAGGAAGGCAGGCGGAAACCGTAATCAACCAATATCTCTTTCCTGGCGCGGTCGCCTTCATACATGCCTCTTACCTGCGGCACAGTCACATGAGATTCATCAAGTATCGTAAGAAATGCATCGGGAAAATAATCCAGCAGGCAGTATGGCCTTGCGCCGGCAGGCAGGCCCGAGAGGTGCCGGGAATAATTTTCTATGCCGTGGCAATACCCAATTTCGGAAAGCATCTCCATATCGTAGCGAGTGCGCTGCTGAAGGCGCTGTGCCTCAAGGAGTTTATTCTGGCTTTTTAAAACCTTAAGCCGGTCCTCTAGCTCCCATGCAATGGATTGCAGGGCATTCTTGACCGCGTCACCGGAAACGATAAAATGTTTTGCCGGATATATCGCCGCCTTATCCAGCTCATTGAGCACTTCGCCGGACACCGGGTCGATTTCTTCGATGCGTTCCACTTGCTCTCCGAATAATTCTATGCGTAACGCCTTTTCTTTATACGCGGGGAACACCTCAACCACATCTCCCCTCACCCGTACCTTCCCCCTGGTAAATTCGTAGTCATTGCGTTCGTATTGGATGTTGATAAGCCTGCCTAAGAGCGCATCCCTTTCAATATACTGGCCCTTCTCAACAAATACCAAAAGGCCTTTATACTCCTGGGGCGAACCTAGGTTATAGATGCAAGAAACCGAAGCGACAATGACCACGTCGGAGCGCGACATCAAAGAACTGGTAGAAGAAAGCCGTAGCCGGTCAAGCCTGTCATTAATAGAGGCGTCTTTTTCGATATACGTATCGGTTGAAGGGACATACGCCTCGGGCTGGTAATAATCGTAGTAACTGACGAAATACTCGACGGCGTTGTGGGGAAAAAATCCTTTGAATTCCGTGTATAGCTGCGCTGCCAGGGTCTTATTGTGAGAAATGACCAGGGCCGGGATGTTAAGTGCGGCGATAATGTTGGCTAAGGTAAATGTCTTTCCTGAGCCGGTAACCCCCAGGAGTGTCGAGAATTGTTTTCCTGAACGAAGCTCTCTTGTAAGCTCGTCAATTGCTTTTGGCTGGTCGCCGCAGGGTTTAAAATCGGAAACGAGCTTAAAGCGGGACAATTGAACCGACCTCTAGGCTTACGTCGACTGCGGTAACAGAATGGGTTAATGCGCCGACGGATATCAAATCTACGCCTGTTGCGGCTATGCGGCCTATGTTTTCCAACTGAACACCTCCGGAGACCTCAAGAAGGATCTTCTCGGCCTTGGCTGAACGCACAAATGCATCCCGCAGTTTCACTGCCTTGCGGATATCAGAGAGAGCCATATTATCGAGCATAATGATATGCGGCGTATAGCGCAATGCATGCGTAAGCTCTTTAAGAGACTCAACCTCAATCTCTACCTTTTGCGTGCACACAAAACGCGGCAACCTGCCATAGCCGCCTACAATTTTTATATGGTTATCCTTGACCAGCACCATTTCATCCAGGCCCATGCGGTGATTAAACCCCCCTCCTACCCTGACCGCATATTTCTGCAAAAACCGTAACCCCGGCAAGGTCTTGCGCGTATCCACGATTTGTACCTTGTATCTTTTTGTCCTTTTGACAAACTCATATGTACGCGTTGCCACTCCCGAAAGCAGGCTTATGAAATTAAGCATTACCCTTTCTGCAGTAAGGATGCTGCGGCTGTTGCCGCGTATGCAGGCAAGGCATGTGCCTTTCTTTGCCAGGCTGCCTTCCTTGACGCAAGGCTTAAAGCTGACCTTTTTGTCCACCACCTTAAGCACTTTTTCGGCAACTGTAAGGCCGCAGGCAATACATTCCTGCCTGGCCACAATACAGGCGGCCATGCGGCTGCCTGCGGGGACAACCAGGCTTGTGGTTATGTCCCCTTTCCCGATATCCTCCCTTAACGCTGCCCTGATAAGCGAGTCAAGTGACCCCTTCGGCAATGCCGCATTCTTCTTGAGAAAAAAATGATTCATCTTATCCATTCTCTTACGCCAACTCCTTTGCCATCTTTTCAAGGCGCGCTAACGTCCCGCTTAACTCAGCCAGCCCTTCTTTTTCTTTTGCAACGACCTCTGCAGGAGCGCGTGTTACGAAATCATTGTTTGCAAGCCTTGCTTCTTTGGCATGCGCAAGCTTGCGTAACTCCTGAATTTTCAATACGAGTTTTTCTTTCTCCTTATCGGCATCGATAACGCCTTCGGAATGCAGATAGATATCCACATCCTCGGTAACGCTGCTGATTGCCCTGACAGGCCGCTTATTATGGGAAAGCGAATATACGGTTTGGAGTTTGGCCATATTGGTTATAAGGGAAGCGTATTCTTCTACCAGCTTCCTTTTTGAAACAGTATGCGGGTATACGGAAACCACTACTGCCTGATCGAGGGCAATGCCTAGTTGTGCGCGTAAGTTACGTATGTGCGTGACTACGCTAAAAAGCGATTCCGCCTCTTTTTCCAGTTTTTTGTCTATTATCTGCTCCTGGATGTGCGGCCAGGATTGGCGCATGATCGAATCTGTTGCCCCGGGCAGCAAGTGCCAGATTTCCTCGGTGATAAACGGCATACACGGATGCATGGCGCGCAGAAATTTCTCAAGCACCTTATACATCACCACCTGGTTATGCGTATTGCGGATATCGGCCTTGATAACCTCAAGATACCAGTCGCAGAAGTCATGCCAGAAAAAACTATAGAGGAGGTTTGCCGCTTCGTTAAACCTGTATTCGCTAAAGCTCCTCTCTACTTCTTTGAGGGTAGAATAAAGCCTGCTTAAAATCCAACGGTTCACTACGCTAAGCGACTCCTTTTTGAAAAAAACGCATAAATCCGCCCTTGCCCGGCCAGGGTCCAGATTCATAAGAACCAGCCTGGAGGCATTCCATATCTTATTGGCAAAGTTTCTGCCCTGCTCAAAACGATCTTTCGATAAATAAACGTCCTGCCCCTGAGAAGTGATGGAAATCAGGCTGAAGCGAAGCGCATCAGCGCCGTATTCGTTGATAATCTCCAGGGGGTCAATAATGTTGCCGAGCGACTTCGACATCTTTTTGCCTTCTATGTCCCGGACTGTGCCGTGGATATACACATCCTTAAAAGGGACCTCCTTCATAAACTCAAGGCCTGCCATAATCATGCGTGCGACCCAGAAAAAGATTATTTCAGGGGCAGTCACTAAGGCAGAGGTGGGATAGAAATATTTCAGGTCATTTGCGTTCTGCGTTGCGCGTTCGGCGTTCAGCGCATCGAAGGGCCAGTAGAATGTCGCAAACGGCCAAAGCCAAGAAGAAAACCAGGTATCCAGCACATCTTCATCCTGGTATATGTCCGTAGAACCGCACTTTGGGCATTTTTCCGGCTTGCTTCTTGAAACAATAATTCCGTTTTCGTGTTTTGAATTTTGAAATTTGGAATTTATTTTAAGTTTGGGATTTGACATTTTGGATTTCCCGGCTTCAAGGCATTGATTGCAATAATAGACCGGGATACGGTGCCCCCACCATATCTGCCTGGAAATACACCAGTCCTGGATGTTTTCCATCCAATCAAGATATACCTTAGTCCAGCGCTTCGGGTAAAATTTGACCTTGCCTTTTTTGACCGCTTCGATTGCGGGCTTTGCCAGTAGTTTCATTTTGACGAACCACTGTTTTGAAAGGTACGGCTCGATAATGGTGTGGCAGCGGTAACAATGGCCTGCGGATAGGGGGTGCGGGTCTATCTTCTCAAGTAATCCCTGCTCTTTTAAGTCCTCTACGATAACTTCCCGCGCCTCAAACCTGTCCATGCCGTTGTAATCCCCTGCCTGCTCATTCAGCCGTCCGTCGGGAAACATGACGTTGATACACGCAAGCCCGTGCTTTTTCCCTATCAGGTAATCATTAGGGTCATGCGCAGGGGTCACTTTCACTGCGCCGGTGCCGAATTTCATATCTACCATGGCATCGGCAATAATAGGTATCTGGCGGTTGGCCAAAGGCAGGATCAGGGTTTGCCCGACAGCTTTTTTATAGCGCTTGTCTTTGGGATTCACGGCGACCGCAGTATCGCCAAGCATGGTTTCTGGGCGGGTAGTTGCCACTACGACGAATTTAGCCGGGTCACGTTTGTAGGGGTATTTTAAGTAGTAAAGGTTGCCCTGAAGTTCATGATGCGGGGCTTCTTCGTCAGAAAGAGCGGTTGCGCAGCGCGGGCACCAGTTAATAATATAGCTGCCCTGATAGATTAGCCCTTTCTCAAAAAGGCGCACAAACACTTCCACTACGGCCTTTGAGTATTCTTCGTCCATAGTGAAACGTAAGCGTTGCCAATCGCAGGAAGCGCCGAGTTTTTTAAGCTGTTTAATAATGGTTGAGCCGTACTGCTCTTTCCACTGCCATACGCGCTCGATAAATTGTTCCCTGCGTAAATCATTGCGCCTTAAGCCCTCTTTTGCAATGGCCTTCTCGACAACATTTTGGGTTGCGATACCCGCATGGTCAGTGCCGGGCATCCAAAGAGACTCAAAGCCTTTCATTCGGTGATAGCGCATCAAGATATCCTGAATGGAATTGTTGAGCGCGTGGCCCATATGCAGGATCCCGGTCACATTAGGAGGCGGGATAACGATACAATAAGGTTTTTTCGCCTTATCGGGGCAGGCACGGAAGAACTCTTGCTCCTGCCAGAGCGCATACCATTTGTCTTCCGTCTCTTTGGGATTATAACGGCTGGGTATAGTATCCATATTGATTAGCCTAAGGGGGACAGTTTTGCTTTGGCGTAAGAACCGTCCCTAAAACAACTGGTAGAGTACCGCTTTGATGACGGAATTCATGACCGGGATTGAGCCGGCTGCCAATTCGTCGAGTTGCGCTTCGTTTTTCCGACGGTAGTCATCTTTGATTTTGGCAAGTATGGGCTGGAATTTTTTCTGCAATTCCGGCGTCTTCTTATCCCACTCTTCGATGACGACTTGGATGTGCTCTAATTCATCCTTATCAAGCCATAACCCGTTGCATGAAGGGCAACGGTCGATGATAATGCCGGTTGAATACGAATAATTGGAAGAGGCCATCGGCACTTTACAGTGAGGGCACTGTAAAGGCCCTTGGGAATGGGTTGCCGGTTTCCCTGCTTTTTGTGCGCCTTTCGCCTTATTTTTCTCGGCATCAGAAAAAGTTTTTTCACGCACCTTATTAATCGCTATGATTTCTCCGCTGTCCAACCATTCCCCTTCGCATTTTTCGCACGTATCAATGGTAACCCCTTCGTAAAACATCTCCTTTAGCTGTTCATTGCATCTTGGGCATTGCATAACTGCCTCCTTTTGTAGTGTAAGGATGTTTACTTGTCTTTGATGCCGTCTTTTAACAGCTTATACTCGATACTATCTACCAACGCCTGCCAACTCGCCTCAATGATGTTCTCATGGACTCCGATAGTGCTCCAGCTGTCAGTCTTATCCTGGGACTGGATAAGCACGCGCACCTTTGCCGCGGTCCCGGATTTCTCATCAAGCACGCGCACCTTAAAGTCAGAAAGGTGCATTTTGGAAAGCGTGGGGTAAAATTCCCTTAAGGCCTTGCGTAGCGCATTATCCAACGCATTTACCGGGCCGTCACCCTCGGCAGCAGTATGCTCCTTGGCGCCCTTGACTTTTAGCTTGATAATCGCCTCTGAAGTGATGTTTTTATCCGAGCGTTTCTCAATCACTACGCGAAACCCCTCCAAGTCAAAAAACCTTTTATATTTTTTAAGCGAGCGCTTCATCAATAACTCAAACGAAGCCTCGGCAGCTTCAAAATGATACCCTTCGTTTTCAAGCTTCTGCAATAAATCGAGCAGCTTCTTGGTCTGTGGGGTGTCCTTCTTAAGGTCTAAATCGATGTCTTTTGCCCGTATAATTATCCCGGTCTTGCCCCCCAATTCGGAGACGAGCATGCGGCGGTGGTTACCGACTGTCACGGGGTCGATATGCTCATAGGTCGTCGGGTTCTTCATTACTGCGTTGATGTGCACTCCCCCTTTATGTGCGAAGGCCGATGCACCCGTATAGGGCTGGTCGCTGCGCTGCCGCATATTGCTGATCTCGCTTACAAAATGCGACACATGAGTCAGTTCTTTTATCTTGTCTTTGCCGATGCTTTCCCTGCCCAGCTTTAAGCTGATGTTGGCGATGATAGGGATTAAATCCGCGTTTCCGCAGCGCTCTCCATAGCCGTTGATAGTACCCTGGACCATATCTGCACCGGCCTCTACGGCGGCAATAGAATTTGCTATCGCAAGCCCTGCGTCATTATGGCAATGGATGCCCAACGATACCTCAACCAGGCCGCGAACTTCTCCTACCACCCGCGAAACCTCCGAGGTCAGCGTCCCGCCGTTTGTGTCGCATAGCACGATTGCCTTGGCACCTGCGCTTTCAGCCGCAGCAATGCACTGCAGGCTATACTCCTTATTGGCCTTGTATGCGTCGAAAAAATGCTCGGCATCGTAAAAAACCACCAGCCCTTTGGATGCAAGGAAACGAACAGTATCTTTAATCATCCCGATATTCTCTTCAAGGGAAGTCTTGAGCACATCCTTCACGTGCAGGTCCCAGGTTTTGCCAAAGACCGTCGCATATTTTGCCTGCGATTTGAGGGTGGATTTAAGGTTTAAGTCGTCTTCCGCAGAAGTATTGGGCCGCCTGGTTGAGCAGAATGCGACCATTGCGCTATTGGCAAGCCGCCGCTTTGCCGCCATAACGTAAAATTCCATATCTTTAGGGTTTGAGCCTGGCCAGCCTCCTTCGATATAATGGACCCCGAGCCTATCGAGCTCTTCGGCAATGCGGATTTTGTCCATGACCGAATAAGAGATACCCTCGCCCTGCGAGCCATCGCGAAGCGTAGTGTCGTAAATTGTTACCTGAGCCATGTGTGCCACCTCTGTATGTATTAGCCTAGCTTAAATTTTTCATGCAGCGCCTTGACAGCCGTCTCGGCATACCTCTTTTTAATAATACAGGAAATGCTTATATCTGAAGTCGAAATCATTTCGATATTAATCTTGTGTTTTGCCAGCGCATCAAACATCCTGGCAGCTACCCCCGGATGCGATTTCATGCCCACGCCGACAATTGAAACCCTGGCAACCCCCCGGTTCTCCAGGATATCCTCGGCGTGTATTTCCCCGCACACCTTACGGGCAATCTTCCTTGTTCTTACAAGCTCCGCCTTATTGACGGTAAAGGATATGTCGGTTTTACGGGTATGGCTGACATTCTGGACAATCATATCCACGTTTACCCCGCCTTCCGATAACTCCTTAAATATCTTTGCCGCTACCCCGGGCAGGTCGGGGACATTACAGATGGTGAGCTTTGCCTCGTTTCTATTAACGGTGACACCGGTAATCAGTGCATCCTCCATCCTTTTAACCTCCTTGACAATCATGGTTCCATTCGCCGTATTGAAGCTTGAACGGACATGTATGGGCACATTAAATTTTTTAGCGACTTCGATAGAGCGGGCCTGCATCACTTGGGCGCCCAAAGAAGCCATCTCCAGCATCTCATCATACGTAATCGCATCAATTTTCTTTGCCTTCGGCTCAATCCGCGGGTCTGTGGTAAAAATCCCCTCGACATCCGTGTATATTTCGCACTCATCGGCTGCCAGTTCCTTAGCCAGCGCAACCGCAGTCAAATCGGAACCGCCCCTGCCCAGGGTAGTAATGTCTTGATTCAGCGTGACACCCTGGAAACCTGCCACTATCACAATTTTGCCACTCCTTAGTTCTTCACGGATCTTCTCGGCGTTTATCCTGATAATCCTTGCCCGCGTATGCGTCGTGTCGGTAATAATCCCTACCTGGGCACCCGTCAATGAAATAGCCTCGTACCCAAGCGTATGGATTGCCATTGCCAAAAGGGCAACGGAGATCTGCTCGCCCGTAGAAAGAAGCATATCCATTTCTCTCTCGGAAGGCTCGGCATTGATTTTGTGTGCCAAGGCAATAAGTTCATCCGTGGTATCGCCGAGCGCGGATACGACGACCACTAAATCGCACTTCTCTTTCTTATAGCGCACTACCCGTTGCGCGACCTTCTGGATACGCTCGACATTTGCCACCGAAGAACCGCCGAATTTCTGGACCACTAAACGCTTACCCATATTTTCTCCTTACGGCCATTTTTGAAAATACTTCGCGCGCCATTTCCAGGGCCAATAGTACCAATGCAGACGAGATGATCAGCAAAATGACGTTGCCGTTCTTTATATACCTTATGACCTGTAACGATAATGCCGCAAGAGTAGTACAGAGCATAAAAACACCGGCAACAAACGTACACGTATGCGGTTTCTTCTTAGAAAGCAGCCAGCAGGTCATCACAAAAAGCGTAAGCGCAGCGACCAGCTGATTCGCAGCCCCGAACGCAGGCCATATCCTGTTCCACTGCCCGCTTAATGCCAAGGCTGCGCCTAACACAATAATCACAAACGTCGAAAGGAACCTGTTTTTAATTCCGAAAAACTCTTCGGTCAGATATCGTGCTATTCTCGTTGCGGTGTCAAGCGTAGTTAAGATAAACGCATTCAGCAATGTAATCGCGATAAAAGAGGAGTTTGCCCCCAACAGGCCCTGCGTAATCAGCCCGAAACCGCTGCCAAATATTCCTATGGGGCCGTGTTCCTTTAAGAGCAACTGCGGGTTCTCTCCGCGCCTGAAAAGCAAGGCTGCGCACACAAGGGCCAAAATCGCAACCATCCCCTCTACGACCATTGCGCCATAGCCGATCCGTTTTGCATACCGCTCATTGGCAAGCTGCTTGGAAGAAGTGCCGCTTGCAATCAAAGAGTGAAATCCGGATACTGCCCCGCAGGCAACTGTCACAAATAATGCCGGCCACAAATACCCTTCGGAAGTAGACCACCCCAGATACGGTGGCATGGATATCATAGGCCTGCTCAACATAAGGCCCACGTAACCTGCTCCTAATCCGAAAAACAACAAAAAGCTGCACAAATAATCACGGGGCTGCAATAATATGTTAACAGGCAATATAGAGGCACAATACGCATACGCCAACAATACCGCTATCCACATAGTTGTGCCCCCTTTTACAGGGAGCAGGTTGCCAAGCATCAGCAGGCCGCCCAAACAGACAAGCCCGAAGGCAGTGGCCAAGACCGAGTTAATGCGCAGGGTGTAAAGGAAATAGCCTACCAGCATCGCTACCGGAATCAGCCCTAAAGAAGGCAGGACGATCTTCGGTTCTTTGGTAAATGTTTCCGCGGCAAGATAGGCAAAAACGGCAATAATCAGAATCAGGGTAAGCCAGACGAATAAAAGGAAAAATGCCTTTGCTTTCTTTGATATTACCTGCCCGGCAATATCAGGAACCGACGCGCCCCCTTCCCTGACCGACATGAATAGTGAGCCGAAATCATGGATGCCGCCTATAAAAATACTCCCGAGTATAATCCACAGCAGTGCCGGCCCCCATCCCCATACCATAACCGCAATCACAGGGCCGATTACCGGGCCGGCTCCGGCGATTGAAGAAAAGTGGTGACCGAAAAGGACGAGCCAATTCTTTGCCGGAACGTAATCAATGCTGTCGTATTTTGAATATGCAGGCGTAGAGCGGGAAGGGTCTACCCCGAGCAGTTGCTCGAACCTCTTGGCGAAAAATAAGTAGCCCCACCCGAAAGCCGCTAATCCCAGAATCGCCAGGAATAAAGAATTCATGCGTTTTTAAGCGCTGTGTTTCCTTTCTGTCTCGGAATCGGCACGGATAAAATAATCCATCAGCTCATGCCCCTTGGGGAAATAAAGCTGTGATTTTGTTGCTTCTTTTTCGCAATACTTTGCAAAACCCCTGCCCACTATGCCTTTGCCGTATATGCCAAAGAGCACCGGATCAGACACATGGGTCCTTAATTCAACGGGGGTCGGATGATCGGGCAAGACCAAAATCCTGAAATTTTTCTTCCTGTTAAACTCCTGCAGAATCGTCCCCACCACCATAGTATCAAACCGCTCGATCGCTAAGATCTTCTCTCTCAAATCGCCGTTATGGCCGGCCTCATCCGCTGCCTCGACGTGTAAGAATACAAAATCGTTATCGGAAAGCGATTT
This sequence comes from Candidatus Omnitrophota bacterium, assembly GCA_040754255.1. GTDB lineage: Bacteria > Omnitrophota > Gorgyraeia > Gygaellales > Profunditerraquicolaceae > SURF-25. The sequence goes on along the minus strand of JBFMDA010000026.1, from coordinate 7,543 downwards.
AATCGCTGCTTTTGCCTTACCCTTATAATCAGTATCGTAATAACCTGTTGCGCCCGGGACATTGATGACCTCAAAGCCGAGGATTCTTCCGAGGCCTTTAATCAAATCGACCGCGGAAATGACACTGCCGGATAAACCATACCTATCTAAAAAAGTAGGCATAGACGGCCTCTTGCCTTGCCCCCACAGCCAGATCATCGATGCGGGATTCTCTTTTAGGTCAAGCCTCACGCTGTTGATTTCATGATGCTCAAGCAATTTTCTTGAGTCCTCCATCAACCGTATAAGAACGTCTGAACCTTTTCCTTTCGGTAGATGCTTCTGGATATTTTGGCCTAATATATCGTGCGGCGCCCTGGTTTTTACTTTATCCAGGCCGATTTTTGCGCCGTCCCTGACAACCATCAAATTTCTATAACTGACGCCAGGGTAAAAACGTATCTCCCTGGTCGCAAAGTGCTGGTTAAGGAATAAAATAAGTTCCTTTGATTCTTCCGAACGGATGTGGCCTGCACTATAATCGGTGAGCGCATCATGAAGCACGGTAATCATATTGCAGCGGAATGCCACGTCCTCCTGGTGTAATTCAACACCGAGGTTAGCCGCTTCAAGCGGGCCCCGGCCCGTATAATACTTCTCAGGGTCATACCCCAGGACCGATATATTGGCTACATCGGAAGCCGGCTCCATGCTATCAGGAACAGTCTTAACCCTGCCCAGCCTGCCTAAACGCGCAATAACATCCATGCAAGGAGTGCGGGCAGCCTCAAGGGGTGTTTTTCCGGCCAATTCCTGCACAGGATAATCGGCCATTCCGTCACATACGAGGACTATGTATTTCATATTCGTAGAAATTAGAGATACAACTTTTGTAGTGAGTATAGAGTACAGAGTATTGAGCGCTGTATGCGTTGTGCGCTCGGCGTACAGCGTAATGCGTACGGCGCTCAACGCTGAACGCATTACACACCTGGTCCTTGGGTAAAGGCTAGGTCGTGGGTCTAGTGAGTAGGTAAGGTAGGTGGTGTTACAACAAACACACCAACAACCTTGCACCAATAACTAAACCCTTACCCTTACACCATATGCGCTATCTTACTACCTCAACCTGGACCTAAGCCTTACTTAACCTAAGCCTTTAGCCTTTTCTAACAACGGGATAAGCCTATTCACTAGCTCCTGCTTACTCTTTACCACTACCTTCTTTTTGCTCCCATTGAGGATAATAGCCTTATACGGGTCCAGTGAACACGCTACTGCAATATCCGCGTGTACGACCCTCATTGCGTGTATTGCCCGCGCAATGAGGGCACTGTCTCTTACGGCTGGCTCAAGCTTAAACATAACCAGCTCTGACGAAGGCGCTAAGGCCCTGATCTTCTTTATTAATTTCGGCAACGGCTTCAACCTTAACACGGCCCCTCTGCCCGAATCAAGCTTACCCCTTAGAGCCTGCTGCGGACAGAAATCTGAGACAGCGGCAGAATGAATCACAATATCGTAACGCCGTCGTCTTAATTCCCCGAAAAGGATATCTTTTAGCTCATCGAAGAATTTAAACCTACGCAGCCTTGCGGTTTTAATCGACGGGCACAATGCAGAATTCCCGAGGCAAAGCGTTACCCGTGCGCCTTTTTTCTGCAAGGACCGAGCCAGCAATATCCCGGTTAAACCGGTAGCTATATTGCTTATTACCCGCACGCGGTCTATCGGGACCCAAGTGGAGCCGGCAGTAATCAAGACTCTTTTGTTACGTAAAGACATGACTGTATTAAATCCTACTTCAAGGTCAAGGTTTAGGTCAAGGGTAAAGGTCAGGTAGAGGGTTTGGTGTGAGGGTCAGGTTTTTGGTCAAAGAAAAACACCAACTACCTTACCCAACTACTAAACCAATAACGTTACCTTAACCCAACAACCGAATTTCACACGCGCTATCTTTTAGTATCCAATCGCCTTCAGTATTGCCTTCAAATTCGGTTTGACCACTTTAGGCTCTTCGATGCATTTAATCGCCCGGTCCGGGTCTTTAAGGCCGTGGCCGGTAAGAATGCATACGATTTTTATTTTCTTTGCCTTTTTTGCCTGCTTCTTGAAATATCCTTTTTTGGCAAGTTTTAGCAACCCTGCGACCGAAGCGGCTGACGCAGGTTCAGCAAACACGCCTTCTTTTTGCGCCAGCAGTTTGTAAGCCTCGATAATCTGGCTGTCAGAAACCATATCGATAAGCCCGCCTGATTCGTCGCGGGCAGCCTCTGCCTGTTTCCAGCTTGCGGGGTTTCCTATGCGGATTGCAGTGGCAATTGTCTGCGGGTCCTTAACGGGCCGGCCTTTTACAATCGGCGCTGCCCCCTCTGCCTGAAACCCAAGCATCTTAGGAAGCATGCTCGTTTTTCCCTTCCGTGCATACTCTTTATAACCCTTCCAATACGCAGTAATATTGCCCGCGTTACCCACAGGCATAACCTGAAAATCAGGCGCATCTCCCAGGCAATCGCAAATTTCAAAACTCGCTGTTTTTTGGCCTTCAATGCGGTAGGGGTTAAGCGAGTTGACTAACGTAATCGGATGCGTATCTGTAATTTCTCTGGCCCTGCGTAATGCATCGTCAAAGTTTCCGTCAACTGCAAGTACTACCGCACCGTGAATAAGCGCCTGGCTAAGTTTTCCCAATGCGATCGCGCCTTTGGGAATAAGCACAATACATTTTAATCCCGCTTTTACGGAATAGGCGGCGGCGGACGCAGAGGTGTTTCCGGTAGAAGCGCACATGACCGCTTTCGCACCCATCTCTTTTGCCTTGGAAATCGCAAGCGTCATCCCTCTGTCTTTAAAAGAACCGGTCGGATTAAGGCCCTCGTATTTAAGGTATACCTGACAGTGCGTTCCTGCCAAGCGGCTTAAGAAATCGGTGCGCAGAAGCGGGGTATTGCCTTCTAGAAGAGTAACTACCGGGGTCTTACTGCTGACAGGTAAATACGCGGCATAGCGGGCTATTACGCCTTGATAACACTGACGTTGTCTCAAGTCTCCTCCATTCTGATTGCAACCGACTTTTCTTTGATGATCTTCAGGCCGTCGAGTATCTTGAGCGCAGCACGTAACTTTTTTTCCTGCGCCTCATGCAATAACATGACAATCGGGACACTCTGCCCTTTGCGGCGCTCTTTCTGGGTGACCGACGCAATGCTGATCCCGAATTTTGCCAGGACACCGGAAATGTGCGCTAGTACGCCGGGCTTATCGACGGTCATAAAACGTATGTAATAACGGCTTTCGATCTCTTCTATCTTGCGTAATTTCTTGATGCTGGTATCGGGAATACTATTGAGTGTCGGCCTAAACATCCCCGCTTTGATGTCCTGGGTAAGGTCTACTACGTCGGAAACAACCGCAGACGCAGCTGAAAGCTGGCCGGCGCCGGGCCCATAGAATAAAAGCTTGCCCGATAAATCCGAAGAGACAAAAATTGCATTATCTACGCCCTTCACCGAAGACAGTAAATTGCGCAGCGGGATCAGGGTAGGATGCACTCTCACCTCAAGGCTTTCGCCTTCTTTCTTGGCAATCGCAAGCAGTTTGATATCGAATCCCAGTTCTTTGGCGTAGTTGATATCTGCCAACGATACGCGCGAGATCCCCTCGATAAAGATATCCTCCATGTCAATAAGCTTGCCGAAGCAAAGATAAGACAGTAATATGAGCTTGTGTGCCGAATCAATGCCTTCTATATCCAGGGTCGGGTCTTTTTCGGCAAACCCCTTTGCCCTGGCTTCGCGCAGCGCATCGTTAAAGGAACAATTGGCATCCGACATCATTGATAATATGAAATTCGAGGTCCCGTTTACTATGCCAAAGATGTTAAAAAACTTATTGGCTACCAAACCCTCGCGGATCGATTTGATCAGGGGGATACCTGCCCCTACGGAGGCTTCAAAATAAATACTCTTACTGCAGTCTGCAGCAAGCGCAAACAGCTCCTTTCCTGCCTCGGCCAAAAGTGCCTTATTGGCGGTGACTATGTTCTTTCCCTTCCTTAAGGCATCAGTGATATATCCCCTTGACGGCTCTACCCCGCCAATCAGCTCAATCATAATGTCTATCTGCGGGTCATCGATGATATCCCTCGGGTTCTTGGTCAGTATTGATTTGTCAACCGCAATGCTGCGCTTGACTGTAAGGTCCTTATCGCATATCTTCTTGATAACGATCTCTAACCCTATTTTATCACTCAAGAGCTGTTTTCTTTCGCGCAGGATTTTTACCACTCCCTGGCCAACATTGCCAAACCCAATCAAGCCGATAGTAATCTTTTTCATGACTCACCCTTCTTTAGAAAATAATCGACGGTCTTGCCCATGATATTCTTGTGTTTTGAGTCTACCGCAAGAAATTGAAGCCGCGTATCATATATCAGGTCTTTGATTACCTCGTTGGATTCGAGGACTTCGCCAATAATCGTCAGCGGATGAGGGTCAAAAGGAAGCCGTATCTCCAACGCAAGCTTTGTCCCCGGAGGGAAAAGCCGGTTGGTCGTCAACAACATCCCCCCTAACCCCAAGTTCTTCGCCTGCGAGATATCAATGTTATTTTCCTCTTCATAGACGCGGTACGAAACGATAAAATGTATTCCTATGCGCGGCGACTTTCTCCTCTCCGGACCTTTATAAGACATTACGCCCTCCTTTTTGGACTCTCCTTGCTTAAAATGCCTTCCGGCAACATTCCTACTCCTCTCTCCTTGCCCTGGTCATAAGATCCTTGACCGCCCCAAGAGGAGACTTGTGCCTGTAAAGTACGGCGAATACCTCATTGATAATCGGAGTGTCAACCTTATATTTCTTGGCTAATGCATACGCAGACTTTGTGGTAGGCACGCCTTCGGCTACCATCTGCATGCGAGTTTTGATTTCTTTTAAGCACTTACCTTTACCGATCTGCTCGCCCACAAACCTGTTCCTGCTGTAAGGGCTAATACAGGTAGTGACTAAGTCACCTAGCCCGCTTAAACCGCTAAACGTTTTTGCGTGCGCGCCCATAGCCATTCCAAGCCGTGAAATTTCAACTAGCCCACGCGACAACAATGCTGCTTTCGTATTGGTCCCGAAACCAAGGCCGTCGGATATCCCGCAGGCAATCGCAATGACGTTTTTAAGGCTCCCTCCCAATTCGACCCCCACCACATCGTTATTGGTATACACCCTGAACCTTTCGGTCATAAATAATTCCTGGCACTGCCTTCTTAACGCACTACTCATAGAAGCAACTACCACCGTTGTAGGTATCGATTGTGCTACTTCGTGCGCGATGGTCGGGCCTGTCAATACGGCAAGCGGCACCTTGCCCAGCTCCTCAATAATCACTTCCGACATCCGTTTTAACGAACCAACCTCTATGCCTTTTGCGACACTGATAAAAACAGCCTTTGTGGGGTAATGATAACGTCTGCATTTTCTCACCACCCCGCGCATGTGCTCAGACGGCACAGCCAGGATGATTACTTTTTTATTCTCGAGCGCATCTTCAAGCGAGTGCGTAATAACCACCGAGCGGGGAATATGCACCGACGGCAGAAAACGGTCGTTAACCCTCTTTCTACGCAGAAACGCGCTGTAATCGGCAAACGCACCCCATAAAGTGACCCGGTGCCCCTTGCCTGCAAGCAATATAGCCAGCGTCGTCCCCCAGCCCCCGTCTCCTAAAACTGCGATATTATTTTCTTGCATTCTGCATTTGCTTTTCTATAAAGTAAGATTTCGGAAAGATATTGGTAAGATTTTTTTCTTCCCGCGTGACAAACTTTATGCCGACATCATAGGTCCCGTTACCTTTAGGAGCAATCCTTACCACTTTCCCGACAATCCCGTTTTGATAAATAAAACTCCTTTTCTCCATATCCTCACAAATAGCCAACACGCTCCTGTCGAAACAAAGCCATAAAAGGTCGTTCTTCTTAACCCTGTTGCGGATATTGCATAAAATACCGGCACTGCTGACATTAGAGGTATATCCTTCAAGCAGAGTAGAAAGTGTCTTTCTCTTACATATCTTGTACGATAATGGCTTAGAGAATTCCAGCCTTAAGAATTCTCTTCGTTCTCGGCCGCTAAACTTCCTATCCATTGTTTTCTCCTCGTCTATAACGTTTTTATTCCGTTAAGTAACATTTTCTGCTAATTATATCAATTTCTACAAGCGGGCGATGGGAATCGAACTTACAATTCCGTCGCTTCCATTAATAAAGAATTTTAACCCCTTTGGCCGCAAGGCCCAAGGGCTTCTCATAGAACTTGTCCCGAAGATATATTTGTATTCTATATCATTCAGGATCCCGCTGTTACGCCCCAACAGAAAGCGGGTGAACGGAATCGAACCGTCATATATAGCTTGGAAGGCTATTGTTCTACCATTGAACTACACCCGCAAATTCGTAGTGCGTATTGCGTACAGCGTATTGCGTACGGAGTACGGTGCGTTAATGACAAATAACAAAGCACCCTGCCTGCCGGCAGGCATAGACCATTGACTATAGACCATAGACCCTGAAACGGGATTTTGTGCCTTTGTCATTACACTAGCTACCTAAACCTCAACCTAAGCCTTACTTAACCTTGGCCTTAGCCTTGGCCTTTCGTTACTGCTCCGAAGACAAAGTGCGATTTTCCTGCTAAACCCCGCTCCCCGCAGCTAAACACTTCGTAAATTTCTTCGAAATTTACTCGTAGCTGCGTGGATAAATTCGCGGACGGCCTTTAAGGCCTACGCTCATTTATCGGGGCGACAGGACTTCCCGTTTCAACCATTTTAAATTATGCGAAACGGGATCCCGCCTTAGTCTTTGAACTGCTTAGCGGGAGAACCTGTGACCTCGCCTTATATTTATCGGGGCGGACAGACTTGAACTGTCGACCTCTTGAACCCCATTCAAGCGCTCTAGCCAAACTGAGCCACGCCCCGGTCGTTCGCTATCGCTTATGCCTTAGTTGCCAGTAAACTCTTTTGTGTGTTTCTTTTTAATTGAGCGTGTCTTTTGTTCTTTTGACGCTCACTCCTTAGGAGGGGGCAAGCCCCCTCCTAACGCTTACTAGATATCACAACCTACGGGTCGCTGTGCTCCCCCAGACGCGGGGAAATGTTTTCCCCGCACCCCTTTGATGTTTTTCACAGTAACTCTACTACGTGCACAGCTTCCTTATCCGCCTGCGGCGGATACCTGTGAAAAACATTGATTTAGCTGCCGTGGCGAAATCCTCCGAAGCCCACCACATAGCTCTTACTTCCTATTCAAAGGGCGCAGGAGGATGACCACGCCCCGTGATTTTCTATAGTCTTTTCTATCCTCGGAAAATCACTCCGAGTACCGACCGTTCTTGCAAAGTCAATTACGAGGAGTAATATGCGTTAAGCGCTCGGCGTACAGCGTATTGCGTACGGAGTACGGCGCATAACGTTGTACGCATAACGCGCTTAGTTCCTGGGTAAGGGTCAAGTCATTGGTCTGGTGAATAGGTAAGGTAGATGGTGTAGAAACACACACACCAATAAC
>JBFMDA010000025.1:0-21782 GCA_040754255.1 Candidatus Omnitrophota bacterium | reverse complement strand
CATATCCGGGGTAAATAAACAAGCTCGTATGCCCCTGCCTTTCTCCGGAGGCAGCGTATGCCTCCAGGGCCCGGCAACTCGTTGTCCCGACTGCGATTATCCGCGAGCCCTTTTTGCGCGCATGCGCGATGAGCCGGATCGCCTCTTCGCTTATACAGTAATACTCTTTCTCCATCTTATGCGTTACCACATCGGCGGCCTTTATCGGTTTAAAGGTAGCTGAGCTCACGTGAAGGGTAAGGAATGTTTTTTGTATGCCGCGCACAGTTATTTCTTCAAGCAAATCATCGGTGAAGTGCAGGCCTGCGGTCGGGGCGGCAACTGCACCCGCAACCTTGGCATACACTGTTTGATAGTAGGCCCTGTCCTGCTCTTCAGGCATCCTTTTGATATAAGGAGGCAGAGGCATGGTGCCGGCACGGTATATTTGGTCAGTACTGTCCGCGATAAACCTCACTTGGTTCCTGGAGATTATTTCACAGGAAAGCGTGCCTTCGTTAAACCGTATTGTCTCTCCGACTTTAAGCCTTGACGGCTTCATCATTGCTTCAAATACCCTGCCTTGTTGTTCCCGCAAGAGCAATAATTCTACTTTGCCGCCGGTCTTCCTTTTGCCGATAAGACGGCAGGAAAGCACTTTGGTATCATTGAGCACAAGTGCGTCCCCGGGAGAGAAAAACCGCGCAACATCCTTAAATACGCTGTGCGTGATGGTGCCTTTATTACGGTCCAGCACCAACAGCCGGCATGCCTTGCGGTCTTTTAAAGGATACTGCGCAATTAATTCCTTGGGCAAATAATACTGAAAATCAGTCAATTGCATATGAGGATTATTGATTTTCTTCGGCTAAGGTACGCGTTGAGCCTGGATAGTAAAACTGTAAAATTTCTTGGTAGGTATATCCTTCTTTGGCCATAAAATAAGCCCCCCACTGGCACAGTCCAACGCCATGCCCCCACCCAAACCCTTCGAACACGGCATCGTCCCCGGAAATACCTACTTTAAAATTGGTGCTGCGCAACAATTTCGGGCCGATTACGCTTCTGAGGTCTTTGGCCGCTACATCAGCGCTGTGTAGCTGGTCGGTAATGCGCACGTTTGTAACGCGTCCGGACATATCCCTGCCCAAAACCGTGATTGAAGTAATCTGCGTAAATGCGTAACCTGACTTCTTCAGGGCCTCTTGTAGTCCTTTGAGACGTACCACGTAGTGCCACTTAAAATGGGGGGAATCTTTGCAAAAATTGCACACAATTCCCTTAAGGACAGGGAGGTCGGTATTCCACAACAAAGAAGCATCTTCAGTATGCCCAGCACAGGTAGCGTGAAAATAGGCCGGAAAAACCTTCCCTTCATACACCAACACTTCCCTTTTAGTAACCTCCACCGCAAAACTGGTACGATAGCGTTCAGCAGCCCTGCCGCCATACATCTGCGAATAGAAGTCACATGTCACATCAAAATCTTTTGCGGCGTTCTCCTGCGCCTGGTAAAGCGCGAATGTCCTGCTTGCTACTGCCTGGGCCTTCAGGGCCTCTTGAGGCCAATAGTGCGATACCTCATGGTAAAGGACCCCTTTCACATAATCCTCAAGCCCTATATAATTCACCACCGAAAAGGTATTGTCTTTTTCTTTAATAATCAATGCATCTCCTCTGAAACGCCTGCCGTTGAGTATCACGTTATTGTCGCGTGCACTCAAAAGGAGCCTATCGGTATCGCAGCCCTTTGGCCCAAGCCATACCCTCCCCTTTGCCTGGGTCACAGTGGCTTTTATATCCCTGCCCCGGTATAGCACCTGGCGACTTTTGGCATCCTGTATTTGGTAGGCGCCGCTTACCTTAAGGCTCAAGGAAGGCAATCTCTGCATAATAAGGACACGGATATATTTGGAAGGGCCTGCAAGCGCAGACGGGCTGGCGGCATATCCGGGCAACGCACACAAAAATACACACACCGCAAAAAGGCGCCTGCAGAAAGTGTTCATAGTAACGCCAAAGGGTTTTACCGACGGGGCCATATGCGCAGAATCAGGGAAATCAAAATACTCAATAATAGAGAAGTAGCGAGGGGGAAATAAAAACTAAAGTTCTTTTTCTGGATATAGATATCACCGGGCAGTTTTCCCAAGAAGGGCACTCGGCCTATAAGGCCTATCAGGAACCCGGCAATCAAAAGAATAACCCCGAATACAATAAGGGTCTTTGCAATCTCCTGCATGGGCGAGGCTCAAAAAAGTTCTTCCTGTTTTTCGTTATTATACGCGATGCCCAAATGCTCAAACGCTATCTTCGTTGCCAGCCTTCCCCGCGAAGTCCTTTTGAGGTAGCCGGCTTTCAACAGGTAGGGCTCAATCGTTTCAGCGATAGTATCGACCTCTTCATTAAGGGTCGCGGCAAGCGATTCAATACCCACGGGGCCTCCGTGGTAGAACTCTATGATCGTCTTGAGTACCTTTCTGTCGATTTCATCAAGCCCCGCCTTATCGATGCCCAGATCATTGAGTGCCTTTGAAGCAACCGCAAGAGCGATGCTATCTATGCGGGCTACCTGCGCATAATCCCTGACCCTTCTTAAAAGCCGGTTGGCAATACGCGGGGTGCCGCGCGCCCGGCGCGCAATCTCTTGGGCAGCCGCCGGCTCAACTCCGATTTTCATTATTTTTGCCGAACGTGCAACGATTTCCTGCAGCTCTTCTATTTTATAGAAATCAAGGTGATAGAATATGCCGAACCTGCTCCTGAGCGGTGAAGTAAGCAACCCAACGCGAGTGGTCGCGCCTACCAAGGTAAATGGCTTGAGCCTGAATTTTATTGTTTTCGCATAAGGGCCCTTATCGATCACAAAATCTATCTCGAAATTCTCCATGGCAGGATAGAGGAATTCTTCGACGGTCCTTGAAAGCCTGTGTATCTCGTCAATAAAAAGGATATCCCCCCGCTCCAAATTTGTCAGTATCCCTATCAGGTCGCCTGCCTTTTCGATTGCCGGGCCTGAGGTAGCGGTTATTTTGGAATGCATCTCATGGGCGATGATGTGCGCAAGAGAAGTTTTCCCAAGGCCCGGGGGGCCCGATAATAAGACATGCTCAAGGTGCTCTTTCCTTTGCTTTGCCGCCGTGATGCATACGTTAAGGCCCTCAAGGATATCTTTCTGGCCGACAAACTCGGTCAGCCGCTTCGGCCTTAAAGAAATATTAAGGACTATATCCTCTTCGTTTTCTTTCTGGGCTTGCAGCAGGGCTTGCGGAAACGCAGGAGGAGAAGGTGCGCCGGCAGGCTCATCGATATAGGTATATTCCGACGACGCGTTACTTCTGGCCTTGCGGGTCTTCTGTCTGGCTTGTCTTGTCATACGGTATAATATTTGCTTCGTTTCTGGCGACTTCAATTTCGCCGAACACATCACGCTGTACCGCAATGATTTCCTTTAACCTGATAAGCTCAAGGATCGCCAGAAACGTGACTATGATCTCTAATTTATTCTTGGCGCTCTGAAAAAGCTCTGAAATGCGCACAACCGTCTTGTCCAGTAAAAGGTGCAGGATCTCGTGGATTTTTCCTTCAATGGTAAACTCGTCCTTTATCACCTCATAGAGTAGTTCTTTCGGGACCTCTTCCAGCACCTTTGAGAACGCGGAAAGTAAGTCAAATATACTCGCTTCAAAATAGGCGGGCTTTTCGGTTTCGACTGGCAGCTCTTGGGCTTTAGGCCGTTTGAAAATTTCCTTTTCTTTGGATTCCCTCTCTTGTAAGTCTTGCGCGATCTCTTTAAACTTCTGGTATTCTAGAAGCTGCCTGATAAGCTCTGCGCGGGGATCCTCTTGTTGTTCTTCAACCTCCTCGTTTTCCTGGGCGGGTAAAAGCATTTTTGATTTTATCTGCATAAGCGTTGCCGCCATGACCAGGAATTCGCCGGCAATATTCAAATCGAGAAAACGCATCAGCTCAAGGTATCTTAAATACTGCTCGGTCACCCGGGCAATGGGAATGTCGTAAATAGTAAGGTGCTCCTTCTTTACCAGGTACAATAACAAATCCAGCGGGCCCTCAAACAGTTCAAGCCGTATCTTATAACTCATAGCATACCTGTAGAAGTTTGCGCACCGAAACGATCGTCTCCTGCGCGACGGCAGAAGCCTTCTCTTTCCCCTGATGAAGCACGTCGCGGATATAGCGTTTATCCTGAAGCAGCTCTCTGCGTTTTTTTCGGACCGGGTCAAGATACGCAATCAGTATTTCTGCCAATTCTTTCTTGCACGCCGTACAGCCGATCTGGGCCTTACGGCAAAGCTGGTCTATCTCTAACCCTCTCTGCGGGGCAAATACCGCATAATAACTATGAACGTTGCATTTGTCTGGATGGCCGGGGTCATTCAACTTTATTCTTGCCGGATCGGTAAACATATCTTTGGTTTTCTTCCTGATCTCGTCGGGCTCTTCAGAAATATTAATATAATTACCATAGCTCTTGCTCATCTTCCTGCCGTCAAGCCCGCGCAGCTTGCTTACCTTATTGAGCAATGCCTGCGGCTCGGGGAATGTTTTTTTCTTATACATACCGTTGAACTTCCGTGCGATTTCCCTCGTCAGTTCAAGGTGCGGCAACTGGTCTTCGCCGACAGGGACGATGTCTGACTTATACAGCAGGATATCTGCCGCCTGAAGCACGGGGTACCCTAAAAAGGCGTAGGTTTTTAAGTCGCGATTTTTGATTTCGCGCAACTGCTCTTTATAGGTCGGGCAACGCTCAAGCCACCCGAGAGGAGTAAGCAGGGAAAGAAACATATAGAGCTCAAGGTGCGATGGGACTTGCGACTGGATAAATAAAGAGGCTTTTTGGGGTGAGATGCCGCAGGCAAGCCAGTCGGCGACATTATCGATAATGGTATCGCCCATATGCGCGGGATTCTCATATTCCGACATAAGGGCATGCCAATCAGCAACCATAAAAAAACAATCATATTCCTCCTGGAGCCTCACCCAGTTATTCAGGGTGCCGACGAGATGGCCCAGGTGCAGCTTGCCGGTCGGACGCATGCCGCTTAAAATCTTCTTTCTCATAATTTTCTGGCTATCTTCTCGATCTGATAGGCCTCGATGATATCGCCTTCTGCAATCGTATCAAAACCGCCTATGCTCATGCCGCACTCAAATCCTTCTTCGACTTCTTTAACGTCGTCCTTAAACCGTTTCAAAGAACTTAACCCCCCCTCAAATACAACGTTGCCGTTACGTATAATGTCTACCTTGGCAATCCTGGTAATCTTCCCCTTGGTTACCATACAACCGGCAATCACGCCGTGCCTGGAAAGCTTAAACACCTTCTTGATCTCGGCCTTGCCAAGGAATACCTTTTTTAGTTTCGGCTCAAGCATCCCTTCCAGCGCAGCTTTAATATCATTGACAAGGTCATAGATAACGGTATAGGTCCTGACATCCTGGCCTTCCTTTTCAATCAATACCTTAGCCGGATCATCGGGAACGACGTTAAACCCTAAAATCAATGCGTTGGAAGCAACCGCAAGCATCACATCGGACGAATTAATGGCACCGACGCCCTGATGGATGATAAGTATCTTGACCTCCGAAGCATTGAGCTTATAAAGCGCTTCAATGATCGCTTCAAGCGACCCTTGGGCATCGGCTTTGATGATAAGGTTCAATTCCTTGATCTTGCCTTCTTTGATCTGAGAATAGAGGTCTTCTAGGCCTATCCGCTTAAACGGTTGAAGCTGGTTTTGCCTCAGCTGCTCCTGCCGCTTCGCGCTTAATTCCTTGGCGGTCTTTTCATCCTGTAAGACAAAGAACTGTTCCCCTGCCTCCGGCATGCCGGTAATGCCTAACACCTCAACAGGATAAGAAGGGTTTGCAAAAATGACTGTCTGATGGTGGTCATTAAACATGGCCTTGATTTTGCCATAGTGATTGCCCGCGATTAGGTGTTCGTTTAAATGCAAGGTGCCGTTCTGGATTAGCAACGTCACTACCGGACCCCTATTCTTAACCAGTTTTCCTTCTAATACGACTCCTTTTGCCGGCCTGTCCGGGTTGGCCTTCAATTCAAGCATCTGCGCCTCCAGGAGTATCATTTCCAACAAATCGTCTATCCCCTGGCCTGTCTTAGCGGAAACAGGGACCGTAATAACCTTGCCTCCCCAATCTTCGCTGAGCAGATTGGCCTGCGCCAATTGTTTCTTTACCCTATCGACGTCTGCCTGCGGCTTATCAATTTTGTTAATGGCGACAATAATAGAAACACCCGCTGCCCTGGCATGGTCTATGGCTTCTATTGTCTGCGGCATGATCCCGTCATCAGCTGCCACTACCAGCACTACTATATCAGTCGCTTTTGCGCCGCGGGCACGCATCGCGGTAAAAGCCTCATGTCCCGGAGTGTCCAGGAAGGTGATTTCTCCGTGCGGCAATACGACCCTGTAGGCGCCAATATGCTGGGTAATGCCACCGTGCTCGCTATCAACCACCTTGCTTTTTCTTATGGCGTCCAGAAGAGAAGTCTTTCCGTGGTCGACATGGCCCATAAGCGTTACTATCGGCCAGCGGCTTTTCAGGTTCTCTGCAGCATCAGGCTCTGTGTGTACGCTTAATGCCAACTCTTCCTGATTAGGGGCTTTCTTGATCGTACAGCCGTATTTTGCGCAAATCGTTGCAACAGTCCCTTCGTCCAATACATTATTGATCCCAGCCATCACTCTCATACCCATAAGCTGCTTAATCAAAACCGATGGTTTCTCCTGTAATTTCACTGCCAGGTCTTTAACGGTAATGGGCAATTTGAGTTCCAGTGCCTTTGCTTCGGAAACAGCCTGCGGCACTTCGGTAGGAATTATGGGAGCGGCAACCTCCTGCGGCTTTTGCACAGGTTCCTCTATGATTGCCTTTGCCTTTTTCTTTACCTGTGGTATCTCGGTTTTTACTTTAACCGGCAATACCGGTTCATGGAGGACTACTGCTACAGGCTCTGCCTGCTCGAGTGAAGGAATAGGACTGACCGGCTCCTGCTTCTTGACTGTTTTACGCCTAGGCGGCAGCAGTTTTGTTGTCTTTGGCCTTAATCGTACAGAAACGGCCTTCTTGGCCGTGGCCTTGCGGGGGAGAGCCCTGGCAGTTTTAGCCTTAATCGGCTTGGTTGTCTTTTTTTTCTTTTCCGGTATTCGTTTTTCTTTTTTTGCTTCTTTCATATATTATTGGCCTACAATCTTCTTGGCCTCCTCGATCATCTTCTGGGCCCGTTTTTCCCCGATTCCTTTAATCTTCATTATATCGCCACTATTTGCTTTGGCAATATCTTCGAGGCTTGCGAAACCTGCTTTTTTAAGGCTCGCGATGGTCTTTTCGCCGACGCCTGCGAGTTGCTCCAAAGAACCGACGGGCTGTTGTATCTTCTCTTTCCTTGCCTTAGATTCTTTTTTCTCTTTTGGCTCTTTCTTTTCTTTGGCTTCTTTTTTCTCTTTAACCTCTTTCTTCTCCTCAGGCTTCTCCATAGCGGCGGTTTCTTTGGTGCGTACATCCAGTTCCCATCCTACCAAACGCGAAGCCAGACGCACGTTTTGACCGTGCTTACCGATAGCCAAAGAAAGCTGGTCATCCGGGACAATGACTTCTGCCCTTTTGCTGTTCTTATCCAGCTTTATTTCTGAGATTTCAGCTGGCAGAAGCGCTGCCTTGATATATTCCCTGATATCCTCATTGTAACGGACAATATCGATTTTTTCCCCCACGAGCTCATTGACGATATTTTTGACACGGCTGCCGCGCATGCCTACGCAGGCACCCACAGAATCGACCTTCTCTTCCTTGGACCATACCGAAATCTTGGTGCGCTCCCCGGCCTGCCTGGCAATTGCCTTAACCTCAACGGTCCCATCATAAATTTCGGGCACTTCCAGTTCAAAAAGCTTCTTTACAAAATTATGGTGCTGCCGGGAAAGTATGATCTGCGGCCCTTTGCTCTCTTTTCTTACCTCCATCACATAGGCACGAATACGCTGGCCCTGCTTGAATTGCTCCTGAGGTATCTGTTCGCTTTTAGGCAGAATTCCTTCTGCCTTGCCTAGTAAATCCACTATAATGCTGCCTTTTTCAAAACGGTATACGGTACCACTGACTATTTCCCCGACCTTCCCTTGGAACTCATTAAAAATGACGTCCTTCTCCGCTTCGCGTATCTTCTGGATGATGACTTGCCTGGCAGTAGAAGCGGCAATGCGGCCAAAATCAACGTGAGATATCTCCTTTTGGTCGCGAAAGGCCTTTATCTCTCCTGTCTCGGGATTGAGTTGAACCGCCAATTCCTCATTAGGCTTGCTATCGACGACGCGACGGACAGCGCTTAAAAGAGCGCTTTCTACCGCCTGAATCAGTACTTCTTTCTTGATCCCTTTTTCCCTCTCTATCTGTTCAATGATTGCCAACAATTCTTTGCTCATGATACCCTCTCAATTCAATTTGTTTGAATTACCTGAGACCCTTTAACTATGATGCCCAGCGGGACTTCAACTGGACCGCCGGCAGTCTGGATGACCAGCAATTGATCTTTGACCTCTGACAAAACACCCTGAAACTCAAAAACCCCCTGCACTGCTTCTTTCAGCAGAACCCTAATTCTGCGGTCGCGACAACGCAGAAAATCCTCCCTACCCACCAGGGGCCTGTCCAGGCCAGGAGAAGAAACCTCAAGGACATAACTCGAACTAATCAAATTCTCTGCGTCAAGGGCTTTGCCTATTTTGTCATTTAATGAAGCTAATTCTTCAACGCGTATCCCGCCCTCCGGTTTGTCCACCAAGAGTTTTAAAAAAGACTTATGCCTGCCTCTTGAGAAATGCATATTGATTAAAACCGCCCCCGCTGTTTCAAGAAGAGGCAACAGCAAGGCCTGAAGTTCTTCTTTGAATTCCGGCATCGGTATTACTCCATGGTTTTAAGCATGCCTGCGACTGCTTCGGGCACGCCCTTTCGTTCCACGACAAGCGTTTCTTTGGACCTGCGGTTTATGACCTCAATTTTATTATATAAGATATTCTTTCTGCCGACCACCACACGCACGGGGATACCCACTAAGTCGGCATCTTTGAATTTGACTCCTGCGCGCTCATCGCGTTCATCAAAAAGCGTATCAATATTACCTTGCGTCAATTCGGTATAGATTTCTCCTGCAGCCTGTATAATCTTAGGGTCGGTCATATCCAGTGCCACTACCGTCGCCTTAAAAGGGCTCACCTCTTTCGGCCAAATAATGCCTTCTGCGTCGTGATTCTGTTCGATAATCGTCGGGATGAGGCGCGAAACACCTATGCCGTAACAGCCCATACGCAGCGGTTTTAGCTGTCCGTCGGAATCAGAAAACTGGGCACCCAACGCCGAGCTGTATTTTGTGCCAAGTTTGAAAATATGCCCTATTTCGATAGCATTGATTTTTTTCAGTAC
Organism: Candidatus Omnitrophota bacterium; assembly: GCA_040754255.1. GTDB lineage: Bacteria > Omnitrophota > Gorgyraeia > Gygaellales > Profunditerraquicolaceae > SURF-25. Next base: position 12,332 of record JBFMDA010000025.1, on the reverse strand, counting down.
CGTATTGCAATTGGGGCACTTTTCCTTCCCGTCCTGCGTATACACCTTGGCATGGTCGCATGCTTCACACACCAATACTGCGTCTTCGCCGTTTGAAGCAGGGACCATAAATTCATGCGACACATCCCCTCCCATGACACCCGGATCCGCCTTCGTGGTCAATACCCGCAGCCCGCATCGCGCAAAAATTCTTTTATATGCCTCAAACATCAGCTGATAATTCCTGTCAAGGCCTTCTTCGTCCCTGTCAAAACTATAGGCGTCTTTCATGATAAATTCACACGCACGGATAAGTCCGAAACGCGGCCTGATTTCATCCCTGAATTTGGTTTGTATCTGATACAGCAGGCGCGGCAGCTGTTTATACGAAGAGACGCAGTTCTTTACCAGGTCGGTAACGACTTCTTCGTGGGTAGGACCGAGGCACAGATCCCTGCCCCTGCGGTCGGTGAACCTGATCATCACCTCTCCCATCAGTGCATCGCGGCCTGTTCTTTTCCACAGGTCAAGCGGCTGAAGTGCAGGCAATAGGACTTCGTTTGCGCCGCAGGCATCCATCTCCTGGCGGATGATCTCCTCAACACGGGACAATACCCTGTACCCCAAAGGCAGATAGGAATAGATACCCGCCAAAAGCATGCGTATCAGCCCGGCTCTGAGCATAAGTTGATGGCTAAGGGTTTCGGCCTCCTGGGGCATTTCTTTCAAAGTCGTGATGAATGATTTTGACCACAACATGCGTTATGAACGAATTGGTATTATTATTTAAAAATGCCCTCGGAAAGCGCGATATTTTCCTTCCTGAATTTCTGCGCGAATGCAGGCTTGGTACCTGTATATTCCCAGTGCCCCTTCACCACGCTTGTGTGAGGATCGATATGCTCTATGGTATAAAGGAAAAGGTCCTCTACGACGACCTTGCCGTCGTGTAAGCCGTTCACCTGCGAGACATGGGTTACTTTTCTTGAGCCGTCAACCAGCTGCTCCTGCTGTACAATAATATTTAAGGCAGCTGCGATCTGGCGATGGATAGCCTCTAGGCTCACCTGCACGCCGGAAGTCAAAATCATCGTCTCCAGCCGGTAGATGACATCCTGCGGGGAATCCGCATGAATTACCGCCAGCGACCCGGTATGACCGGAACAGATAGCCTGCAACATATCAAGGGCCTCAACGCCCCTGATCTCTCCGAGTATTATCCTGTCCGGACGCATGCGCAGGGAGTTCTTAAAAAGTTCCCTGATGGTAATTTCCCCTTTCCCTTCGATATTAGCCTGTTTTGCTTCAAGCCGGACCACGTGATCCTGATTGAGGCGTAACTCAGCCGTATCTTCGATAGTAACGATGCGGGCATCATTGGAAATATAAGAAGACAGGACATTCAATGTCGTCGTCTTTCCGGCTCCGGTTGCCCCCGCAAACACGATATTTACCTTCGCCTTGATACAGGCAATCAGAAAATCAGAAATGCGCGTATCGCAGGTACCGAGCTTGTGTAAATCTTCGACCGCCTTGATATCTTTTAAAAATTTCCTGATGGTGATGATCGGCCCGTCCAGGGCAAGGGGAGGTATGACAATATTCACCCGCGAACCGTCTTTTAACGACACATCAGTATAAGGGCTTGCTTCATCCACGTGGCGCCTCGTCGGAAGCAGTATCTTATCCACTAAATGCATAACCTGCTGCTCATCGTCAAAGACAATGTTGCTCAGCTCGGTCCTGCCGTTTCTCTCGATATAGATTTTCTTGGGCCCATTGATCATGATTTCGGTGATACTGACATCGTGCAATATTCCCTCGATAGGGCCGAACCCCATGAATTCATCGATGATTTCAGAAATTATACGGCCTGCGTCTTCCTGTGAAACCGCAGGGTTCTCTCGGCTGATAATATCTTCTGCCATGCTGCGGATCAATCCTTTGAGTTCGTTCTCTTCGATGCTTTCATCGGCAAACAAACGCCGGTATTCCGAAATAAGCTTCTTTCTTATTTTTTCTTTCAGTAGTCTAATCATGCATCCGCCTCATCTCTTCCAATACTACCGTTATGCTCTCCCGCAATGAAACTTTCCTAAGCGGCTTACCATTCTTAAACAACAACCCCTCTTTCCTACCGAAGGCAATGCCGATATCCGCATCCATAGCCTCTCCCGGGCCATTCACCTCACAGCCCATTACTGCGATTTTAAAAGGCCGCGTCATCTGGCTGCGTTCAAGGGCACGCTCCAGCTTCTTTACGATGGTCACCAGATCGACTTGGCATCGACCGCAGGTAGGGCAACTGATAATGCGAGGCCCGAAACGACGTAAGCCTAATGCTTCCAGTATATATCTGGCTGTCCGTACCTCCTGCGCAGGATCGTCTGTCAGGGATACCCTTATTGTATCACCGATCCCCTCTAATAACAAGCTTCCGATTGCGATACTTGACTGTACTGCGCCTTTGAAAGGCGAACCCGTAGCCGTAAGCCCCAAATGAAAGGGGTAATCGCATACATCAGCCATGCGGCGATACGCCTCTATGGTAGTGCGCACATCGGAGGCCTTAAGCGAAATGACCGTATCATAAAATTTAAGTTCCTCAAAAATCCTTATATAACGGCAACAGGACTCCACCATTACCTTAACCTGCGTGCCTGACTTTCTGATAGAGCCCGAATTCAGTCCGATCCGGATGGGAATTTTTGCCTTCTTGGCTCTTTGCACCACTTCACGAATATGCGCTTCCTTGCTGATATTACCGGGATTCAGGCGTATTTTGTCCGCCCCGCACTCTATCGAGCGTAATGCCAGGCGCCAATCAAAGTGGATATCTGCCACCAACGGAATAGCCGCCAGTTTTTTTATCTTTGCTATTGCCTCAGCGTCTTTATTGTCTTTTACCGCTAACCTGACGATCTCACAGCCTGCGTCCTGAAGCTGCCGGATCTGCCTGGCTGTTTCAGGGACATGCGACGTTTTCGTCTTTGTCATGGATTGTATCGCTATAGGATATCCGCCGCCTACACAGACAGCACCGACCTTAACTACCCTTGTGTTCCTTCGTGTTATGTCCTGTGTCATCTTTTCGATACGCGCTGTTATTTCTTGCCTATAAATCGCATAAGGTCAATACCGGTGGCAATGACAGCCAGTGCGATAATTATGCTCAACCCTATACGGGTAACCACCATATCTGTCCGGGGGCTTAAGCGCCTGCCTCGCATTTTTTCAAGGGCCAATAATGCCAGGTGCCCTCCGTCGAGCACCGGCAGGGGCAACAGATTGAAAATGCTCAAATTAATGCTTAAGACTGCCAAGAGATGAAGGATCGCTACTATCCCTTCTTTCGCATATTTGGAGGTAATGTAGAGAAACCCCAGCGGCCCTGCCAATGAATCGCGCAGTGAAAGCTTGCCCGTTACCATACACCAGAGTGCCTTGTAGGTCATGGCAGTAAGGTACACGGTCTTGCGCGCTCCCAGGAAAACAGATTCAAAAAACCCATACCTGATTTCCTTTATCTCTTCAGCGGGCTTAATACCGATCAGGCCGATAGAACGCTTCTGACCAAAAATATCCTCGACTTCCTGCGCTTTGGTCTTGATGGCCACGCGGTGGCTTACGCCCCCGCGCATTACCTCCATATTCACTACAGACCCTGCCTTCTTGTTTTGTGTAACAGCCTGGATGTCATCCCAGTAGCTAACCTTTTTCCCATCCAGGGAAATAATGGTATCCCCGGCTTGGATGTCCGCCTCTTGTGCCGGAAACCCTTCGACTAACCCGCCGACTTTAGTGGTTATCATCGGCGTGGGAAACGCCAGGCATATGGCAAAAAAACAAAGAAATCCCAGCAGGTAATTCAAGAGGGGCCCGAAGAATATGACCTGCGCCCGGGCACCGCATGGCTTTGAGAGGAACTCATACGGCTTGCCCTTAAATTCCTCGGGGTTATCCCCGGCAAGCTTCACGTATCCTCCCAGCGGTATGGCGCTGAGGGAGTATTCGGTTTCGCGCTTCTTCCTTTTTACGATTTTTGGGCCGAACCCGATAGAAAACTCATCAACCCTCACCTTCCATCGTTTGGCAATTATAAAGTGGCCGAATTCATGGACGATAATCACTATGCCTACGATAACCAGAAATACAAAAAAAGAAAACATCTCTTCCTACCTCATCCTCTCTATCAGAAGCCGTGCCCGGCGCTTAGCCCAGGCATCGGACTCTATGATATCGTTAAGCGACGGGGACCTGATAATCCGGTGGCTATCCATCACTCTATCTATTACCTTATAGATAGAGGCAAATGCAATTTCTCCTTTAAGGAATGCCTCCACACTCACTTCATTCGCCGCATTCATCACGCACGGCAATGTCCCTTCTTCTTCAGCTGCCCGGTATGCCAGGCATATGCAGGGAAAACGTTTCGTATCGGGCTTTTTGAAATTAAGGGTCCTGATCGAATAAAAATCAACGCAGCCAAAACGATTGGTAAGGCGTTCGGGATACGAAAACGCATACTGAATGGGGATGCGCATATCCGCAACCGACAGCTGCGCAATGGTTATGCCGTCTACAAATTCCACCATCGAATGGATAATCGCTTCCGGATGAACCAGGATTTTGACTTTCTCTGGCCCGACCCCGAATAAATACATAGCCTCCAGAACCTCAAGGCCCTTATTCATCATTGTCGCAGAATCAACGGTAATCTTCTTACCCATTTTCCAGCGGGGGTGCCGCAACGTCTGTGCCACGGTAATCCGGGCAAGCTGGCTTTTGCTGAATTTCAAAAAAGGCCCTCCGGAAGCCGTCAGGTAAATCTGCCTTAGTTTCGTTTTGTCATTGCCTCCCAGACACTGCCATATCGCAGATTGTTCGCTGTCAACGGGGATAATTGCCGCTTTGTGTGCGCTGGCCTTGCGCATAATCAAAGACCCGGCCATTACCAGGGCTTCTTTGTTGGCAAGAGCGATTTCTTTGTCCGCCTCCAACGCGCGCAAAAAAGGGCCGAGTGCTGCAGTGCCGCTTACCGCCAAGAGGACTTCATCGATAGTGCGGTCCGCTACCATAGCCTCAAGCCCTTCAGGGCCTAAGAAAAATTTTGTGCGCGTATTAAACATCCGTGCGCATCGTGCCCCGCGGGAAATGTCGGTTATGCAAACCATCGGCGGGCAAAACCGCCGGGCCTGTGCATGTAACAGCTCGATATTTGAATGAGCGCTCAGGGCGACAACACGGAACCGGTCTCTGTTACCTTCAATCACCTCAAGCGCATTCCTGCCGATAGAGCCCGTCGATCCGATAATAGCAATGTTTTTCATATGGCTACTGAGAAAGCATAATTGTAAGATAAGAATAAAACACCGGCCCGGTAAAAAGAAGGCTGTCAATCAAATCGAGCACTCCGCCTATTCCCGGTATTATATGAGAAGCGTCTTTAATCTGGCAATCCCGTTTCATCAGCGATTCGGACAAATCCCCCAATTGGGCCAAAATTCCCCCGGCTATCCCTATTGCAATCAAATGTCCGTATTCGAACGGCAGGAAGGGCTTGCACACCAAAGCACCCAGCACGCTAAAAAAGAGCCCGCCGAAAGCGCCTTCGAGCGATTTCTTGGGGCTTATCCTGGGGATAAGGGGGGTTTTCCCAAACCTCATCCCTACCAGATATGCGCCGATATCGCCTAATTTCGTTATGATCAATACGCTTGCCAAAAACCCCAATCCGCCGTCCATAAAGCGTATCCTGATCAAAAAGCTAAGGAACCACGACACATACAGTATCCCGAAAATAGTAGTAGAGATGCCCACGATAACCCCTGAATTTTCCCTGCGTTTGAATTGCATAATAATCAAAAAGAGCAGGACAAGAATGAAGAAAAAGAGTTCCCAGCCTTTTGTTAACTCGAACCTGCACATTATGGATACCGGAATGCTTAGGCCCATCGCAATGCCGAAATATTTATAGATGCCGATCCCTTTATGTTCAAGCATGCTGAAGAATTCGTAGAGACCCAGCACAATCAAAGCGGTGATAACGAGTGCACTCGCCCCCGCGCTCAATAATGCCGAGGCGGTGAGCCCAACAAGGATAATCGTGCTAATCGCTCTTTTCGTCAACATCAATACCTCCGAATCTCCTCTTGCGCCTCTGAAATTCCTTAAGCGCCAGGGAAAGATCCCCGCTATCGAAATCAGGCCAATATTTTTTGGGGAAATAAAGCTCTGCGTATGAAAGCTGCCAAAGGAGGAAGTTGCTGACACGCAGCTCCCCGCTTGTACGAATCAAGAGGTCTACGTCCGGCAAATCGGCAGCATAGAGATGTGCGCGGAATTCTTTCTCATCGATATCTTCCGGGGAAAGGGCTCCCGATTGAACCAACCGTGCACAATCCCTGGCCGCATCCGTAATCTCCTGGCGGGCCCCATAATTAAATGCCAGTACCAGTACCATACCCGCATTGGGCTTAGTTTCTTCCTGCGCATTCTTTATCTTTGCCCTAAGAAAGTTCGGGAGCTGCTGGAGCCGCCCGATTACCCTAAAACGGATATCGTTTTTTTTAAGCCCGCCTAAATTGCGGTCGAGGTATGCGCCGAGAGAATTCATCAGCATGGAAATTTCCCTTTTTGGCCTTGACCAATTCTCCGTAGAGAACGCAAAAAGGGTTAATACCTTGATACCCGCTTTGGCTGCCGCCTCTACCAGTTCTTTCACCCGCTTCATCCCCTGGCGATGCCCGACGGTCCTGGGCAGGCCCCGTTGACGGGCCCAGCGGCCGTTGCCGTCCATTATGACTGCAACGTGTGCCGGTAGGCCTTGTTTCGCAATTTTCATCATCGCTCTCTGCTAAATAATAAAATTCAAATGGCAAACGGCACTACGCACACACAGTACGCGGTTTGGCATTTGAATTCTACGTATGGACCCTGTAATCTATTGTGGGAAAAATGGCATCCTTATATTCGATCTGGGCGAGCCATTCTTCATCGATGGAATTCGCTTTGATATCTTCATAAAGCCGCAGGAATCTCAAAAGATGGTCTTTGGTGCGCTGTACCGCATAGCCCGTATGGGTGCCTGTGCCCATGATAAATGCCCAATCAGAGCTCTCTGCAAGCAACAATTCCCGTAATGCCTGGTTTAATGCCCTCCTTAAAAGCCCTGCTGCATGGGGATAGGTTTTTGCCAACTCTGTCATCCTTACGCATGCCGCATGCAGGTGGCGATACGTCCAGTCATTCGAGCCCTGAAGCCACATCTCACTGTAACCTTTCCATCCCCAACTAGAAAGAGACGGCGTAATCACCTGGTTACGCGGGTTCTCTGATAGGTATTCGGAAGGGGTAATCAAGCGGATTTCGTCCTGGTCAAATGCAATCTTCCTGATTAGAAATTCAAGCCACATCGGCCCTTCGTACCACCAATGGCCATATAGCTCGGTGTCGTAAGGCGAGACAATCAATGGCTTCTTCTGCATAATGCCATAGAGATAACCGATCTGCTGCTGCCGGTTAAACATAAAGTTGCCCGCGTGCTCCGCAGCCCTCTGGCGCGCCCAATCAGGCACGTACGGCTCTTTTTGGTTTGAGGTGCCTGTAATGCGGTAGTATTTTATTCCCGTATTAATTCTAATCCCGTCGGGATGGATATACGGCTTGATATATTCATACTCTAGGTCAAAACCGATATCGCGGTAGAACTCGCGGTAATTATAATCTCCGGGGTAGCCCTCGATTGAAGACCATACCTGCTTAGAGGATTCAAGGTCCCTGGCAAAACAGGCAACGCCAGTACCTTTGCAGTATACCGGAGCAAATACCCCGTATTTCGGACGGGGCGTTCCGTGCAACACTCCGTGGGAATCCGTAAAGAAATAACGGATGCCGCATTCTTTGAGAATCTCATCCTGCCCCGGGTGATAACCGCATTCCGGCAGCCATATCCCCCTTGGCTTTCTTCCGAATGCCCCCTCGTAGTGGCTGACCGCAACCTTTACTTGCGCCCTGACCGATTCGCGGCACACATCCATAAGTGGAAAATAGCCGTGAGTAGCGCCGCAGGTAACAATTTCAAGTTTCCCGGCATCCTGAAACTCCTTAAACGCCAATGCCAGATTCCTGTGGTATCTCTCAAACGTCTCCCTAGCCTTGTAAAACTGGTTTAAATACATGATGGCCAATGACTGGAAATGCGGCTGCCAGGCAGTCCGCTCTATTTCCTTATGGGCAAGCTCAATAAGCTTGTTGATATGCTTTAAGTACCGCTCCTGCAAAAGGGGATCCGCAAGCATAGATACCAGGGTCGGCGTCAATGACATAGTGAGGCGGAAATCAACGCCTTCACCGATCAAGCGTTCAAACATTCCGATGAGAGGAATGTATGTTTCGGTAATTGCCTCATACAGCCAGTCTTCCTCTAAAAAATCTTCGTGTTCCGGATGCCGGACATACGGAAGATGGCTATGGAGCACTATACAAAGATATCCCTTATGCATATTTTTTAGCCGTAACAATAATGCGCCTGTTATGCACTAGCCTATTTTTGTTTCTCTGGTAACAATGGGGGTAATACTGCGTTCTTCTTCGTTGTCTGCGGAAACCGCTCTTACGGGTATCACCTGCTTGCCGTCAGGAAGGGCGAAACGCAGGGTAAATGTTCCGTCCCGTCGCAATTTAATTGATTTCCCCTGGACTGTCAGCTTGGCATCCGGCTCTGTTGCGCCGTAGACGATTAATTCGCAATCCACGACCAGCCAAAATGTCCTTGCGCCAGGTGCCCCTCGCACAGGGCTGGAAACAGAAGTAATCCCGGGCGATGCTAATACTCCAGAAAAAAGCGCTTTTTTTACTCTTTCCTGCCAGGCCTTTCCCACCGGAGAACTCTGGCCTAGGCCAAAGCCCATCCCATAGAGCTTGGCGAACATCTCTTCCGGGATCATCCATTCTTCATCCGTAATCCAGGAAGGCCCATCCAGCGGAGTCATCACGGTATTCGAACGCACTATAGTGATAAATTCGCCGTTGGGCAGCCGTAAGCCGTAATCAACGCACCAGGAACGTCCCGGGCCTGCGGTGTCGATATACCAATTATTTGCTTCCGGATGCACTTCAATATCAAAATACCTGTGGGCATTCCTGCCGTTAAAGATTATCTGGCTGACGTCGTAGACACGGATGATTTTTTTTGCGCGATGAAACGCATCCTGCAGCTGCTGCTTAAACCGTTCCCATGTACCTGGGGTTACCTCCCAGTACGCATGGAGCCACCAGGGATCCCTTACTTGAAGTATTATTTTATCCTGGCCGTATCCTGTAGGCAATTCGTGAGGCATCGTCCTCTTAAAACGCGGCGGCTCAGGATGAGAAAACTTGGTCGTTCCTACTGCGGTCTCCTGGTAACCCAAAACGCCCTCTTGTGCCGGCACGGATTTACGGGCATCTTGCCTATGGGCAGGTTGCTTCAATGATGTCTTTGCCTTTTTGCCTTTGTTGATTATGGTCTTTAGTTTCTCTTTCAATCTTCGCATTAACGCCATATCTCACCTCCTACAGAATAAAAAAAGGGATAACCATCCCTTTTTAGGAATAAGCGTATGTTGCATCTGGCATTATCTCATGTGGTAATATTTCTAAAAAAGTTAGTTCTTCGGAGCCGGCGCAAACCGCACGTTTTCTGTGGCGGTCGCATTCACAAGCTTATTTAACTCTTCCTTAAGGCCCTGCGTAAGCAACCTCTCCTGGCTTAAAAGTTTGCTTATTTCTGTACGCGCCTTGCGTTCTTCTTCCAGCGCCTTGTCTTTTTCTTGAATTTTAGTTTCCTGTACCTTAAGCTCCTGCATCATCTTATTAAGTTTCTCTTCTATCTCAATCCTTGTGTATAACTCTTTATCCTTCGCAAGCTTCTGCCGGTGAGAACCGCTACAGGAGCCAACCGCGGCAATCAAAAAAACTACATTGCTAATTGCCAGCGTTATTAAAAGCTTCTGCCTAAGCTGCTCATTCATGACAACGCCTTACAGGCTATAATAGGTCTTACTTAAAATTGCCTCTTGGCTCAACGAGTGCCTGGGCATCCTGGCCCTTGTCCAGCTCTTTAACTTTGGCCAGCGGAGGAATAATCACAACCTCTACCCTCCTGTTGAGCTGACGGCCTTCCTTGGTGTCGTTGGAAGCAATGGGATGGTATTCGCCGTAACCGATCGCAGAAAGCCTCCCGGGAGCAATGCCTTTATTCTCGGTAAGATAATAAAGGACGGAAAGTGCCCTCTCAGTAGACAACTGCCAATTGGATTTCCATCCGGAACGCTTGATGGGCTGGTTGTCGGTATGCCCCTCAATCCCCACCTTTAGGTTCGGGACATTTTCCTTTAATACCTCTGCTACTTTATCAAGCGTCGGAAACGCTTGAGCCCTGATTTTTGCTTTGCCTGAATCGAATAGGATGTCGGCTAAAAATGTAATCACCAGCCCTTTTTCAGCCATTTCAAGCCTTACCTGCTTGCCTCCTATTTCTGAACTCAAGCGGTCCTGAAGTATCCTTTTTGCCTGGGCCAGCTCGTCTACCTGGCGGGAGAGCTTTTCGATCTTTTCGACATCCGACCTTCTTCCCTTCTGGATAATAAAGGTACAGCCGCTTGCTAAAACAGCCAGAATAACTATTGTTGCTATCCGGGATAATCTTTCCTTTCTCATCTTTTTCCTCCTTTATGCACTATACGCCCTAAGTAACTGCAAATTTTGACTATAGCACAAGCTTTCTTTATAGTCAAGTTATTTTAGGGTTACTTACCTATAAATAGTCTTTTCTCTGGAAGAACCAACTGAAATAATCGAGATTTTTGTCTTTAATGTATCCTCAAGATAGGAAATATAATCTTTTGCGCGGGAGGGCAATTGTGCATAATCCTTTGTATCGCTTATAGTTTTACTCCAGCCGTACATTTGCTTGTACACAGGCTTTGCCTTCCATAAAATTTCTGAATCCTGGGGGAATTCCTTTAATAGGGCGCCTTTATACTTATAGGCGACTGCAAGGCTAATCGTCTTGAGGCCATCCAGGACATCAAGCTTGGTAAGCGCCAATTCCGAAATACCGTTTAAGAGGATTGCCTCTTTTAACATAAGGAGGTCTATCCAGCCGCACCTGCGCGGCCTGCCGGTAGTCGCGCCGAATTCGGCGCCTTTTTCCCGGATACGTTTTCCGAACGCAGCGCCGAATTCAGTGGGGAAAGGCCCTTCTCCCACCCTGGTAGTATAGGCCTTGGCAACTCCGACTACTTTATCGAGCTTTACCGGGGCAACGCCTGTCCCGATGCAGCTTCCTGCGGAAATAGCAGACGAAGAGGTCACGTACGGATATGTGCCAAAATCAATATCAAGAAAAGTCCCCTGCGCCCCTTCAAAGAGTATTCTTTTCTTCGCCTCTACGGCCCTGTTAATGGCTAACACGGTGTTACAAATATAGGGAGAGAGTTTTCTGCCGTATCGCAGATAGTCCCGATAAAGGGACTGAAAATCAAAACCGGGGTGGCGGTACACTTTTTTAAAAATCTCGTTTTTTTCAAGCAGGTTATCTTTTAATTTGCTCCTCAGGACCTTTGCGTTTAAAAGGTCTACCATTCTGATCCCGCATCGGTTTATTTTATCCGAATAACACGGGCCTATCCCCCTGCGGGTAGTGCCTATCTTGCGTATCCTGCGTACCTCGCGCAACTCGTCGAGCACCTTGTGATACGGCATAATGACATGGGCAAGGTAGGAAATCTTAAGCCGGCGCGCAACGCTGATCTTCGCGTTCTTAAGGTACTCTATCTCTTTAAGCAATGCTGCCGGGTCAACGGTAACGCCGTTACCGATACAGCAGATTTTTCCTTTGTGCAAAATACCGGAAGGGATAAGGTGGAAGATAAACTCACGGCCGTTGGTCACCACTGTGTGCCCTGCATTACTGCCGCCCTGATAACGAACGACATAATCTGCATCTTGCGCCAAGATATCAATAATCTTGCCCTTGCCTTCATCTCCCCATTGCGTTCCGACTATCACTGTATTCATACAGCCTTCCTTTACGTGTATTTTCCTTCTCGGGCCAACGACCCCCGCTGCGGGAGTTGCCTTAAGGGCTCATGGTGAATATCTGGCGGGCGATGTCGGGATACTTGGCGATAAATTTCAATTCTTCGTCTATCAGCGGCTTCTGATTGTGCACGTTTGCGTACCGGGCAAGTTCAAGCACATTGGCTGCCTCACGGTCATCCTTAAAAGCCACTTCCAGTTTGTCGTATACATTGCGGAATCCCTTAATCCCCGAATACTCGCCAAGCGTAATATTACGCCCTGTTTCA
>JBFMDA010000024.1:0-23233 GCA_040754255.1 Candidatus Omnitrophota bacterium | reverse complement strand
GTAGGCGGGCTAGAGCTATGAGCCCGATTATTTTTTCAAACAGCAAGCTTGCCGAGGATGCCCATTATAAAGGCCATGACAAAAAGCGCCACTGTCTCGATAATGCCCAAGACCACGATATAGTTTCCAAAACCCTTGCCTGTTTCACCCATTGCATCCGCAGCGACTGCTCCGGCTTTTCCCTGCATCCACGCCGAAACTCCCATGGCAAGTCCGGCGAATATGCCGATGCTCCACAAATAACTCCCTTTCAACGCCAGCTCAGCCATTTTGTTCATAATAATCATGCCATAGATAGTCTGGGTCAAAGGAGCACCTACAAAGGCAACCAGCATAAACGATGCGGGTTTATTCTGCGCAAAGGCCTTTTTCCAGGCGCCGACTGCTGCCATTCCTGCCACCCCTGTGCCTAGGCCTGAGCCGATCGCAGACAATGCGAGCGCGCAAGCTAAACCCAAATCTTTAAATTGTGCCAAAATTCCTGTCTCCATTTATTCGCTCCTTTGTGTGTTGACTCGACTTATTCTTTAAGCGGCCTATACGCAAACCCGCTCCATTTTATATCAAGGTGGTTACAGAATTCAAGCACATTCAGCCTGACCCCGTGCACCAATACCGACATAGGCCCAAGAAGGACGTTTAAGGCCTGGCCGAGTATCAGAATCAAGGCGGTTACCAGCCCCGAGAAGAAATTATTGAAACCTATCCCCATGGCCATAGCGTTAAAAGAATCCGCAACCGCAACCGTCGCCAAACCGACCGCAAAAAGTCGGATATAGGACACCACGTCGGTAAAACTGTTCACCAAGTTCAAAAGAAGACTGCCTATCCCTGCCCCAAGGCCCTTAAGAATATTTCTTTGCGGATTGGTAAATAAAACGACCAGCCCTGCCCCTACGACAAAAAGCCATCGTACCTGCGCAGGGAATGCTTCACCAAGAATCAAAAGCCTTGCCAGGAAAAAGCCTCCCCAAAGGATAAGGATCCAGCCCGCGTCGGCAAGGGCACAGAGCGCAGGTAATTTGATAAGAAACCGCCACCCGTGGGCAATACTTAGATGCAAGGCCCCCATGAAGAAACACAGGTTTTGTACATTGGCGTCGTTGCGAAGAGACGGCATAAGCGGCTTTATTCTTCCTAAAAGCCACTCCTGGCCGAAGACTGTGCCGGTAAGCACTCCCCAGATTACCGCGCAGGCGCTTAAGAGATAAAAAAGCGTGAACGCTCCTTCAACCTTAAGTCTCTTTCCCCATTTTCTCTGTGCATAGAACGTCAGGAACAAGAAAATTCCACCGATGCCGGCGTCACCGATAAGCATCCCGAAGAAAACGGAAAAGAACAAAAGAAACCAGAGGCTGATATCGAGTTCGCGGTAACCGGGCACTACCTCGATTAATTTAAACATCGGGCTGATAATAGAGACCCAGCGGGGGTTACGGATAAGCGTGGGAACCCTGTCGCCTTCAGCGGGCTCAGTGAGCCAAATTCCCCATTGCGCCTGCCGTGCATACTGAATAAGCGCATCTGTGCGATCATACGGGATATAACCGGTAACGTATTTTATATCATGCTCCTGGCCCATGCCTGCCAGGGCTTCGTTAAACTCAAGCTCCTTCTCAAGCGTTTTTTGAGCCTGAAGCAGGCTTGCATGGTGGCAAGAGAATGAGCGTAATTCTTTTTTGATTGCCTCCGTCGCACGCCTGTCTTCGGCCAGGCGCGCGTTCATCTTCGCAAAGCCCATCTTAGGAGGAGGGATTTCCTTAAAAGGCATTTCAAGGCTCGTGCGGCTGACAAGCATACACCTGGCGATCCCGGCCTTCGTAGAAACGATATGGACCGTTGCGGCCTTGGGGAGTTTTTTTATTTCTTTTGCGGGAAGCTGGTAAAACTTCACATAAATATTCTTCTTCTCCAGTTGCCGCACGCATTCCGGATCAAAATCTCCCCAGTGTTCCCATTCGCTCATGGACTGGACAAGCGTTACCGAATACTCCTTTAATTGTTCAATCCGGCGCTGCAATTCAATGATATGCCTTGCGCAGGACTTCCAGTTATCGAAAGACTTTCCGTGCGATAATCCCGGTTCCTGATCCGGCGCTTCGGCAGCAATAATGCCGAGGGCATTATTGAGAAGCGCGTAATCATCCTGCAGCGAAGCGATATCTTTGCTTTTAGGAAGCTGTTGGTGCTCTATATGCAAGAGCCCCAGGGAACGCAGCTTGGCCAGACAGGCGCCTGCGTCCTTTGCCTGCGTAAGAAGTGCCGCTTTTTTCATGGGCACAATCATGCTGCTACCTCTTCCAATACCATTTCTTCGATCTTCCTTTTGGCCATTTTGCTACGGCCGACCGCATTGGTCATCTGGTCCCCTAGATAAATCTTAATCAGGCGGATTGTTTCTTTGGCAAGGGGGATTTTCACCTTTTCAAAAAGGTTGACGCGCTGAGTGGTAATACGTAATTCATCCCTCAACACCTTGACACCCTGCGTGAGTACCTTGATTTCCTGTTGTAAGGAAACAAGCCCTCTAAGCAAATCCACTGCCGCATCAACCCACGGCGGGATAATGAACAGGTCGTATTCTGCAGGATCAAATTCAGCGCGCTCAAAAACAGGCAGGTCAACACCGGCAATATTTCTTGCGGCAATCAGGATTTCTTTCGGCGTAATCCAAGCCCCCATGCCTTTGGGCGCGTCAGCAAGAAGCCCTGCCCATACCTCAATCATTCCCCTTTTTGACGCTTCGAGCTCTTTCCTTTCCTGCTGCAGCCGTAATTGCCGCAGAATTTCCATCTGCAACTGTTGTTTCTTAAGCTGCAGCGTAGGCAGATACCGTTCGTACTGCCCGAGGGCATCCCTTGTCCTTTTAAGCTCACCCTTCGTAAATTTAATCCTTGCCATGTGCCTGCTTCGGCCAATACTGCTCAATGATAGATTTCTTAATACCGGTTTCTTGCGGTATAAAACATTCGGCAAGCAGTTCCCACCCCAGGTCCAGCGCTTTCTCTAAGGGGATGTTTACCTCAAGCGACATCATATGCGCTTCAAAAAGCTTGCCGTATTTAAGAAGCTTTCTATCCCAAGGGCCCATCTGAAAACCCATTGATTGCTTTTCAAGCGTCTCGCGGTAATTGGCAAACAACTGTATCATCGTATCCATAATAGTGCGATGGTCGGCCCTGGTCTTGCCGTTTACCTGTTGCTTGAGCCTGCTTAAGGAGCCGAAGGGCTCGATAACCTTGCCCTTAAGGTAGAATTGGCCTTCAGTAATATAGCCTGTATTGTCAGGCACAGGATGGGTGACGTCATCTCCTGGCATGGTGGTTGCCGCCAGAATAGTAATTGAGCCGGCAGTGTCGAAATCAACGGCCTTTTCGTATCGCGCTGCCAGCTGGCTATAAAGGTCTCCGGGGTAACCGCGGTTTGAGGGGACCTGTTCCATGGTAATAGAGATCTCTTTTAGGGCATCGCAGAAATTGGTCATGTCCGTCAACAGCACCAACACCCGCTTGCCCTTGAGCGCGAATTGCTCTGCGACTGCCAGGCTTATATCAGGAACAAGGAGGCATTCGACTGTCGGGTCTGCTGCGGTATGAATAAAGAATACTGAGCGCGAAAGCGCGCCTTGTTCTTGAAGAATATCCCTAAAGAAGAGAAAGTCGTCGTATTTTAAGCCCATCCCGCCGAGTATGAGTATATCTATTTCTGCCTGGATTGCGATTCTTGCCAAGAGCTCATTGTACGGTTCTCCGGCAATGGAAAAAATCGGCAATTTCTGCGATTCGACCAGGGAATTAAATACGTCGATCATCGGAATACCGGTACGTATCATCTTGTTGGGAATAATCCTCTTGGTGGGATTCACCGGCGGCCCACCTATATCCACCACATTCTCCGAGAGTGCCGGCCCGCGGTCAAGCGGAACACCGCTGCCGTTAAAAATGCGGCCCAAAAGATTCTCCCCACTTGCGATACGCATGGGATGCCCCAAAAAGCGCACCTTGTCTCCGGTAGATATGCCTTTGCTTCCGGCAAATACCTGCAGGTACACCCGCTTGCCCTCAAGCCGGATTACCTGGGCGAGCGAAATACCGCGCTGTGTGGTGACTTCGGCAATTTCGCTATAGCCTACGCCCTCAGCCTCAACAACAATTACGTCTCCGACTATTTGCAAAATATTTGTATAGACCTTCTGCATTTTTTCCTTATTATGAGGGCTTGCGCTGTGTTGCGATAAGGTCAGTTGTTTCCTTCTCGAATTGCGCAAACTCATGGCTCTGCCACGCAGCAGAATTCCAACTGCGGAACTCCTGCCTCAATTTCTGAAAAAACTGCCGCGCATTTTCTTTATCCTGGAATACGAGCTCCGCTTCAAGAATCTGATAGATAAAATTAAAAATGTGTTTCTGCCTCTCCTGCGGCGTTGCTTCATCAACCGGATCAAAGGCATTTTGCTGTAGATACACAAAATCGAAAAATTCGCCTTTTAAATAATCGACAAAGTCCGCAAGCGAAGTGCCCTCTTCACCGATGACCTTCATCATCTGGGCAACGTCATGGCTTTTACGCAAGATGGCATGTCCCTTCTTCATCTGCGTCTCGTCAATAAAACTCTTGTACTTCGACCAGGAGATCAACGGGTCAATCGCAGGATAGCGCCTGGCATCAGAGCGTTCCCTGGAAAGCCCGTGAAAGGCGCCTACCACTTTGAGCGTTGCCTGCGTAACCGGCTCCTCAAAATTTCCTCCGGCAGGGCTGACTGTGCCCCCGATGGTCACTGAGCCGGTGCTTCCATCATAAAGCCTGACTGCGCCTGCCCGCTCATAAAACGAGGCGATACGGGATTCAAGATATGCGGGGAACGCTTCTTCCCCCGGTATCTCTTCAAGCCTGCCTGACATTTCCCTCATCGCCTGCGCCCATCGGGAAGTCGAATCAGCCAAGAGCAATACGTCTAATCCCATCTGGCGGTAATACTCGGCAATGGTAACCGCAGTGTAGACGCTTGATTCTCTCGCCGCAACAGGCATAGAACTTGTGTTACAGATAATCACGGTCCGGTCACTTAAAGGCTTATTGGTCTTTGGGTCGATGATAGAAGGGAAGGTTTTTAGTGTTTCTACAACTTCCCCTGCGCGTTCACCGCACGCCGCAATAACGACGACGTCCACTTCGGCATGGCGGCTAGTCAGCTGCTGAAGCACGGTTTTGCCTGCGCCAAACGGCCCCGGGATGCAATACGTCCCGCCTTTGGCCGTGGGAAATAAAGAATCAATTAACCTCATCTTGGTTACCAGGGGTTCTTGAGGTTTAAGTTTTTCCGCGTATGCCTGAATCGGGATCTTTACCGGCCATGTCTGTGTAAGAAATACTTCCTGGCTCTTGCCATTTGCGTCTTTAAGCCGCGCAACCGGGTGTGTCAAATTATAGTTACCGCGCGCCACAATACTTTCTACCTCGGCAGTGCCGTGCAAATGAAACGGCACCATGATATAGTGCTTCAATATCTTTTCCGTAACAAAGCCGAGCTTATCCGACGGTCTGACTATATCGCCTGCCTTGGCAAGCGGGGTAAATTCCCATTGTGATTCATCGGCCAGGGGTTTAAGATATATGCCCCGCGTTAAGAAAAACCCGTGCTTCTGGGCAATAAGAGGAAGGGGGTTTTCCAGGCCATCAAATATCTGCCCAAGCAGGCCCGGCCCAAGCTCAACGGAAAGAAGCTCATCGCTAAATTCGACTTCCTCCCCTATTTTTAAACCGGTAGTACTTTCATATACCTGCATTTCCGCGAGATTGCCCCTGATGCGAATTACTTCCGATTTAAGGCGTTCCTGGCCATGTATGATATAGGCAACCTCGTTTTGCACGGCAAAGGTATCAAAATAAGCAGTGATCATGTTACCGCTTATTTTGGTAATACGCCCTGTCCTTTTCGTCACCATAGCGCCTCTTTCCCTAATCCTTCTTTATAGGTTCGCTCTCACGCAATAGCGCCTCAAGGAGTTTTCCCTTATCACTAGTGCGGATTTTTTCCCAGCGTATAAGTAATAATAATTTCAAGCCGTACACTATGAGCGCCTCAATATCGAAATAATGGCCGGCTGAGAATTCATCATACATCTGCCAGCGGCCCTGGTCCAGTATCTTCTCCGCTTCAAGGGGCGAGGTATTTTTATAGGCATTCATGGCAATGTGGTTGATGCGTGAATCTATCACTGCGCTATCGCGGCGCAGGTATTTGGAGGGGTCCAGTTTCTTGCGGCCTGCCCTTAGTTTTACCAATTCATTGCCTAATGCTACCTCGAAATCGTGCCATTTTTTTAATATAGCCTGCCCTGGCCCGGCTTGCGTGTCTTGACGCATGGCAAGCGTCTTAAGTACGGCAATATCTTTTTCATCCACAGACTCACTGCACGTCTCTATGAATTTCTCGTATGAGAAAGGCGGCTTGGCACCAAAATGCAACATCGGTAGACTCGAGAGTAAATAGGTATAGTATGCAGGCATCACTTAAGAAGTGGCTTCTTTGAGGATCTCGCCGAGCCTAGGCTTAAGGTAGGAGCCTATATAGCCGGCAAGGGCCTTGTCCGTGAAGTCAAAATGGGATTTCCCCCCGTCAAAACTGATGATAAACCCTGCCCGGATATCTTCCGAGGGCCTCAACGCTACCCCTTTCTTGAGGCTTTCTTTCAATTCTCCCAATAAACCTTCCTGGAGTTTTTTCATATCCTCTTTATTGAGCTGGAGCACGACTTCCGAAGACTCTTTTTCCTTATGTTCCTTAATCAGAAAAGTAATGATTCTGGCCAACTCATGCGGAGTGAGCGATTCCTGCACTCTTGCCTCAACAAGCCTTGAGAGCATAGCACCAATCTCTTCTCGTAACGCAAGGAGTAAGTCCCTGCCTGCCTGTTGAAGCAAAACCTTAGCGCTCTCTTGCGATTTGCCTGCCTTATCTTTTGCCTCAGCAACGATTCTTTCTGCCTCTTTGCGTGCCTGGGCCATAATCTCTTTGGCGTGGCGGTTGGCCTCTTCTTCTATCGCCCTGGCCTTTTCCTCGGCAGCGTTCACGCCTTCTTTTTGTATCTTCTCTATCAAACTCCTGATATCCTCTGCCATCTTCTCTCTCTCTTTCCAACGACTTCAATAGATTATATATTACGCGCGGCAGGAACTCAATAGTTCCTCTGCAACGGCAAGCGGGTCATTCGCCTCTAAAATAGGCCTGCCCACGACAATAAAATTGGCACCCGCCTGCATTGCGTCCTGGGCAGTGGCAACGCGTTTCTGATCAAGCGGCTCAGCGCCTTGAGGCCGTATGCCAGGGGTAACTATAATAAAATCCTTCCCGCAGTGTTTTCTCACCTCGGATGCCTCATGCACCGAACAGACAACGCCGTCTAAGCCGGCATCTTTGGCTGTGAGAGCCCTTTTTACAACTTCGCTTAATGTGGCAGCGGTGTTTGTAGCGCTCGTTAACACAGTCACTCCTACAATAAAGGGTCTTTCGATTTTTAGCTCTGCCGCCCTTTGCGCAGCCCCCTCTGAAGCACGGCGCATCATTTCTATCCCGCCTTCGGTGTGTACCGTCATCATAAAAACCGGCTGTTGAGAAACGCCAGTATACACGGCATTCTTGACGGTATTGGGGATATCATACAATTTGAGGTCCAAAAAGACCCTGCCGCCCTTTGCGCCGATCATTTTTATTGCCTCTGGCCCATGGGCGGTAAAAAGCTGACTGCCTACCTTAAAAAGTTTTACCTGGGGGCAGAGGATATCCACGAACCGCTCTGCCTGCGTGAGGGTATCGACGTCCAGGGCAACAATAAGCTTATCTTTTATTATTTGCATAGTAAAGACCCGACCAATTTTTTAATCGAGCGCAGATTGTGTGTTATCAGATATTGCCTGATGCCGTCGATTATCTCTACGCTTGCATTCGGGTTCACGAAATTTCCCGTGCCTACGCTTATGGCGCTTGCGCCGGCAATAAAAAATTCCAACGCGCTTGCCGTATCGGTTATGCCGCCCATCCCAATAAGAGGAATTTTGACTTTCTTATACACCTCCCAGACCATTCTTACTGCTACCGGCCTGATTGCCGGGCCGCTTAATCCTGCGGTGACAGCGGCAATCTTCGGGGAGCGTGTTGCCACATCAATACCCATGGCAGTCAAGGTATTAATCAATGACAGCGCATCGCTGCCTGCATCCTCGGCTGCCTCGGCGATATCAGTAATGCAAGTAACATTGGGAGAAAGTTTAGTAATAAGCATTTTCTTGGTTACCCTGCGTACCATCCTCACCAACCGTTGCGTTGCCCGCACATCCTGTGCGATCAACGCATGAGAGACCCTCCTTAAGGTGCCGTTTTTGAGGTTCGGACAAGAAATATTTAATTCAATGCCTGAAACCGCCTCGATACTGTCTAAGCGTTCTGCCAGGGCAACAAACTCATCGGGCGATGATTGTGAGGCAATGCTCACAATAATTGGCACGCCGATTTTTTTAAAAAGAGAGAGTTTCTTGTGTAGGAAGGCATCTATACCGGGGTTTTCCAAACCGATCGAATTAAGCATGCCTGCGGGCGTTTCGCATGTCCTGGGTACAGGATTCCCCTGGCGCGGCCTTAACGTAATCGTCTTGGTGACAATAGCGCCCAGTTTCTTCAGGTCCATGTAATCCTTAAACTCTTCGGCATACCCAAACGTGCCTGACGCAACCATTACCGGGTTTTTTAACCTAAGCGTTCCTATGGTGATATCGAGTTTTGGCTGCATTTTCATTTCGAAAGGATCATGTTAAGTGACACCAACAGCAGAAAAACGCCGAACATTTTCTTTAAGAGCGGGTCGGAAATATTCTGAACCAGGTTTGCGCCAAGCAGGCCGCCTACAAAAAACCCTGCGCAGATACACGCGGCAATGGAGAGCTTGACGTTCCCCGCGTAATAGTAGCGCATAGCTGCCAAAAGGCCTATAGGCGGCACCATGGCTGCCAAAGTAGTCCCTTGCGCCTGGTGCTGGCTTAAGCCGCATACAAATACCAGCGCCGGAATCAAAATAGAGCCCCCGCCAATGCCAAACATCCCGCCGAAGACGCCCGCTACAAGTCCCAATAGTATATACAGCAATGAGCTCATGCGACCTCCTCTATAAGTCCGTATTGCGTTATGCGTGTAGCGTTCGGCGTTACGCGCCGTACTCCGTACGCATCACGCTGAACGCCTCACTAAAAACTTGGCTCTACGCAAAGTATTTTATATTTTGCGAAATCCTTTAAGCCCCCTTGGATAAAACTGAGGTTTGTTAAATATTTCATTTTGCACCACGAAAAAAATTTATTCTTCGGCTCCATGTCAAAATTCCATTTTACATATTGGTAAATGAAATAGAGCGTGAGTGTAAACGCTATAAGCGTGGCTATCTGTATGCCTGGGCCGGGTACAAGAAAACTTGCCACCAACCCCAGCAGAGTCAGGATGCCGAATATATGCATGAGATGGAAATTGCCTATGTACACAAACCCACGCAGAGGAAAAGGCAGGATAAACGAGGGAGCGCCTTTTAAAAATTGCAAAATAACCTCGATTCCTCTTTTTTGTATGTATTTATCAAGCAGCGGCATGTGCGCCTGGCCATAGGTAACCCATACCTTTCTTAAAGACGTAAGGTCTGCCCGGTGCATATGGTCGACTTTGGCTTTCGGCGCAAAATAAAATTTCCAGCCTTTAGAGCGGTGCTGGTAACTTAAATCCATATCTTCTCCGGTAGGCCTATCCCAGAACCGTGCCCCGATTTCCTGCATAGCACTCCTACGGTAGGCGACATTACAAGTCCCAAAGAAATATCCTTTATGCCCGACGACATCCGTAGGCCTTGGCTGTTTGGGGAACTCGGGATAATACCCTTCTTGAATAAAACCATAGCGGGGGGCAACCATGTTAAAGCGGAAGTGCTGGCACCATGCCTCTACTAAATTCTCAGGATCTACTTTTAAGGTATATACTTCTCCTCCGACTGCGGCAATTTTCGGATCGCGCTCAAAATGCCTGAGCATTTCATTGATCCAGTTCTTGTCGGGGGCGCAATCGGCATCGGTAAAGAAAAGAAACTCGCCCCTCACCGCTTCAAGGGCTCTGTTACGGGCAAACCCGGGCGATGGGCAATTGGGTATCTCCACCAGTTTGATAAAAGGGTATTTCTTTTGCCAGTTTTTGATAATTTCGACGGTTTTATCCGTGGAGCCGCCATCGGCTATCACCCATTCCCATGCATCAAAAGGATATTCGACGTGTAAAAGATATTCGAATGTTTTCTCAATAGTACGTTCAAAGTTCTTTACCGGGATGATAATCGAAATGAAAGGCTTAGCGGACATCAACGCCCTCCTTTTGTATTCTCATGCCAAACGATTTCCTCGCTATTGAATACCGGCCCTTCCTTGCACACCCTCTTGTAGCCGCCTTTTGTCTTTACCACGCACCCCAGGCAGGCCCCTATCCCGCAGGCCATGTGCTCTTCTAAAGAAACTTGTGCAACAATCCCGTATTTTCTTGAAACGCGGCTCACGTCTGCAAGCATGGGCCTAGGGCCGCAGGCGTATATTACAATCGACTCTCTCGCGCTTGCTGTCGACAACAGACGCCTTAACAAATCAGTGGCCCTGCCCTTAAAACCTCTAGACCCGTCATCTGTAGCTATTGTAACACTGCAACCTATTTTTTTAAATTCTTTTTCGCAGAGAACCTGGTTTTTCGATTTGGCTCCTAAGACCACACGCGGGCTGCTCTGGGATAATTTTTCTGCCAAGAATAACAAAGGGGCAACCCCCATCCCACCGGCAACAAGCACCGGTGTTTTGCGCCGGATAAGGGCATAACGGTAATCATAACCGTTTCCCAGGGGCCCGAGCACATCAAGCAAACTACCCGGCTTCCTTCCGGATAACAGGCGGGTTCCTTCCCCCACCACTTCATAAAGGATTTCAATGCGACCGCCTTCTGCCTTATGGATGCCAAAGGGCCTCCTCAAGAATGGCTCATGCGCGTTATTGATTTTTACGCTCACGAATTGCCCGGCCGCTGCGTCGCAGGCAATCTTTGCGGCATTACACGCAAGACGAAAATAGTTCTTGCCGAGGGGCTTGTTATAAAGCAGCGTTGCTTTTTCTAGGTGCATGTTTTTTAAAAGGCGCAATTCCGGTTAAATAAAACATCATTATGATAAACCATACCAATACAAGAGCGAGCCACATAAACTCCCTGGAATAAATGAATGCGCCCTCGTTCTTCAGGTCCACCCAGGCATCTATAAGAAAAACTCCCGCCAATACCAAAAGGATGGTGCCTGCTTCTTTCCTGAGCCAGACCCAACCCAGCGGAAGATAATCCCGCATATCTTGAGAAATAATGCTTGCCACCGAAGGAAACAGCCGGGGGACTTTTCGGCAGTAACCGGCATACTCACCGGGGAACAAGGCGTGCAATTTTTTTTCCTCCTCCAATATAAGTAAATAATAACGGAGGCTAAACACCGTCATGACAATGACCGCTGCCTGCCAGGTAAGCAATACCATTATAATCCCTATGCCAATTAAGAATATCCCCAGGTACATGGGGTTGCGCACGAATGCATACGGCCCTGTCTGAATCAATGCCTTGCCTGCTCGGGAAAATTCCGCTTTATAACCGCGGGCAGAAGTCCTAAAAAGCTGGCCTAATAGGATAAATGCAAAACCGACAATCTCCGCACTCTCTTCCCAGAAGTTTGCACTATGGTCACGCATAAAAAATCCGGGAAACAAGCTAAGGACTGTAAGCGACAGTACGATAATTGCCCCGTTTATTTTAAGACGCGTCTTCATCCCTTATTTCTGACAGTGCGGGCAAAAATAAGTGCCCCTGCCTCCAAGCGCAATCCTGCGTATGGGTGACCTGCATATTGGACACGGTTGGCCCTTAAGGCCATAGACTTTATGATGTGCGGCATAGCCACCCGGCGCACCCGATAACTGCACATACTCATCAACCGAGGAACCTTTGTAACGTATCGCTTCCTTTAAGACAGTATTGATTGCCTTAAAGAGCGAACCCCTTTCCTTTTCCGATAAGCTCTGCGCCTGCCTTAGAGGGCTGATCCCCGCCCGGAACAGGCTCTCAGCCGCATAAAGGTTGCCTATCCCTGAAATAAAACCCTGGTCCAGAAGTAGCGGCTTTATCTTTGTTTTCTTGGCATCAAGCATGCGGCGAAATTCTGTTTCGGTAAGGTCAAGCGGCTCAGGGCCTAGGCCCTGGATGAATTTTAAGGAACGCCAGTCGTCCAAGAGACGGACTTCGCCGAACAAACGCTGGTCGTTAAAATCCAGCATCGTGCCGTCTGAAAAATAAAAACTGATGCGGCTTTTTGCGCCCGATCCCGGGTAAATAAGCTGGCCGGTCATTCTCAAGTGTAGTACGAGGCATTTGCCGCTTGATAGCTCAAAAATTAAGACTTTTGCTTTACGCAGTACTTTCTTGATGGCTGCACCACGGAGTGCACGCATGAATGCTGGCGCAGAAACTCCGCGTAATACCTTGGCATTGCATACACAAACCCTGCGTATCTTTTTACCTATAACCGCGTTTTCTAACTCGCGCTTTATTGTCTCTACTTCAGGCAGCTCTGGCATTTGAATACATACAATAAAAAAACACTGCGGGCAAATAAGGCGTTTCTCTCACTGCTTCTACTTTATTTCGTTTCGCCGAATGGCCTATTTTTTAGTTTTGCGTGCAGCGTTTCGGTGATACTCTTGCAAAGACTTGACCTTCAAATCTTTCTTCAGCAGTATCTCAATGCCGTTGACCGTAGCCTGGGCAGCAGAAATCGTGGTAACGTAAGGTATGTTATGAAGGATCACTTGAGAGCGGATTTTAACCTCATCCTGGCGGGGGATCCTTCCAGAAGGAGTATTAATGACCAGTTGGATCTTCCCGTCTTTCATTAGGTCCAAGACATTAGGCCTTCCTTCGGCGATTTTTACCAGTATTTTTACCGGGATCCCGTTTTTGGAAAGTGCGTCGGACGTCCCTTCGGTCGCATACAGGTGAAATCCGAGTTCGTGCAGTTTCTTGGCAATAAAGATAACCGAACGCTTATCCTTATCGCGTACCGAAAGAAAAACATTTCCTTTGCGGGGCAGGTTCTGCCCGGCTGCAATCTGGCTCTTGATGTAGGCAAGGCCGAAATCGGCATCGATTCCCATGACTTCGCCGGTAGATTTCATTTCAGGGCCCAGGATAACATCCACGCCCGGAAAACGGTTAAACGGGAATACCGATTCCTTCACTGCAAAATACGCAGGGATGATTTCTTTGGTAAACTTCAACTCATCGAGGGTCTTACCCAACATCACCTTGGTAGCCAGTTTTGCAAGGGGGACACCAATGGCCTTGGAAACAAAGGGAACGGTGCGCGAGGCCCGCGGGTTGACTTCCAGCACATATGCCTTATCGTCCTTGACGGCAAACTGCACATTCATAAGGCCGGCCACATTAAGCTCTTTTGCCATTCTATAGGCTGCCTCTCGTATCTTCGTAAGGATGTCACCTGACAATGTGAAGGTAGGCAACGACATAGCCGAATCCCCGGAATGAATGCCTGCCTCTTCAATGTGCTCCATGATGCCGCCGATTACAAAACGCTCGCCGTCTCCGATCAAGTCCACATCCACTTCAATTGCGTCCTCAAGAAACTTGTCAATCAGGATAGGGTGGTCGCCTGAAACCTTAGCTGCCTCGGCGATGAACTTCTCCAGCGTCGCTTCGTCATAGACGATTTCCATCGCGCGGCCGCCAAGTACATATGAAGGCCTTACCAACACAGGGTAACCGATCCTGCGGGCAACGCCTTTGGCTTCTTCGAAGGTAAATGCGGTGCCGTTATCGGGCTGTAAGAGGTTAAGCTTCTGAAGCATCCGTTTAAAGCGCTCCCTGTCTTCTGCGATATCGATGTTCTCTGCGCTTGTACCGAGGATATGCACGCCTGCCTTGCGCAAGGCAACAGCCAAGTTTAAGGGGGTTTGCCCTCCGAATTGAACGATGACTCCTATCGGTTTCTCCAGCTCGATGATATTGAGGACGTCTTCCAGCGTCAAAGGCTCAAAATAGAGCCTGGTCGAAGTATCGTAATCCGTAGAAACGGTCTCCGGGTTACAATTTACCATTACGCTTTCTATATTCTCCTCTTTAAGGGCGTAAGAGGCATGGCAGCAACAATAATCAAACTCAATGCCCTGGCCGATACGGTTAGGGCCGCCGCCGAGAATCACTACCTTCTTTTTATTGCTTGCCCGCGATTCGTCTTTGGTCTCATAGGTCGAGTAGAAATATGGCTTTTCGGCGTCAATCTCTCCGGCGCAGGTATCTACTAATTTATACGCCGCTTTTATGTTCTGCTTCTTGCGTATCTGGCGCACTACATCCTCCTTGGAATTAAGCAAATAGGCGAGCTGCCGGTCGGAAAATCCGTTCTCTTTGGCTTCCCGCAACACCTCTGCCGAAATATCGGGCTCGGTATCCCCAGAGCTGGCCCGCGCTGCCTTTATTCTCTCCTCGAGCTCTACCAACTGTTTCATATTATCGAGAAACCAGCGGTCTATTTGAGAAAGGGAATATATCTCATCGATGGATAGGCCGGCCTTAATCGCATATCGCAGATAAAATATCCGCTCATCGTTAGGGATGCGGATTTTATCCTTGATCTGCTGCAAAAGGAGCGGGCTGAGGTTCTTAAGCATCTGGTCGGTGAATGCATCTTTGCTGTCGCAGCCAAAGCCGAAACGCGAGATCTCTATCGAGCGTATCCCTTTTTGCAGCGCCTCTTTGAAATTCCTGCCTATAGACATCGCTTCACCCACCGCCTTCATCGAAGTATTCAGCACCCGCTCTGCCTGAGGGAATTTTTCAAACGCAAATCTGCAGATTTTAAACACGCAATAATCAACGGTCGGCTCAAAGAACGAGCTTGTCTTGCCCGTAATCTGGTTAATGACCTCTGGTAACGTCAGCCCTACGGCAAGTTTTGTGGCAACCCGGGCAATAGGAAACCCCGTGGCTTTTGAGGCAAGGGCCGAGCTTCTTGAAAGGCGGGGGTTTACCTCAATAATGACTATTTTGCCGTTATCGGGATTCTGCCCGAACTGAATATTGGCCCCGCCGCCGGTTACCCCCACTTTGCGGATTATCTTCCTTGAAAGATCAACAAACTCATTATATTCCTGGGCGGTTAATGTCTGGGCAGGGGCAACTACCATGCTGTCGCCGGTATGTATGCCCATGGGGTCGACGTTCTCCATAGAAGTAATAATGATTACGTTGTCGGCGTTGTCCCGTATCACTTCAAACTCTATCTCTTTCCAACCCAGCACCGATTGCTCTACTAATACCTGATGCACGGGGCTGACGCTTAAACCTTTCTCCAAAAATTTCTCAAGCTCCTGCCTATTATACACGATAGCGCCGCCGGCCCCTCCCAGGCAATATGCCGGCCTGAGTATAAGGGGGAAACCGATCTCCAAACCGATGCGCATCCCTTCTTCGGTACTGCGCGCAATCCCGCTTTTGGGTACATCAATGCCGATCTCCTGCATCGCCTTCTTAAAAAGCAACCGGTCTTCAGCGCGGGAAATCGCATCAACCGACGCGCCGATTGACTCAACTCCATATTTCTTAAGTATGCCTTCTTTCATCAAAAAGTATGCCAGGTTCAACCCGGTCTGGCCTCCCAGCGTCGGCAGGATTGCATCCGGCCTTTCCTTTTTGATGATCTTCTCTGCCATTTCAATGGAGAGGGGCTCTATATAAGTAACATCCGCAAGCCCGGGGTCAGTCATAATGGTAGCGGGATTGGAATTAACCAGGATGGTAAAGTACCCCTCTTCTTTGAGCGCTTTGCATGCCTGCGAACCGGAATAATCAAATTCGCACGCCTGGCCGATAACTATCGGGCCAGAGCCGATCATCAGGATCCTGTGTATATCTTTTCTCCTAGGCATAGGTAACCCCTATTTGATTGCGCACTGGTGCATAAACCGTTTTAGCACGGGATGCACCTGCCCCTTGCCAGGGCTTTGGGGATAATACTGTATCCCCATGCATTTTAATTTATTGTGTGCCACTTCTTCTATGGTCCTGTCATTTAGGTGGTATCCTACAATCTTAAGATGTGTAATCTTATCGAGAGAGTCGTTATCGACCACAAAAGAATGGTTCTGGGTTGTAATCTCTGCTTGAAACGAACCCGGGTGCGCAACCGGATAGTTGACGCCGCGGTGCCCCAATTTCATCTTGGAAATTTTTGCGCCCATTGCCAGAGCGAGCGCATGAAGACCTGTTGAGATGCCCAATATCGGCATGGTGCCCAAAAGAGGCTCAACCGCCTGGGCAATCTTCTCTAAATTCACGTCGTTCTCCGGGCCATTTGAAATAATCAATCCGCCTGCCCTGGTTTTGGTTATCTCGTTGGCTGTAGCGGTATAGGGTAGGATAAAGATCCCTGTGCCCAGGGACTGCAATTGCGCAAGAAGGCTGGCACTCACGCCTAAATCGAGTATTACAATTTTCTGCCTCGCCCTCTTAGGACCCAAATAGCTCGGTGTGGCCGTAGAAGTCAGGCGTATCAGGTCTTGCGTCTGATTCTTACGGTGCGCATCGATTTTAGCCAGTAAGGTTTTTGGTTCGCTGGAGAGGCCGGCAATAATACCGAGCATTTCGCCTTTGTGCCTTAAGTGCACCGCTAAGCTGCGCGTATCGACCTTGCGTAGGATAAGCGCGTCCTGTTTCTTCGCGAAGGCATCCAGGCTTGTTCTTGCCTGCCAATTCGAAACGGTCCTTGAGGTCTCTTTCACTACTAACCCGCTAAGCTGCCACTGTGGAGACTCGTTGAATTTAGGGTTAATTCCGTAATTGCCGATTAAAGGGTAGGTCAGTACAAGAATTTTTCCTCTATTGGCAGGGTCTGTTACCATCTCCTGATAACCAACTACAGCGGTATTCAGCACAACTTCACCGATAGCCTCTTTTATAGGCCCTGTTGTCTTGCCTGAAAATATCTTGCCGTCTTGTAGCATTAATATAGCATTCATATGTTATCCCTTTAACCGTAAAATTTCCTTTACCTTTTTTATAGCACCAGCTACAGAGCCAACCTCAGCTACTCCGGGTATATTCCAAGGCTTAAAACCTATCACGGGTACACCAAACTGAAGGCAATACGCAATCTCAGAAAGGGTTCCTGCCTTTCCCGGGAGCGCAATCACCACATCTGCGGTCTTCACCACTAACACGTTCCTTGCCAGACCTAATCCTGTGGGGATCACAATATCAATATATTTATTAGCGGTGTTTTTATCATAAGTTGGTATGATTCCAATAGTTACATTATTTTTACTCTTAAAACCCTTGCAAACCGCCTCCATTACTCCACTTAAACCTCCACAAACTAATGTATTAACCACTTTTTTTAGATTAATGCCCAATTTATGGGATAATTGCTCCACTTTCTTTGTACAATCGTGCCCACCGATTACTGCTACTATTTTTCTTCTCATATGGTTAATTTGGTGCGCCTGACATCCTCCTTCGCTCTTTGATAAACCCTTTAACGCATTCCGATGAGCTACGGAGGATTTTTAACGAGTAATTTTATGCGCCTGACAGGAATCGAACCTGTACACATGGCTCCGGAGGCCATTGCGCTATCCGTTGCGCTACAGGCGCAATCAGCATATTAAAGGCCGATTTTCTTTATCTGGCTAATGACAAAATCGGCATTATCTGCCTTAAACTGCTGTACAGAGAACCTCCTGAACCCTTTAGCCTTCTTACCTGCCAAAGCTTGTTGCATAAAATTTAGGCAGCGCGTGTTCCCTGAGCCGCTGCCATAGGTACTGAAAAGCATAACCTCTTTTCCTTCCAAGCCAAAACACCTAGCCAGGTATGTATTTACCGCGGGCGCGGGCCCAAAAGCCCACACAGGCGTTCCCAGACATATCAGGTCATACTCCGTAAGGTTGAGTTTAGTTTCCGCTATCTCGGCTTTGGCGTGCACGAGTGCCTTGCGTGCTTGCGTAAAAAAACCCTGGGGCTCCTTAAGGTCTTTCAAACGAATAAGCTCTGACTGTCCTTTATCTTGAAGGTAAGTATGAAGTAGGCTTGCTACTTTCTGGGTGTTGCCGCTGAAGGAATAGTAGATTATTATGCTTTTCATAACCGCCTTAACGGGTTACTATAGCACAATACCCTGGAATCGGCAAGGATTTTTAGGCAGGAAAGGATGGCAACTTACTTATGCAGATAGGCGGGAGATTTTAAATAGCTGCGAGACGCGCAAGATAAAAAATGAGGTTATGTATTGAGCTGCGCTAGCGCCAAGTTCCGCCATAAATATTGTATTGTTCTCGGGACAATTTTATAGATGAGCCCCGGATACGGGCCCTTCGGACAAGTGTACACATATAGCATACCTTTTCTTGTCAAGCTTCATATAAGAAGGATAGTAATACTTTTAAAAACTCATTCCGAATATCGTCCGAATCTGAAAGTCGTCTGTTTTCGTATTAAGACCCCACGCACCACCTAATGCCACGAACGTTTTTTTAAATGCGTACGAAATGGTTGGGCCAATGGCATACTTTTCTTTCGAATAATTTCCTTTTGATTCAATCCCGGCCCTGAAGCGAGGCGTATACGCATAGCTTACGCCGACAGCATACTCATGGTCGGTTTTCCCTTCTCTCTCGAGGTTCCGCTTAATGACTTGGTTATAACTAACATTAATATCGCCTACGTCTTTAGCCAATACAAGTTTTGCTTCGCCCACGCTAGGCTTAGAGAAATCATCGTCACGGATGTATTCAAAATAAAGAAGTGGATCAACAATAAATTTCCCTTTCTCTCCCAGACGGTAACGTGTCCTTAATTTGAATCCCTCATATTCACTGTCGTTCTCGTATTTCTTATTTTTAAATTTCCACATTTGATACATAGCGACATCCCATCGGTCGGTTATGCCGTACTCTATCTCAAGCTGTGGCTTTATAGTATTAATGTTAGATTTGTGCAAATTTGGTATTTCTGCCGTGACATACGTCTCCCACTCCCACGCCCCTCTGGGCATAGTCATATATTCATAGGTCCAGACATAAGAACGCCTATCTGCATAGGCCTGGTCCACTCCTAAAGACAACATACACACAACAAGTAACAGAATTATTCTTCCCACGGCTTCCTCCTCTTTGATTATGAAAATCATTTTCATTTTATTATTAAAAAAATTTACCTGTTGGTTAATGCCGCAAAGCCTGCCATATCTTCACTCCTCCTTTCTAAATAAAGCTATAGATATAGCCAAATAATAAAGCGAGCACGCTTATGAGAACTAAATATAACAACAATACTTTCATGCCAAATTCTTTTCTTAACACCAATATCGTGCCATAGCTGGTTATGGGCCCTACCAAAAGCAGAACAAAACCAGCCCCGCTGCTCAACCCTTGCTTAATTAACGCATCGACCAACGGCACACCCATAGTTGCACACATATACGTAACCAAGCCAAAAATTAAGGCAAACAGATACCCTATGCCTCCCCTTAAATAATGTTTTATCAGATAACCAACCGGCATAATTGAATCTACGGAAGCTGCCAAGGCTAAACCAAGGATGGTTTCTCTCCCGATGTCTTTGGGCATCTGGATAAAAGCGAAGTTAAAGACAGATGCCACCCTGGAAACGAAAAGCTGTTTTTTTATCGTCGGTTCAGGTGCGCGTTTATTACAGTCGCAACCGTCTCGGGAATCTATGGCGTTCTTTACTTTAATTCGATTACCAACCAGCCCAACGATTATCCCCATAAGAATCACGGAAAAGAAAAGATATATTGCAAACTTTATCCCTAATAATTTTGTCGTCACGATCAAGGCATTAATAGATGTGGCGGGGGTAGCAATAAGCAACGCCAGTATCGGTCCTAAAGAGGCGCCTTTCTTACGAAAGCTGACTGCAATCGGTAAACACCCCCAACAACAAACAGGTACCAATGTTCCAATAAACGTGGACCATAATACTCCTTTTACGCCTTTACCGCCTAAGTGTTTATCTATCCAAGCATCAGGAATAAACTCATGAATAATCCCGCTCAAAAGAAAACCAATGGCTAAAGCAGGAGCCATTTCAATAAAATAATGGGCGAATGAATTCAAGAAATTAGAAAAAGCCATATTGTTCAATTCCTATATTATGAAAACCATTTTCAATTTAAACGCAAAAAAACTACCCTTTCTTACACCCCTTACAAACTCCGTAGAGCTCCATCCGGTGCCGCTGGGGGTAAAAACCGTACTTTTTAAAAAGCCTTTCTTGGTGAAGTTCAATTGTATTGTCTACCACTTCCACCACCCTCCCGCACTTAGTGCATACCAAATGATCATGGTGCTCATGGCCAACTTGTTTTTCATAACGGGCGATCCCGTCTTCGAGTTTGAGTTCGCGGCACAGACCAGATTCGCACAATAACTTTAAGGTGCGGTACACAGTAACAAAACCGATATGCGGGTTCTGCTTCCGGACTTCTCGATAAAGCTCAAGAACGGTGACGTGGCGCCGGGAGCTCAAAAACAGGTTTAGAATCTCTTCGCGCTGTCGGCTACGCTTGCGATTTCTCGACTGCAGAAATTCATCCAGTAATATATGCTCGTTTCCCATACGATATTCTGATATTGAAAATCATTTTCAATTTTATCAAGCCCTGCGTATTTGTCAAGTGTTTTTTGGTAACCCTAAGGTAGGAACGGCCTCAACGCACCCCTTTGGTTCGAATCCAAGCTTTTCAAAACGACGGTGCGCGTAAGATGGCGCCTTGATCAACTGCCCGCTTTTGACGGGAGACGAACCACCACAGAGCTTCAGGAAGTCGTGCTTATCATGAAACTCTTTACACGCCGTAAAAGGGGCAATTTATTGTCTTTAGACCAGCCCTTTACGAATAACGATCCTCTATTTCCAAGTGGTAGGACGGGCTAATTTAACACCGCCATCTATGGTAATCTCATCTGCGAATTGACTGGTAGCTAGATGCTTCTCTTTCAATTTCATGTGAAAATCTACCACCTGTTTTAGCTCTTCCGCGCGCCTCCCTATTGGGATCGCCAATCCAATGCGTTTTGCAGGAAAAGTGCTTTTAACGGCCTGTATAGCTGGTATTAAATCGCTGTCTCCAGAGACAATTATCGCCGTATCCCATAAGTCCTGGACAGCTGTTTGAAAAAGCTTAATGGCAATATTAACATCTGTCTGCTTTTCTTCAAAAGTTTTGTATTGCTTGTGGCAAATTCGGCAGGTTTTATCGGCATATCTAAAAGCGCCAAAAACTACTTCAACACCCACAAACTGCAATGCCTTAACATATATCTGATGCTTAGCCAGTTTAACCTGATCCCACGTAGCGTAAGTCGTAAAATAAAATACCTTTTCTATCTTGTCGTTTGAGGTAATAAAACAACGGGCAAGTTTATCAAGGTTAAGCCATTTATATTTATAATAAGAAGATTTACAATCTAGGGAGTGATAGAGATTGAATCCGTCAACAAAGAAAATTATTCTATTCATAGTTTATAATAAAAAACCCGAACTCACGAGAAGTTCGGGGCCAGCAAGATACGAGATCTCACTGGGATGATGGTATTTTTTATACCACAAGAGTATACGAAAGTCAACCTTTTTCTTTCCACTTAAAGTATACCATACAGTTTATTGGTCTGCACGCTTTTTTCTACGGTTAGAACTGAAGATCTTTTTAGAGATGGTTCCAAAATATTCGCTAATTTTATCTTGAAACGCCTTATTGACTCTACTTCTAAGAGTTTTCCATTGATAAATGGCATGGTGCCCTATCTTTAAATATTTTGCCAG
This sequence comes from Candidatus Omnitrophota bacterium, assembly GCA_040754255.1. Lineage (GTDB taxonomy): Bacteria > Omnitrophota > Gorgyraeia > Gygaellales > Profunditerraquicolaceae > SURF-25. The sequence continues at coordinate 1,278 of JBFMDA010000024.1, read as the reverse complement.
TTTTTCATCAGATATTTTATGCCTGTTTAACAAAGCATCGAGACCAGTTGCCCATTTATATCCATATTTTGACGTAACGGTTTTTTTAATTTTATCGTAATCTATAAATCGATTCTCGTAATCAATTTTTCTTGTCCTTGCATTATAATCTATTTTTTGTGCTACTTTTTCGTGATCAAATCGCTTTTTATTTACTGCTAATTGGAAGCGCTCATGAGGATTTCTTGCCTTCAGCTGAAATTCATCACGCCACTTTTTTACTGCCATTCTACTAAATCTATAGCCTGTATCGCGCTCTATTGTCTCAATAATTTCTATATCTGACATTTTGTTATCGAAATAGCATAATTTGATAAGACCAAACTTATCAATTCCATAAACAGGTTCTACGGTATTCTGGAAAGTATGAAGTGGCATTTTTCTATCTTGCTGCCATTAGCGTGGTTTGTGTGACCGTCCAAATTGGCTGCCCCGCTTGGACTCGAACCAAGATAGTCAGATCCAGAATCTGAAGTCCTACCGATTAGACGACAGGGCAAAAAATTATTTAAATTCGGGCTTATAGGTTATGTCGCTATAAACACGGCTGCCTACTCCATAACTTATGCCCTCATTTAATTAGACGACAGGGCAAAAAATTATTTAAATTCGGGCTTATAACTTATGTTGTCATTAATACGCTAATGAGTATATCGTAGGGGTTTGGTAAAATCAAGTGAATTGTTTTAACTAAAGGGAGGGTAAAATTTATATCGTCCTTAACACCCTGGACATTCCCATGAGATCAGCCCTGTCCAGATTGATACCTGCTTTATACCTGTTTGGCTCTAATCGTTCTGACCAGACAATTTCGCCTCTGGTATAAAGTGAATCGCCTTTATCGGGGATATGCAGCCAAAGTTCGATGCTGGAATTGGGGGATAACGCCTCGTGTGTCACAATGCCCACTCCTTTGGCGCTGATATCCTGTGCCTCACAATACCCCTCTTTACAGGTGCTCGGGCATAAAAAACGCGCAGGAAATTCAACGGGGAAGCGTGCGAATATTCTTTTATCCTCTGAGTCTTGTCTTTGCATGTTGTGAGTCTTTATAAAAGCCTTAAATAAAAAAGCCACGCGAAAGGCTTGATGTTGCCTCCGTGGCTTTTGAACCAGGCTTTCGCCTGAATCCGAGTTGAGTATATCTTAATTTCTCAATGCTGTCAAGAACGATTTGGCAGTTACCAAAGATTCTTGCGCATCCAGTCATCTATTTTTTGGGCGGATTGCCAGTCTTTC